>CAYRNB010000078.1:0-13869 GCA_964425315.1 uncultured Rhodoblastus sp.
GCGGTGGGATGGATGGTCACCACGTCGCGCGTCATCACCTCATGCACTTTGCGGCCGTGGCTCAGCACGTAGGATTGTGCGATCTCGCCCGGGCCGAGCAGAAATTCGATCCAGCGCGGCTTGCGCTTCACCGTGCCCAATTCCGGGCGATGGAGAAAATCGCCTTCGCTGACCACGCCGACCAGCCGCCCGTCGCTGTCGGCGACCGGCAGGCCGGAGACATGGGCGGACAGCAGCAGGGCAATGGCCTCGTCAATAGTCGCGTCGGGGTCGATCGTCTTGACCTCCGCCGTCATGATGTCGGACGCTTTCATCGCCGTTTCCCCCTAAATAATGCGGCTTTGGACCCACACTAGCGCTGCTGCGCCACCAATCCTTGACGCGGATCAAAGCATGAATCGGCTTGCGTTAACCATAAACTGACTGTATAGTCAGTCATTATGAAGAAGGGGGAAAAACCAACGCGCAGGCAGGCGCGCACGCAAGTCGAACGCGAGGAGCGGATGCGCGCCATCCGCGCCGCCGCGCTCGACGTCTTCTCGCAAAAAGGTTTTGCCGCCGCGCGCCTCGACGACGTCGCGAAGGCCGCGGGCGTCGCCAAGGGCACGATTTATCTTTATTTCGCCTCCAAGGAGGACCTGCTCGAAGCCATCGTCAAATCGTCGATCACCGTGGTGATCGACGATTTCGAGGAAAGGGTCGCGGCCTCGGCTTCGCCGGCGAGCGAGATGCTGCGCATGATGGGCTCGGTCATCGTCGCGGCTTTCGCGGATGAAAACCGCCGGCGCGTTCTGCATCTCGTCATGTGCGAAGGCGGCCGCTTTCCGCAAATCGCCGAATTCTATCATCGCGAGATTGTTTCGCGCGGCATTCGGGTGATCCGGGCGATCGTCGCCAAGGGATGCGAAAGCGGCGAATTCGCCTCCGACGCGCCGGCGCGTTTTCCGCAGCTCGTCATCGCCCCGGCGCTCGTCGCCGTCATCTGGGCCATCGTCTTTCAGCGCATCGAGCCACTCGACGCCCGCGCCATGATGGACGCCCATTTCGACCTGCTCCTGCGGGCCCTGACGCGGAGGCCGTCATGAAGAACCGGCTCCGGTTCGTCCTGCCCTTTCTCGTCCTCATCGTCCTGACCTGGGCCGCCACGAAAATCTTCGCGCCCGGCAAGCCGCGCGGGATTTTCGAGGGCTATGTCGAAGGCGATCTCGTCCAGATCGGGCCGATCGAGGGCGAAAGACTGAAACTGCTCACTGTCCAGCCCGGCGCGCAGGTCACAAAAGGCGAGCTGCTGTTCAAAATGGACACGCCGGTGCTCGACGAATTGCGAACCGAGGCCAAGGCGAAAGTCGAACAAGCGCAGGCGACGCTCGCCAACCTCAAAGCGGCCATGAACCGGCCCGAGCAGATCGCCGTGCTGAAGGCGAGCCTCGAACGCGCCAAGGCCTCGCTCGTCCTGTCACGAACCGAATATGAGCGCCAGGCCGCCCTGCTGCCCAAGGGCGCGACCACGGTTGCGGCGCGCGACCAGGCGAAATTCGCCCTCGACCGCGACAAGGCCGCTGTGGCCGAGGCGAAACGCCAGATCGAAGCGGCGCTTCTCCCCTCGCGCAGCAACGAGATCGACGCCGCACAGGCCGCGCTCCTCCAAGCCAAGTCGCAAGTGCAGCAGATCGACACGCGCATCGCGCGCCAGAGCGTTCATGCCCCCGCCGCGGGGATCATTCAGGACGTCTATTTCTGGCCCGGAGAAATGGTCAACGCCGGACAACCCATTCTCGCCTTGCTGCCGCCGGAAAACCGCAAAGTCCGCTTCTACGTCCCCGAGACCCAGTTGGCGAAATTTTCGCTCGGGAAAGAAATCAATGTCTCCTGCGACAATTGCGGCCCAGGCTTTCGCGCGCACGTGATCTATATCTCGCAGCAGGCGGAGTTCACCCCGCCGGTGATCTTCTCGCTCGACGAGCGCGGCAAGCTGGTGTTCCGCATCGACGCGCGGCCCGACGACAAAAATCTGAAACTGCCGCCGCTCGGCCAGCCGGTGACCGTGCGGTTCGTGGCGCCGGAGGCGGCGTCAAAGGCGGCGAAATGAACGATACGCCCGACATCGTCATCGACGCGCGCAACCTTTGTAAGAGTTTCGACGGCAAGCTCGTCGTCGACAATCTCTCCATGCAGGTGCGGCGCGGCCGCATCCACGGCTTCCTCGGCCCAAATGGCAGCGGCAAGACAACGACGATTCGCATGCTCTGCGGACTGCTGACGCCGGATAGCGGAACCGGCTTCTGCCTTGGCTACGACATTCTCACCCAGCAGACCGAGATCAAGCGCCGCACCGGCTATATGACGCAAAGATTTTCGCTCTACGCCGATCTCACCATCCGCGAAAATCTCGAATTTATCGGCCGGGTTTTCGGACTCTCCAACCCGCAGGCGAGCGCGCTGGAAACAATCGAAACGCTGGGCCTTTCCGCGCGAAAAAATCAGCTCGCCGGGGAATTGTCAGGCGGCTGGAAGCAGAGGCTGGCGCTCGGCGCCTGCATCATGCCCAAGCCCGACCTGCTTCTGCTCGACGAGCCGACCGCCGGCGTCGATCCCAAAGCGCGTCGCGATTTCTGGGACGAGATTCACGGCCTGGCGCGCGACGGCCTCACCGTGCTGGTTTCGACCCATTATATGGACGAGGCCGAGCGCTGCCACGAGATCGCCTATATCGCCTACGGCCATCTGCTGACGCAGGGAACGGCGGCGAAAATCATCGCCGAATCGAATCTCTCGACCTATACGGTCACCGGCGCCGACCTCGCCGATCTCGCCGAAACCTTGAAAGAAACGCCGGGCGTGGACATGGTCGCGCCCTTCGGCGCGAGCCTCCATGTAGCAAGCCGCGACTCGCAGGCGCTTGACCGCGTCGCGCGGGAATTCCGTAGCGAAGGGCGTCATTGGACGCCCGATTCGCCCAATCTCGAAGACGTGTTCATCGAACTGATGACGCGCGCGCAGGACAATTTCTGATGACGATCGCAGCGGGCGGAAGCGCGCGTTTCTTCGCGTCGTTGAAACGGCTCTACGCCGTCTTCATCAAGGAATTGATCCAACTGCGGCGCGACCGGCTGACCTTCGCCACAATGATCCTGATCCCGGTCATGCAGCTCATCCTGTTCGGCTTCGCCATCAATTCCGATCCCAAACACCTACCGACCGCCGTGCTCGACAATGACCACAGCGCCTTTTCGCGCCTGTTCATCGCCAGCTTGCGCGAAACCGATTATTTCGACATTCGCTATGATCTTTCCGGCCCGAGCGAGATCAACCCCAAGATCCTTTCCGGCGCAGTCAATTTCGTCATCGAAATCCCGCAGAATTTCGAGCGCCGCCTGGTGCGCGGCGAAGACCCCGCCATTCTCGTCATCGCCGACGCGGCCGACCCCACGGTCGTCAACGGCGCCCAGTTTGCGCTCAACGGCATGGCCGCGCAGGTCTTCAACCGCGAATTGACCGGGCCCTTGTCCTACCTCGCCGCCAGGCCCCCGCCCTACGAAGTGCGTCTGCAGAAACGCTACAATCCCGCCGGCGAGACGCGGCTCAATATCGTGCCCGGCCTCATCGGCACCATCCTCACCTTGACCATGCTGATCTTCACCGCCCTTTCGGTGACCCGCGAAATCGAGCGCGGCACGATGGAGAGCCTGCTCTCCATGCCGATCAATCCGGTCGAGATCATGCTGGGCAAAATCCTGCCCTATGCGGCGGTGGGCTTTTTCCAGATGGCGCTCATCGCCGGCGCGGCGCGGTTCATTTTCTTTGTGCCGGTCGTCGGCAGTCTCGGCCTTTTCGTCCTGCTCACCATGCTGTTCATCATCGCCAATCTTTCGGTCGGCTACACTTTTTCGACCGTCGCCAAGAACCAATTGCAGGCGGTGCAGATGAGCTTCTTCTTCTTCCTGCCGAGCATTCTGCTCTCCGGATTCATGTTTCCGTTTCGCGGCATGCCGGTTTGGGCGCAGGACATCGGCTCGATCCTGCCGCTCACCCATTATCTGCGCATCGTGCGCGGCGTGATGCTGAAAGGCGCGGGTTTTTCCGATATTGTGACGGACGCCGCGGCTCTGGCGGCCTTTACGCTGGCCGCCATGGGCATAGCGGTGGCGCGCTTCCGCCAGACCCTGGATTGATCGGCCCGCCGACAATTTCCCTTACGCGCCCATTCTTTGCGCAAAAGCCTGGTGGCGCCGGGCGCGCCCTCGTGGCAAAAGGGCGGCGAGCCGAACCTTCGCCGGAACCGAAGCCATGTCCTGGATACTCCTCATTCTCGCCGGCTTTGGCGCGGGCTTCATCAATGCGCTCGCCGGCGGCGGCTCCTTTCTCACCTTTCCGGCGCTCTTGACCCTGGGCCTGCCGGCGATCGACGCCAACGCCACCAGCACGATCGCGCTCTTCCCGGCGCAGATCGTCACCACTTACGCCTATCGCGACAGCCTGCGCCAAACCCTCAAGGACCCCCGCATAGACGGCCGGAAGCTGGCGATCATTTCGCTCGTCGGCGGCCTCTTCGGCGCGCTGCTGCTGCTCGCGACGCCTGAAAGATTTTTCGCCCGTTCAGTCCCGTTTCTGCTCGGCGCGGCGACCCTCATTTTCGCTTTCGGCATGGTCATGCCGAAACAAACGGAAAAGCAGATTCTCGGCCCCTTGAGCATTTTGACCGCGCAAGCCTTCGTCGCTCTCTACGGCGGCTATTTCGGCGGCGGCATCGGCATTATGATGCTGGCGGCCCTGACCCTTTACGGGCTCAAGGACATCGTGCTGATGAACAGCCTCAAAATGCTGCTCGCCACGATGATGAACGCCACCGCCACCGCGACTTTTCTGCTCTCCGGCCGAGGGCATTGGCCGGAGGCCGTGGTTGTCTCCGCCGGCTCGATCGCCGGCGGCTATCTCGGCGCCCGGGCCGGCTCGCGCATTCCGCCGCTCTATGTCCGCTTGTTCGTCATTGTCATCGGCGCGATATTGAGCGTTCACTTCTACTATAAAACGCCTTGAGCAGGAGTTGTGCCATGGCCGCTCTTCCGACCACAATGCGCGAAATCGCCTTCGACGGCGCCGGCGGGCCGGAGGTCATTCGATGGCGCGAGGCGCCGGTTCCCGCGCCCGGCCCCCGCCAGGTTCTCATCGAGGTCGCGGCGGCCGGCGTCAACCGGCCGGACATCCTCCAGCGCGACGGGCTCTATCCGCCACCGCCGGGCGAAAGCGCCATCCCCGGCCTCGAAGTCGCGGGCCGGATCGCCGCGCTCGGCGAAGGCGTGATGGATATGGCGGTCGGCGACGAGGTTTGCGCCCTGGTGGGATCGGGCGGCTATGCCGAATATTGCCTCGCCTACGAATGCCTCTGCCTGCCGAAGCCCAAGCCTTTAAGCCTCGTCGAGGCGGCCGGAATCCCCGAAACCGTCTTCACCGTCTATGACAATGTCTTCGTCCGCGGCAGGCTGGCGCCGGGCGAGAACTTTCTCGTCCATGGCGGATCGAGCGGCATTGGCTCGACCGCCATCCAGTTGGCGAAGAAATTCGGCGCCAAGGTTTTCACCACGGCGGGATCGGCGGAAAAGGTCGAATTCTGCAAGAAACTCGGCGCCGACGTCGCGATCAATTATCGCGAGCAGGATTTCGTCGCCGCGGTCAAAGAGCTGACCGGAAAGAAGGGCGCGGACGTCATTCTCGACATGGTCGGCGGATCATATCTGCAAAGGAATCTTTCGACTCTGGCGCCGGAGGGCCGCCTGGTGCAGATCGCCTTTTTGAAGGGAAGCAAGGTCGAGAATTTCGACTTCATGATCCTGATGCTCAAACGCCTGACCATCACCGGCTCGACCCTGCGCTCCCGCCCTCCGGAGGCGAAAGCGGCGATCGCCGCCGCCTTGCGCGACAAGATCTGGCCATGGCTCGATTCCGGCGAGATCCGGCCCATCGTCCACGCGACCTTTCCGCTGGAAGAGGCGCGCGCCGCGCACGAATTGATGGAGACCTCGGCCCATATGGGCAAGATCGTGCTGGTCACCGGAAAATGATCGCCAGCGCCCGGATCAATTGAGTTGGCTGGCGCGGCCGCGCGCGGCAGGACTAGGAGCAACTTCCGTCTTGAGCGCGCGGGCTTCGACGCGGGCGCGCAGATCGCGCAAGACCGGCTCAACCAGGCGATGCGCGAGCGCGACGCCGGCCGCCGTCGCCTCCGGCGAAACGCCGGCGACGGTCGCGTGCAGCTTGGCGCGTATGCTGGTTTCGATCAAATCGATGTCGTCATTATGGATTCCGACGACCAATTCGGCGCCGAGCAGGCCGATCATTTTCACCAGCGACGCCACGGCGACCGCCACGGCCTCCGGGTCATCATAGGCTTTCGGCATATCCAGGCCTCCACGCCCGTCGCCAGCGACGTCAGTCTATTATTTTTGTCAACTTCAATTCTGTCAATCGTGCCGTCTAATTTTCGTAAATTTGACGGGATTAAAGAGGGTTAGCGGTGGCGTATGGCAAGTCTTCGCAGCCGCGCCGGCAGAATTTCGGCGGAAGGTTTTCATTGGCCACTTGAACGATCCAGCCGCGCCGTGCGGAAGGCAGGTCGATCTGCTTGTGGCGCGCCAGATTTTCCAGCGCCTTTTCGACATGACGCAAATCAGGTGGCGCGGCGCCTTCCGACCGATTCGCTCATGCTCATGTCGCCCGTCGCCGCGCGCAACGGGCCCCGGACGGAAATGACCTGGATCAGGCGCCAGCCCGGCACAAGCCTGGCCGGTTATTTCTGCGCCAAATATTCGGCGCTACGCCAACCGTTTCCGGCGCATTCATAAAGGTCGAGGGCAAAATGCAGTTTTGGGCGAAATTGAGCATTAGCTACAAAATCCTCGCGGCCGTGGCCGTGGCCGTGCTGGTCCAGCTCTTTATCGGCGGCCTTGCTTTGACGCAGATGTCACGCCTGGACGCCCACGCCGGGCGCCTGCGCAGCGATTGGCTGCCTTCGACCGAAGGGATATGGGCAATTGACGACGCAGTGCAGCAATTCCGCATCAAGGAAGCCAAGGCGCTCATCGCCTACCAGTCGCAGGCAGGCCAGGCGCCCGCCCGCGCCGCTTTCGCCGCCGCCGCCGCCGCCGTCGATGCGGCGACCAAGAATTTCGCGCCGTTGATCGCGCACGGCGCCGGCGAAGCGCGCCTGATGAAGCGCTATCGCGACCTCTGGCCGAAATTCCGCGCCTCGGCGGAGCAGACGGTTTCCGTTGCGGCCAGCGGCGACGCGGTTCAGGCGATGGACCGTTTCCTCGGACCGGACGCCGGCGCGAAAAAGGCCGTCGCCGATGCGCTCGGCCAAGAAATCGCTTTGGTGCGCAACGGCGGCAAGCAGGCCGCCGCCTCGGTCGAATTTCAATACCGCCGGCAGCGCGCCATTCTGCTCGCCGTCCTCGCGCTGGGCGTCGCTTTGAGCGCCGCAGCCGCCTTCCTCCTGAACGTCGGTCTCGTCCGCCCGATCGGCGCCGCGACGCAGGCGCTGCGGCGCCTTGCTTCCGGCGATCTGTCGGCCAACGTCGCCGGCGCCGACAGGGGCGACGAGATCGGCGATATGGCGCGGGCGCTCGTCCAGTTCAAACGCGACATAGAGCAGGCGCGCCAACTCGAGCAGGAGAGCGGCGCAGCGCGCTCCAACGCCGAGTCCGAGCGCAGGAAAATCCTGTCCTCGCTCGCCGCGACTTTCGATTCGTCGGTCAACGCCATCGTCGGCGGCGTCTCGGCCGCCGCTTCCGAAATGGAGGCGTCGGCCAGCGTGATGAGCGATGCGGCGGCGGAAGCCGCGACCCAGGCCAAGACCGTCGCCGAAGCCTCCGAAACCGCGTCCGGCAATGTCGGCTCTGTCGCTTCCGCGACCGAACAACTGTCCTATTCGGTCAAGGAAATCCGCGAGCATGTCCTGCGCTCGCGCGACATCGCGGCGGAGGCGGCGGCGCAGACTGAAAAGACGGATTCGCTGATGCGCGAATTGTCGCAGGCGGCGGAAAGGATCGGCGGCATTGTCAGCCTCATCGCCGACATCGCCGGCCAGACCAATATGCTGGCGCTGAACGCCACGATCGAAGCGGCGCGCGCCGGGGAAGCCGGACGCGGTTTCGCCGTCGTCGCCCAAGAAGTGAAAACGCTCGCAGAGCAGACCGCCAAGGCGACGGCGGAAATTTCCACCCAGATCGCAGGCATCCAGAATTCGACCCAAAACGCCGCCGGCTTCATTTCCTCGATCGTGCGCACGACCGAACAGGTACGCGCCATTTCCGAAACCGTGGCCGCCGCCGTGGAGCAACAGGGCTCGGCGACGCTGGATATCGCCCAAAACATCCAGCAAGCCTCGGAAAACGCCAGGGAAGTCGCCGCCAATATCGTCGGCGTGCTCGAGACGGCGCAGAATTCCAGCGCCGCAACCATGCAGATGCGGACCTCGGCCGGGGAATTGTCGAAACAGGCGCAAAAGCTGCGGGCCGAAGTCGACCGCTTTCTCGCCTCGGTGCGCGCCGCCTGACTTTCGCGCCGAAGGCCAGGCCGCTCTCAGCTCTCGCTCGGATCGCTATATTCCGCATAAGCGGCGACGAGAGCGAGGATGAGCGCCCGCGTTCCGGCGTCGCGGATGCGGCCGAAATCGCGCAGCAATTGCCGCTCTTCCTCCTCCGGCGACGGCGCCTCGGCGAAGGCGGACGCGGCGCCGCCGGCCGGCGCCAGGCCGAGGAAGAATTCGGAGGCCGGCGCGCCCAGGATGCGGGACATTTTGCGCAACAGCTCGGCGGAAATGCGCTCCCGTCCCTCCTCGAAATCGGCAAGCCTCTCGGGCGATATCGCCAAAGCCTGCGCCAGGGTCTCGGCCGCCATGGCGCGCCGCTGGCGCAAATTGCGCAGGCGGACGCCGACATGGCGATCGATGAAATTCGGCTTACGCACGCTCTAACCCAAATTCACGCAAACAACGGATCAACGGGACGGGTCGCCCTGGTAATATTTGTCAATGACAAACCTCTGCCCGACGCGCCCTTGTCGGTTTATAACTTCCAATGGTTGTATTTCGTTCAAAAATATATCCGTCAAATTCTTTATTGCAATTCATTCGGATATTAATCATGAATATCAGCAATTTATTACGTTGAGTCAACAAAATTACGAACGTAATATTCGATCGGCTGAAAACGGCCTTGCGCTGTCACGCCGTCGCTTCGATCATCGCTGCGTCGAGCAGGAAGGCGCCGTCCGCTTCTATGGCGAAATAGGCGCGCGTCTCGTCGTCGGTCTGCGTCTGCAGCGCGCGAATCGCCTGCGCCAGGGCCGGCGGCGTGCGCATCCGTCCGGTCCAGGCGGCGAAGTCCATGCGCAACCGCCATGTCGTACAGGATTTGATCGCAAATCCCGCCTGGCCCAGGGCTGCGAACCATTCGGACACGGCATAGTCACGCACATGTGACGGATCGCGCAGGAGTTCGACCGCCTGCAGATGCGTATCGAAAGCGGGCCGCGCCGGCGCGACAATGTCGATGAAAACCGCGGGCGCGCCGGCGCGCAACACGCGATGGGCCTGGCGCAGCCCGGCGGCGAAATCGCGCCAGTGATGGGCGGAAAAGCGGCTGGCGAGAAAATCGAACTCCCCATCGGCGAAGGGTAGATTTTCCGCCGCCGCAGCGATGGTTTCGAGATTGTCGCGGCCGCCGTCGCGTGCGCGCGCGGCGACGGCGCACAGCATTTCGGGGGAGAGATCGACCGCGGTGGCGCGGCGCGCATGAAGCGCCAGCAGCATGGCGACATGACCGCCTCCCGTTCCCAGATCCAGCGCGCGTTCGGGCCTCGCCTGCGCTGCGAGGCGCGCCACGGCGTCGAGATCGGCGCCGGACGCATGGACGGCGCTTTCGACATAGGCGGCGGCGACGGCGCCGAACTGGCTGGCGATCAGTTTCTCGCGGCTCTGCGGCATGAGCGGATTACTCCCCGCGCCATTGCGGCTTTCGTTTGGCCAGAAAAGCCTCCATGCCTTCCTGGAAATCGGCGCTACGATAGCACATGACCACCAGGTCCTCGCCGGTCTCGGCCGGGAGGCGCAGGCGCGCCAGCGCCTCCTTGGTGGCGCGGAGCGTCAGAGGGGCGTGGCTGGCCACCGTGTGCGCCAGTTCCTCCGCGCGGTCGGGCAAGGCGTCCGGCGCTACGATCTCGCCGACCAAGCCGAAGAGCCGCGCCTCTTCCGCGTCGATGAGGCGGGCGGTGAAGATCAGATCCTTGACCCGCGCCACGCCGATCAGCGCCGCGAGCCGGCCATAATTGGCGACGGACAGGCAATTGCCGAGGGTGCGGGCGATGGGAAAGCCGAATTTGGCGTTGGCCGCGGCGACCCGCAGATCACAGCAGGCGGCGATGGCCGCGCCGCCCCCCGTGCAGGCGCCGGCTATGGCGGCGATGGTCGGAACGCGGCAATTCTCCAGAGCGCTCAGCACGCGTTCGATCTTGTGTTCATAGGCGACCGCGTCCTCGGCCGATTTCAGGGCGCGAAATTCGGCAATGTCGGTGCCCGAAGCGAAAGCCTTGTCGCCGGCGCCATAAATCAGCAGCGCTTTTGCGCCGCGCTCGGCGGAAACCTTTTCGCAAGCCTCGCGAAGATGTTCGTACATCTCGAAAGTGAGGGCGTTGCGCGCCTGCGGCCGATTGAAGATAAAATGGGCGATCTCGCCGCGCGTTTCAAAAAGCGTAACGTCGTTCAATGGGCTAACTCCTGCGGCTGAATCTGTTCGCCATCCGCCCGGATCGCAAACGGGTCCAGACTCCCAATAGAGACGGCGCTTCCTGCGAAAAACCGGGTTCTGCTTCTTTCGCGCGCCGATCTGGCCTTTGCCGGCGGACTAGATTTGCGGAACTGATCTTGATCAGTCAAAGAAATAAGAGTCTTCCGACATTTACCTCGCACCCGGTATGCGGCGGCGATCGCGATCGAATCGACGCGAGTCGCCATCGTCAAGCAATATTCTTCTTGAAGCTATGCCTTCGATGTAAGCACATAGTTTAATCGCCACATGGTCTCAGCTTAGCTAAGAATTCAATGGTCGATCTAGCAAGGTCGGCGCGTGCGAACTGCTGTACGATGTCGCGCGCGGCAAGAACGGGCCTCCGGCGCGCGGGCTTGGCGCGGAACGGTTTTATTCAACGCCGCGGCATGTCAGAAGTTCGTGAGGCGTCTGCCGTCGTTGGACGATCTGAACTGCCGCATTCCGCCGCCAAAGTTCGCGCTCCGGCGCCGAAAAAACCGCGGCGGGCGGCCCAAAAGAAAGATCCGGCGCTTTGACGCGCCAACGCCCGCTAGCGCCGGCGTTAATTAAATTGAGCGAGGAAAACCCAATGGCTGAATCGATCGCTAAAGACCCTGTAGCTCCGGTGCTCGGCAATCCTGCCGTGGTTGGCCTCGGAGGCTTCGGTTTGACCACCATGCTGCTGCAGTTCCATAATCTCGGCTGGATGGGCATTGGCCCGGTCATCTGGTCCGGCTTCATCTTTGGCGGCGTCGGTCAGCTGATCGCCGGCTACCAGGAACAGAGGACGGGCAATAATTTCGGTTACGCTGCGTTCTGCGGTTACGGCGCCTTCTGGATCATTCTCTGCGCCTATCTGGTCGGCTCAACCAGCGGCAATAAAATGCTGGCGCTGACCGAAAACGACCTCGGCTTCTTCATGCTCGCCTATTTTATCTTCACGGCCGGTCTGCTGATCGCCTCGCTCAAGATCCACATGGCCATGTTCCTCACCTTCCTGACGCTGACGGTCGGCTTCGCCCTCCTCACCTTGGTATTCTGGGGTCACAAGAGCCTGCTGCCCATCGCCGCGTGGGACCTGCTCGCCTGCGCCGGTCTTGCCTGGTACATGATGTTCCACGTGGTTTTCCTGGGCGTCTTCGGCCGCAACGTCCTGCCGGTCGGCGGGCCGCTGGCCTGATCGCTTCACTCGATCGCCTCAAAAACGAAGGGTCGGCTTACGCCGGCCCTTTTTGCGCGATGACCCTGCGCGGTTACGGGACGACCCGCACCGCGCCCTTGGCGGCGCTGGTGGTCATGGCGGCATAGGCGCGCAGGGCCGTGGACAGCGGACGCTCGCGTCCTTGCGCTTTCCAGGCGCCCTCGCCTTTCGCCTCCATGGCGGCGCGGCGGCGCGCCAGCTCCTCTTCCGCCACGGCGAGGCGCAGCGAGCGGGCGGGAATGTCGATCTCGATCCGGTCTCCATTTTCCACCAGGCCGATCAACCCGCCCTCATCCGCCTCCGGCGAGACATGGCCGATAGAGAGCCCCGACGTGCCGCCCGAAAAGCGTCCGTCGGTGATGAGGGCGCATTTCTTTCCCAGGCCCATGCTCTTGAGATAGCTGGTCGGATAGAGCATTTCCTGCATGCCCGGCCCGCCGCGCGGCCCCTCGTAGCGGATGACCACCACCTCGCCGGCGACCACCTTGCCCGACAGAATGCCGCCGACCGCCGCCTCCTGGCTTTCGAAGACGATGGCCGGGCCGGAAAATTTCAGATTGCTCTCGTCCACGCCGGCGGTTTTGACGATCGCCCCGTCCTCGGCGAGATTGCCGAAGAGGACGGCGAGGCCGCCGTCCTTGGAAAAGGCGTTGTCGGCCGAGCGGATCACGCCCTTGGCGCGGTCGCCGTCGAGCGTGTCGTAACGGCGCGACTGGCTGAAGGCGGTTTGCGTGGGGATTCCGCCGGGCGAGGCGCGGTAGAAGATTTCCGTCCCTTCGGACGCATTGCGCTTGATGTCCCAGGCGGCGAGCGCCGCCTCCAGGCTCGGGCTGTGGACCGAATGGACATCGCGGTTCAAAAGGCCGGCGCGATCGAGCTCGCCCAGAATTCCATGGATGCCGCCGGCGCGATGCACGTCTTCGAGATGAACGTCGGACTTGGAGGGCGCGACCTTGCATAGGACGGGCACGCGGCGCGACAGCCGGTCGATGTCGGCCATATCGAATTTCACCCCCGCTTCGTAGGCGGCGGCGAGCAAATGCAGCACCGTATTGGTCGAGCCGCCCATGGCGATGTCGAGCGTCATGGCGTTCTCGAAGGCCTTGAAGGTCGCAATCGAGCGCGGAAGCGCTTTTTCGTCGTCCTCTTCGTAATAGCGGCGGCAGAGATCGACGATGAGGCGGCCGGCGTTCAGGAACAGGTCTTTGCGATCGGCGTGGGTGGCGACGAGCGTGCCGTTGCCGGGCAGCGACAGGCCGAGCGCCTCGGTCAGGCAGTTCATGGAATTGGCGGTGAACATGCCGGAGCAGGAACCGCAGGTCGGACAGGCCGAGCGCTCCATTGCGACGACATCCGCGTCGCTCACATTGGCGTCGGCGGCGGCGACCATGGCGTCGATCAGATCGACCGCTTTGGTTTTTCCCCCGATCAGGACCTTGCCCGCCTCCATCGGCCCGCCCGAGACAAAGACGGCGGGAATATTGAGGCGCAAAGCCGCCATCAGCATGCCGGGCGTGATCTTGTCGCAATTGGAAATGCACACCATGGCGTCGGCGCAATGGGCGTTGACCATATATTCGACGGAATCGGCGATGATTTCGCGCGAAGGCAGGCTATAGAGCATGCCGGCATGGCCCATGGCGATGCCGTCGTCGATGGCGATCGTATGGAACTCCTTGGCGACGCCGCCCGCCGCCTCGATTTCGCGCGCCACCATCTGGCCGAGGTCTTTCAGATGGACATGGCCGGGCACGAACTGGGTGAAACTGTTGACCACCGCGATGATCGGCTTGCCGAAGTCGGAATCCTTCATGCCGGTGGCGCGCCACAGGCCGCGCGCGCCGGCCATGTTGCGGCCGTGGGTGG
>CAYRNB010000079.1:0-13610 GCA_964425315.1 uncultured Rhodoblastus sp.
CGATAAGCGCCTAAGAGCTGGCGCGCCCTTTTTCGGCTTTCGCGTCCGCGCCTGCTCCAAAAGAAGGAACGCGGCGCGCCCGGCGCAAAAAATTGCCGTTTTTGCCGGGATTCTCGGCATGGACATGAAGGAGAGGCCAAGTTTGCGATTTTAAAAAGGCGACAAAATAGGCTAGACGGAGAATCGGGAGCGACGCACGCGCAAAGCGCGGCGGCGCAATTCGACAGCCGCGGGGGCGGTGCGGCGACGGGAGGAAACGAAACCGGGAGCGCAAAAATCCTAGCGTGAACCGGCGCGAAATTCCGGCGCCAAAACAGCGATGTGCACATGCTCGCCAAAGCCATTGTCGAAACCATCGAATTCTGTGTGCGCCACGCGCGCGCGCTGGTCGTGGTCTTCCTGATCGCCGCCGTCGGCGCGAGCTATTTCACTGCGACCCACTTCCGCATGACCTCGGACATCAACGGGCTCTTGTCCGACCAATTGCCCTGGCGCATGCGCGAGCACGCCTTCGAGAAGGATTTCCATCGTTTCCAGCTGATCTACGCCGTGGTCGAGGCGCCGACGCCCGAACTGACCTCGCAGGCCGCCGCCGAACTGACCCGCCGCCTGAAGCAGGACAAGGCCCATTTTCACGATGTCTCGAATGTCGCCGGGCTGCCCTTTTTCGCGCGCAACGGCTTGCTCTTCCTGCCTTTGGACAAATTGCGCCACGCGCTCGGCGGGCTGACCCAGGGCGCGCCGTTGATCGAGGACATGGCCTCCGACATGAGCTTGCGCGGCCTCGTCGCCGCGCTGGAGGACGGACTCATCGGCGTCAATCGGGGCCAGCTCAAGCTCGACGACATGAAGCGGCCGCTCGACGCGGCTTCAGAGACGATCGAAGACGTCCTGGCCGGCCGGCCGGCGCATTTTTCCTGGCAGGTCCTGACCAGCGGCAAGCCGGCGACGCCGGGCGAGCTGCGGCGCGTGATCGAGATTCGCCCCAAGCTCAATTACCAGGCCGTGGAGGCGGGGGAGGCCGCCACCAAGGCCCTGCGGCGCATCGTCGCCCAGGTCGCGCCGCATTATCAGGCGCGCGTGCGCCTCACCGGGCCGGTGGCCATGTCCGACGAGCAATTCGGCTCGATCAAGGAGCATGCCGCCCGCAACGGCGCCATCACCCTGGCGATCGTCCTGTTCATTCTCTGGCGCGCCTTGCGCTCGTGGCGGCTCATATTCGCCGTCGGCGTCAATCTCATGGTCGGTCTCGCCCTGACCGCCGCCCTGGGGTTGGCGATGGTCGGGACGTTCAACATCATTTCCGTCTATTTCGCCGTGCTTTTCGTCGGCATAGGCGTCGATTTCGGCATTCAATACGGCGTGCGCTATCGGGCCGAGCGGCATGACGTGGATGACTTGCACAAGGCCGTCGCTCTGGCGGGCCGGCATGTCGGCGCGCCGCTCACTCTGGCGGGCCTCGCCACCGCGGCCGGCTTCCTGTCCTTCCTGCCCACCAATTACAAGGGCGTCTCGGAGCTCGGCCTGATCGCCGGGGCGGGCATGCTGATTGCTTATTTGGCCAGCGTGACGCTGCTGCCGGCGCTCATCGTCCTGCTGCGTCCGCCGGGCGAGCCGGAGCCGCTCGGCTATGCCGCCCTGGCGCCGCTCGATCGATACATGTCGCGCCACCGCAAGGGAATTATCGCCGGCGTGGCCCTCGTCGTCATCGGCGGCCTCCCCCTGTTGAACTGGCTCAAATTCGATTTCAATCCCATCGACCTGCAAGATCCCAAGACCGAGGCGGTGGCGACCTATCACGCCCTGGCGCGCGATCCCTCTTCCGGCGTCAACGATGTTCAGGCCCTGGCGCCCAACCTTCGCCAGGCCGACCTTCTGGCGACGAAGTTGAAGAAATTGCCGGAAGTGGCGGATGTGCGGACCCTGTCCGATTTCATCCCGCGGCGGCAGGACGAAAAATTGCTGTTGATCGCCGCCGCCGCCGAGAAGCTGGCGCCGTCACTCAACCCCAAGGATGTCTTGCCGCCGCCGACCGACGCGGAAAATGTCGAAGCCCTGAAGGAGGCGGCGCAACGTCTGAACGAAGCGGCGAACGATCCGAGCAACGCCAACCAGGCGACGGGGAAAGCGGCGGCGAAGCGGCTCGCGGCCGATCTCACGCGCCTGGCCGAGGCGAAGCCGGCGCTGCGCGCCAAGGCGCAACAGGCCATGATCCAGCCGCTCGCCTATAATCTCGATGGTCTGCGCCAGGCGCTCAAGCCGGAAAAAGTGACGCGCGACAAACTGCCCGAAGAACTCACGCGCGAATGGATCGCCTCCGACGGCCGCGCCCGCGTGTCGATTGCGCCCAAGGAACATTCCGGCGCCAATGCGGCCCAGCGCAAATTTGCTCGCGCCGTTTTGAAAGTCGCCCCCAATGCGACGGAGGGCTCGATCTCCATTCTGAACGCGGGCGACACCATCCTGGGCGCCTTCGGGGAAGCCGGCGGCCTTGCTTTGGTCTCGATCGCAATTCTCCTCTGGGTGGTCCTGCGCCGGATCACCGACGTGCTGCTGACCTTGATCCCGCTGCTGCTTGCCGGCGTGGTGACGCTGGAGCTGATGGTGGTGATCGGCATGCCGCTCAATTTCGCCAATATCATCGCTCTGCCCCTGCTGCTTGGCGTCGGCGTCGCGTTCAAAATCTATTACATCATGGCCTGGCGGCGGGGGACGACCGATCTGCTGCAGACGAGTCTCACCCGCGCGGTGATCTTTTCCGCTGCGACCACCGCCACGGCCTTCGGCAGCCTATGGTTCTCCAGCCATCCCGGCACGTCCAGCATGGGAAAGCTGCTCGCCTTGTCGCTGGTCTGCACCCTCGCTGCGGCGGTGCTGTTCCAGCCGATCCTGATGGGAAAGCCGCGCACGCTTGAAGCGGACGACGAGTGACGTAACAAAAAGGAAGGAAGACGCCCTATGACGATTCGTACGATAATGTTGTCCCTGCTGCTGATCGGCGCCGCCACGGCGGCGCAGGCGGGGGGCACGAAAGAGCAACAGGACGCCTGCCGGCGCGATGTGCGGCGCTTCTGCTACAGGCTGCCCAAGGACGCCGGCGACAACGCTTATCTCGCCTGCCTGCAGGCGCATCGGCACAGGCTGTCGCGCGCTTGCCGCAAGGTTCTGGAGGATAATGGCGTCTGAGCGCTCGCCTGTTCTTGCAACGTGATCGAAGCCGCCGGCGATTTCGTTGAATCGCTGGCGATTTTCATTTCCGTCGCGTCTCTTGCGACAAGACGGCGCGCGTCGACGAATTCCGGCCCCTGTAATTCCTGGACGGGCCTATTGCGTCACCCAGGCGGGCAAGCGGTCGAACCAGGGCTGGGCCTGCTCCAATTGCCGCGCCAGCTGCAGCAGGAGGCCCTCGGCGCCGAAACGGCCGACGAACTGGACGCCGAGCGGAAGATTTTCCGCCGTCCAATGCAGGGGAAGGCTCAAGGCCGGCGTTCCAGTGAGATTGGCGAGTTGGGTGAATGGCGTGAAGCGCAGATTTTTGCGGGCGATTTCTTTGACCACGCCTTCGAGAATCCCGGTCCGCGCCAAGAGGCTGAGGACGCCGGCGCGCTCCAACAAATCGAAAATCTTCTCCTGAGCCGCCGACAAATCGCCTTCGCCATGGAGGATCGGCGGATAGGCGGCGGTCGGGGTGAGCAGAAAATCATAGCTCTGGTGGAATTTGCCAAAGGCGCGGGCGAAATCGTTCCAGCGCAAATGGCTCGTCAAGAAAGTCGCGACCGGCGTCGCCTTCCCCAGGGCGCCGGCGAGGCGGGTCAAGGTCTCGAAGTCGGCGGACCTGGCGCCCATCGCCTTCGCTTCGGCGATTATGGCTGCGGTGAAGCCCAGAAAAAGCCGCTGATAGCGTTGGGCCAAAACGTCGCCGTCAATATCCGGCGCCGCCTCCTCGACCTCATGGCCAAGCCCGCGGAGCAGAGCGGCGGCCTTTTCGACCGCGGTGACGGCCTCGGCGTGAACCTCCGTCCCGATCGGCGAACGGACCGAATAACCGATGCGCAATTTGCCGGGCGGTCGCTCGATGGCCTGGGCATAGGGAATTTCCGGCGGCGTGATGACGAAAGGATCGCCAGGTTCGGCCCCTTGCAGAAAATCGAGCGCGCGAGCGGTGTCGCGCACGCTGCGGGAAATGACGCCTTCGCACGAAGCGCCAAGCCAATATTCGCTCCAGGCCGGCGCCAGCGACACGCGCCCGCGCGACGGTTTTATGCCGACGAGGCCGCAATGGGAGGCGGGAATGCGGATCGAGCCGCCGCCGTCGTTTCCTGCCGCCATCGGGACGATTCCCGCGGCGATCGCCGCCGCCGCGCCGCCGCTGGAGCCGCCGGGCGTGCGATTCAGATCCCAGGGATTGTTGGCGCGTCCATAGAGCCGCGAGTCGGTCACCGCCCGGAGCCCGAGTTCCGGCGCATTGGTCTTGCCGAAAATCACCAGGCCGGCGTCAAGACAGCGGCGCACGAGATTGGCGTGGTTTTTCGGAACGAAATCGACGAAGGCGCGGGACGCCATGGTTGTCGGGATGCCGGCGTAATCGTGCGCAATGTCCTTGATGAGAAAGGGAACGCCGGCGAAAGGCCCGGAAAGCGAACGCGCCAGTTGCGCGCGCGCTTCTTTTTCCATCAGCCTGCAAATGGCGTTGGTTTTCCCATGAACGCGGGCGTTCTGCGCGAGGGCGAGTTCGAGAAGCTCCGCCGGCGCCACCTGTTTGGACGCGACGAGTTCGGCGAGGCCGGTCGCATCGTGACGCGCGTATTCGGCGAAATTCACCGGCGGCTCCTCCCGGCTTTACCGCCTCATTCTAACGCCGCGGGCGCAGGGGCGCCAGCCGGCGATACAAACAGGCGCGCCTTTCGCGACTTCAGATCGCCTCGCCCGAAGATTGCGAAGCGTCCATGCTTTTCAAATCGTTTCTCGAATTGAGACCGATGAATTCCGCGACGCGCGCGACCATTTCGCTCTGCAGGAACAGGGCGGTCGCAATTTGAGCCAGGACGAAAACCGTTATCCACCAGAAACATTCGCGGAGGAACCACAGATAGGCCGGAACGACCGTCGAATGAGCAAAATATGAAACCCAGCGTCTTATGGCTTCCGACCAGAGAAGAATGAGAACGATGGAGGTCGCCATTCGATAAACGCCGCCATCGGCGCTTCGGGCGCCGAGCGCGATCAGACCCGGGACGACAAGAATGAGATTGATGGCGCGATAGCCGATGTTTTGCGCGGCGAAAAAACAGCTCAATAAGAGAATGGAACCGACAAAAAGGAAAGTCCGCTCGGTCTCCGTGAGGTTGGATAATTCCTCGCCTCTCTCGGGGGCCATGCCGCGCAGGGCGGCGGCGACCAGAACAACGGCGGCCAACGTGAATTCGGCCATGCGGACTTGCCAATGCGGTACGCCGTCGTTGGTGAAAAGTTTGGCGAAGCCCAGGGGCAGGTTGATCGCGCCGAACATGTCGCGGAAGGGGGTTCCGACGGGAATGAGCGCCAGCGCCTGCCGCAGTTCATCGCGGCCGATGTAGGCGAGCCCGCCGACGACGACAACGACCGCCGCGACCGTGACGAGAAAAGGTTTGGTTCGTTCGCGCGTCGCGAGCGAGGTCAGAGTCAGGGGATAATATTTCAACAGTCCGGCAAGGGTGGCGAATCCGTAACCATAAAACCTGAGTCGGTCGTTGCGGCTGAGGAGGGCGGCGGCGAGAACGGCAAGCGCGAATATGACGAGGTCGCAATTGCCTCTCTCCAAAGCAAAGGCGACCGGCGTCGAGATCATGGCCAGGGCGATCAGGCCGGCGTCGCGCACGGTTCGCCCGGCGGGAATAAAAAACAGGCTCGCCAGGAACAGGGAATCGAAAATCAGGCCCGCGACATTGGTCCAGGCTTTCGTGACGGGAAGGACGGCGAGGACCAGCCAAAGGGGCGAGTAATCGAAGAGACGGCCCTTCGGATCGCAGGGATTGTTGACGAATATGTCGATTCCGGCGCGCTTGCAGCGCAAGGCGGAGAAGATCGTCTCCGTATCGAGAAAGGGGAATTTGTAAGGTTTGACGCCCCAAAAGCGCAAAATGGCGTCGTAGATCGTTTTCTCGCCGACGAGATAGACGACGGCCATGACGACGAAAACGACAACCACGGCGACGGCGGGCGCCAAGGTCAGGATCAGCCGTTTGCGATTGGCGCCGCGGCCGGAAGATACTTGCTCTTTGCGCATAGGCGATTGTTGAGCCTTTTGCGAATAAGAAGCCTGAGCGGCGAGAACGCGGCGCGACGTTGCGGCGTAATCTGCCTCGGATGTTCCGCCAGAACAAAAAACAGGACGGAGAATTGCGCTTTCGAATCCTCCGCGAAAATGGCCCTCATTGAACCGAACGCTTGACCCGACGGAACGATTCGCGCCGACCATTTGACTTGCGATCCTCTTCTTTCTGCTTAGGAATTGTCAATCTATTTATGGTGACCTACGGGCCTTTCGGGGGCTCCTGGTCGTACATGCTGGACGGTCACAAAATCGCTATTGTTCTGCCGGCTTACAACGCCGTGAAGACCTTGCAGCGCACATACGAAGACATACCCAAGCAGGTCATCGACGACGTCATCCTGACCGACGACGGCAGTTCGGACGAGACCGCCGCCCTTTCCAAGTCCCTCGGCATTCACACCCTGCAGCATGATTCCAACCGCGGTTACGGCGGCAACCAGAAGACGTGCTACCGGGCGGCGTTGGAGCGCGGCGCAGACATCGTGGTCATGCTGCATCCAGACTACCAGTATTCACCCCGCCTGACGACGGCTATGGCCTCGATGATCGCATCCGGCGAATATGACGTGGTTCTCGGCTCGCGCATTCTCGGCAAAGGCGCGCTCTCCGGCGGCATGCCGGCATACAAATATGTCGCCAATCGCGTGTTGACGCTGGCGGAAAACATCCTCCTCGGCCAGAAATTGTCGGAATATCATACGGGCTATCGCGCCTGGAGCCGGCGCGCGCTGGAGACTCTGCCTCTGGACCGCTGCTCGGACGATTTCGTGTTCGACAATCAGATTTTGGCTCAGGCGACGCATCTGGGGATGCGCATCGGCGAGATTTCCTGCCCGACGCGCTACTTTCCCGAAGCCTCGTCGATCAACCTTTCGCGCAGCATAACCTACGGCTTTGGCGTTCTGGCGACGGCCGGCGCTTATCGGCTGCATCGGATGGGCCTTTATAAATCGGCTTTGTTCGCCGCGGAGGCGTCGTCATGATCGGGGGGGCGGCGTCGCGAAAATCCTTCTTGGGCGTTCTGGCGCTTGGGTTCGGAGCGCTGGCGGCGGCCGTCGTCATGCGGAGCGGGGGCGCCGCTCATGCGGCCTCGCAAGTCGAAGCGGGCCTCGGTCTGGCGCGCCGGCTGGGCGCCGAGAGCTGGCTCAGTCTCGCCCTCCTGCAACTTCTCGCGACGACGGTCGGAATATTCCCGGCCGCGCTGGTCGGCATGGCGGCCGGCGCGATCTGCGGGATCGCCTATGGCTTCGTCATTTCCGGCGCCTGCGTGCTGTTGGGCGCTCTCATCGCTTTCGCATTCAGCCGCTCGCTGTTTCGACCCCTTATCCTGCGCGCCATGAGGAACCGTATCGCAGCCGGCAATTTTGACGTGGCGATCGGGCGCGAAGGCTGGAAGTTTGTGCTGCTGTTGCGGGTTTCGCCGTTGATGCCTTTTGCCGCGACCAGCTATCTGCTCGGGCTCTCGTCGGTGTCGGCGCGCGATTACATGTTCGGCACATTGGCCTCTTTGCCGGCCTTGTTCGGATATGTGACGCTGGGCGCGCTCGCCGACCGGGGCCTGGCGGACGCCGCCGGGGCGGCGGGCCCGTTGCAATGGGCTATGCTCTGCGTTGGATTTGCGGCTTCGGCCCTGGCTGTCGTCCATGTCGGCGGACTCCTTCGCCGCGCGGCGAATGCGGGAGGCGACGACGTTCAGGGCGCCATGCCGAAAAATGGCGGCCGGCTTCTTGTGGAAACGCCGCGAAGCCGGGGATTTTAGCCCCGTGCCGCAGAGCGCTCTGGAGCATGCTCTCCGGAATGCGCATGACGTGTGCGGTGTGCGGCGAACGAGACCGCAACGTGAAAATGCGCGTCAAAATAGAGTTGATAATTGGCCCGGATTCAGGATGCCCGCCGAAGAACGAGCACCTTTGAAGGATTGATGGGGAGCCAACGGTCCACAGGGTAGCGGTGCAAGGTTTGGTAGCCGGCGACCGGGCCGAATGTGATCATGTATTTATCGTTAAAGACCCACCAGGCCCTTGCCGGGCGCTTCCGGTAATTCAGCTCGTATAAATATCGGCCATCGAACTCATATCCCCCGTCAATCGAACTGGGCGGTACGGCGCCACTGCCCAATAGGTTGGCGAGGGCGGTCCAGCGGCTCCTGTTCCATGAAAAATAGTCATGCGTATTGGCTACGGTGAACGAAAACAAAGCGACGATCGCCAGGGCGGTCGGCGCCGCAGTCCACCATCGCTTAACGGCGCCGTCCGTCGGCGGTCCGAGCGAAAGTCCCAACAGCGCGATAACCGGAATAAAGAACAGAAGGTATCTCTCAAAAAGGTCGCCGTTGCGAATAAGCAATATGAGCAATGCGGCCCAATACGAGCCGCCCAAAAGCAAGGCGAAACCGAAGTTGAGACCGCCAGGAGCGGTGAGCCCGAACCGCTCGGCGCGCCATGCGGCCCTGGCGGCCATAAATAGGATCTGGATAATGATCGCCGCTCCAGCGAGGCCGACAACAATCAAGGCTGACGCGATCATTCGCGATTCGGCAGTCAGTTGCGGCAGGTTCTTGCCTAATATGTAAGTGTCGCGAAGGGTCAGGGGCGTCGACCCATATTCAACCAGGTACCTCATCACGACTCGTGACAGAAGCGGATCCAGATAGACCATCAGTCCGCCTGCCGTCGCCACCAAGACCAAGATCGCAAAAGGACGAAACGATGCCGGCGCAGCTCCGGACCTGAGCAGTCGTCGGGCGGCCATGCTGAGTGGAGGGAAGTTCAAAAATCCGACCCACGGCAAAACCAGAATCGAATAAAAAAGCACCCTCATCGGTATTCGTAGCAATTCTTCTCCACGGAGAGAGCTGTCGTGATTGTAAATAATCGCGGGTGCACGGTGAGATGCAACCATCCATCGCTGATATAACAATTGTACGCAAATAGCCATCAATAATGGTAGAAAAGAAATAAATATATTCTTAATTCGTACGCCCTTGTTAAGAGGGTATATGATTGCAAACGTCAAAAGCATACAGAATCCAAATTGGCGGATTCCAATAGAAAGGAATGCGGCTAGCAATCCAACCAGGATAAACCCCATTGAGTCTAGCCTAATGCCGCGTAACAGGTAAAAAAGCGATGCGATCGAGAGGGCTAGGAATGGAATGTCTGTCATGAAACTATTTGATGAGACGAAATAGGAAGGGCTGCAAGCGAGGGTCAAGCCGCAGACAGCGGAATATTTTGGTGAGCCGCCATTGTCGCGCGCCAGCGCATACAGTCCGAGGACCCCGGCGCCTCCGACGACAAGGACCGAATATCGAAGGACTTGAAAGGAGAACCCAAACATCTTCGATAACAATGCGCCCCAATAAGCTTGCAAAATGAGATTGGGGCTACCGGGACCAGGAATGCTGAATCGTCCCGCTTCGGCGATCAATTGCGTCGCGCCCGCATAAATCCAATCGTCATTGATCGGGAACTCGCCTCGCGGGTCCACCAAAATAATCATGGCGATCCACGTCGACACGAGAAGGCAGCAATAGAAAAAATCCGCCGCATGCTGGGAGTTCAGCCAATGCTTGAGCGTCGGCGGCGTCATGCGGGGCGCGTTATCTGGTCGTTGTCGAAAGCCGGCGGACTTTCATGCATTGGCCCGTCACCTGGGGGCCTGCGCAGCCCCAAAAGTCGGTGACTGACCTCGTGCGCCGGAACCCGAAACGCGAAACGCGGATTCTTGTCCGCGACCCCGCCAAATTGAAGGTTTGCGTTCCGTGCGCCAACGCTGAGCATCCTCATCCCCGGCCAGCCTAAGTCTATTCTGTTCCATGCTCAAGCGCCTCGGCGACGCAGACGGGTAGACCTAAGGCGCAGCGCTTTAATCCGCTTCCGTGAGCGGGTGCGCCACCGCTTCGAGCGGCTTGCGTTCGGCGGCGACGCCGAAGCGCCATTCGACCGCTGCGGCGCCGATCATCAGCGCCGCTCCCAGGGCGTAGCCATAGAAAATGTCGATCCGCCGCCCGTCGCCGATCAGCGCGCCGAAAACCAGCGGGCCGGAAAATCCTCCGAGCGCCGTGCCGAAAGCATAGAACAGGGCGATAGCCATGGCGCGCATTTCGAGCGGAAAAATTTCGCCGACGGTGAGATAGGCGGAGGAGGCGGCGGCCGAGGCGAAAAAGAAGGTGAGCATCCAGCAGGCCGTCTGCTCGCCCGCCGTCAGGACGCCACGATCGAACAACAGGCCGACGGCCAGCATCAGCACGCCCGAAATCGCGTAAGTTCCGGCGATCATCGGCTTGCGGCCGATCGTGTCGAACAGGCGGCCGAGCAGCAGAGGGCCGAGAAAATTGCCGATCGCCAGCGCCAGTAGATGCCAACTCACGTCGCGCGGCTTGACGCCATAGAAATCGCCGAGCGCCAAAGCATAAGTGAAGAAGATGGCGTTATACAAAAAGGCTTGCGAGGCGACGAGGCTGACGCCGACGAAGGTCCGGCGCGGCGAGGCGAGAAAGAGCGTGGCGAAAATTTCGCGAAACGGCGTACGCGCGCGTTGGCGCAGGCGGATTTTTTTAAGTTTTTCGCGCTCGGCGCGCGGGAGCGGAAAATGCCGCTCGATTTTCTCCATCACGCCTTCCGCCTCCCCCTCGCGCCCGTGCGAGGCCAGCCAGCGCGGGCTTTCGGGAATGAAGAAGCGCATGAAAAAGATCGGCAGGCCGAGCAAGGCGCCGATGATGAAGGCGCTCCGCCAGCCATGGGCGGGCGCGACCAGGGCCGGATCGAGCAGGACGAGCGTCGCCATCGCGCCGATCGCGGCGCCGATCCAGAAGCTGCCGTTGATGACGAGATCGGTATGTCCGCGCAGGCGCGCGGGAATAAGCTCCTGAATGGCGGAATTCACCGCCGCATATTCGCCGCCTATGCCGGCGCCGACGCAGAAGCGGAAAAAGGCGAAGCTCCAGAAATTCCACGAAAAAGCCGTCAGCGCCGTTCCGGCGAGATAGACGCCGAGCGTCACGAAGAAGAGTTTCTTGCGTCCGAAACGGTCGGTCAGCCAGCCGAAGAGCAGCGCCCCGAGCACGGCGCCGGCGATGTAGGCGCTGCCGAGGAGCCCGACTTCCAGATCGGTGAACGAAAGCAGGTGGTCCTGTTTCAGGGCGGAGCCGACCGCGCCGGCGAGCGTGACTTCGAGCCCATCGAGAATCCAGGTCACGCCCAGGCCGATGACGACCATGGTGTGAAAGGGACCCCAGGGCAGGCGGTCGAGACGCGCCGGAATGTCGGTCTCGACAATCGGCTCGGGCGCTGGCGACGATGCGGAGGCGGGGCTGAACGGGTTCAATGCGGCCAAAACGCGCTCCGCCCTAGGCGTCATTTCCGAAAAGCGACGTCTGATTTTCGGCCAAGAGAAATGCGAAATCAAGGAAGTCCAGGCAGGCGTTCATGGACGGCGCCAGGAAAGCCTGCCTGGATCGCGCCTCAAGCCGCGGCCTTTTCCGCGGCTTCGGACCAGCGTCCCGCCGTGGCGAGGCCGTTCATGCGGGCGCGATGGGCGAAGGCCGCCTGCGCCGCGGCCACGTTTTCCGCCTTGCCCAGCCAGGCCTTCAGGGCCGCAGCCTGCAGCGCGCGTCCGTAGCTGAAGCTCAGTCGCCACGGCCCGCCCAGCCGCGCGATGGCGTCGAGATTGGCGGTCGCCTCGATCTCGCTCTGGCCGCCGGAGAGGAAGGCGATTCCCGGCACGGCGGCCGGCACGCAATTGAGCAGCACGCGCAAGGTGGCGGCGGCGACTTCTTCCGGCGCAGCGCGGCGGGCGAATTTCTTGCCGGGGATGACCATATTGGGCTTGAGCACGATCCCTTCCAGCATCACCCGTCCCTCGAAGAGCTTTTGGAAGACCGTCTTGAGCACGAAGGTCGTGACCTCGGCGCAGCGCTCGATGTCGTGGTCGCCGTCCATCAGCACTTCCGGCTCGACGATGGGAACGAGACCCTGCTCCTGGCAAAGCCCGGCATAGCGGGCGAGCGAGAGCGCATTGGCCTCGACCGCGAAAGCGCCGGGAATGTTTTCGGCTATGTCGAAAACGGCGCGCCATTTGGCGAAACGGGCGCCGAGCGCGGCATAGTCGCTCAGGCGCTGGCGCAGGCCGTCGAGCCCTTCGGTCGTGGTTTCGCCGGGAAAGCCGGCGAGCGGCTTGGCGCCGGCGTCGACCTTGATGCCGGGAATGGCGCCGGCATCTTCGATAAGGCCGCGCAGCAGGGCGCCGTCGCGGGCCGACTGGCGGATGGTTTCATCGAAAAGAATGACGCCGGAAATCGAGTCCTTTATCGCGTCGCCGGCGCGAAAAAGCAGTTCGCGGTAGTCGCGGCGGGAATCGGCGGTGCTTTCGACGTTGATCGCGGCAAAGCGCTTGGCGATGGTGCCCGAGCTCTCGTCGGCGGCAAGAAGGCCATGACCGGGCTTGACCATGGCTTGGGCGGTGGCGGCAAGCGTATCTCTGTCCATGGGTCGGTCTCCTCGGATAATGGTTTGCGGCGGCTTCAAAAGCCGCGCCGCCGCGCCAAATTTACGCCCGAGATTTCGTTGCGCTTTGCTCGGGCGCCGCGGATCGACGCCGAAATCATGTTCGCCGGCGTCGGGCGCAAAGCGCAGTCATTTCCGCCGGCGAAACTACGGTCATTACGCTCTTGGCCGCATTGAGTTTTATCATTGGCGCGCGGCGCGAGCCTGGCTATCGTGCGTCGGGTTTACGGATTTTGCATGATGAAAAGGATGAAAACATGTTCAAGCGCCTCTGCCTCTGCGCCGCGTTTGCCGCGGTTCCCGTCCTCGCGACGCAAAGCGCCTCGGCGGCCGAAAGAGTCAAAGTCGGGTCCCTGCGCTGCGAAGTCTCAGCCGGACTGGGCATGATCATCGCCTCGAAAAAGGACATGACCTGCGTGTTCACCGCGCCGCACGGTCGCCATGAGCGTTACAGCGGCACGATCGGCAAATTCGGCCTCGACATCGGCGCCACCAATCGCGGCGTCTTGGCCTGGGATGTTTTCGCTCCCACGGGCGGGCCGGAGAAAGGGGCGCTCGCCGGCCGCTATGTCGGCGTCGGCGCGTCGGTGACGCTCGGCGCGGGACTCGGCGCCAATGCGCTGATCGGCGGCAACAAGCGCACCATCGCCCTGCAGCCGCTTTCGGTTCAGGCGCAGACGGGCCTCAATCTTGCCGGCGGCGTTTCGGGCATGACCCTGCATTACCACGGGCGCTGAACCGCCGCGCCGCCTTCATCGTTCTCACCGGTTCATCTGGACATCAAGCGAGCG
>CAYRNB010000080.1:0-13607 GCA_964425315.1 uncultured Rhodoblastus sp.
TCCGCCGATAAGAGCCGTCGGCCAATCACGATGAACTTCCGCACAGGGTCGAGATCCGCCATCGGATTTTGCGCCCACGGGCGCCAGTCGGCGGATTTGAACCACCAAAATGTCAGCGGCCGTCCGGCGTGCTCACGCCGAAAAAGCGGTTCTTGGTCTGCCGGTAGTGGACGGCCGGATTGTAGCGCGCGACCGCCAGGCCGAGCCGCCGCGCCGTCAACAGCCCCATGGCCGAAAACACCCGGTAGGAAGCGACGACGCGATCATGCTGGTCGGTCACCAATCTGATGCGCGCGTCGAGAAGGTTCTGCTGGGCGTCGAGGATGTCGCGCGTCGTGCGCATGCCGTCCTTGGCTTCTTCACGCACGCCGTTCAGGGCGAATTTCGCCGCCTTGATATTCGCTCTGTCGGCGGGGATGGAAGCGCGCGCCGCCGCCAGACGGCCCCAGGCGGTCGCCAGATTTGAGCGGACGGCGCGCCTTTGCGAATCCACCGCGAGCCGCGCCTGGCCGAGTTGCTCCTTGGCTTGCCTGACGGCGGCGTATTCGGCGCCGCCCTGGTAGATCGGAATATCGATCCGACCGATCACGCTCGTTGTCATCACATGATAGCCGGGGATTCCGGTGGCGTCGTCTTGCGCCTGCACATTGGCCTGGGCGCTCGCCGTCGGCAGCAATGCGCCCTCCGCGATCTTGACCGCCGCCTCGTCGACATCGACCTGATGCAGCGCGCCGATGATCTCGGGATTCTGCCCGAGGGCGATTGCGATGGCGCGTTCGAGCCGCGCGGGCAGCAGTTTTTCGAGCGGCCGGGCCGGCTGCAGTCGCCGGGGCTCGACTCCGATGATTTGGCGATAGGTGGATTTGCTGGTTTCGAGACGGGATCGCGCCAAAGCCAGACTCGCATAGCCGCTGGCCAGAGCCGATTTGGCCTGTTCGACGTCGGTGCGCAACACTTCGCCGACCTTGAACCGGTTCCGCGCATCCTGCAGCTGGACCTTCAAGACCGCGATATTGTGACGCTCCAGGCCGACGACCGCGCTGTCGAGCAAAACGTCCATATAGGCCGTCGCCGCCGCGAGCAGCGTCGCCGATTCCGTTTGCCGCAGGAATTCGCGCGCCGTCAGCACGCTCGATTCGGCGCTGCTGACCGAATTCGCCGTGCGCAGCCCGTCGAAAATCGTCTGCGTGATCGTGGCGCTTGCCCCGCGCGGATTCGCCACCAGATTTTGCTTTGCCGGCGAGAGCGGATCGCCGACGGAGACGCCATATTGGCGGCCGGCGCTGGCTTCGGCCGAGATGTGCGGCAGCCAGCCCGCCTTGGCTTTGGGAACGTCTTCGTCGGTGGCGCGCACCGAGGCGCGCTCGGCGTTAAGGTCGGGATTGTTGCTATAGGCGCGCGCCAGGGCGCCCGACATGGTGTCCGCCGCCGCGACGGATGTCCAGAGCGCGAAAAAGGCCGCCAGACCGACGGCGCATGTTCTTATCGGCGCCGTCACTTGAACTGACCGAAACGCTCGACCGATTCCACCCAATAGGCCAGATCCGGAATCGGGCAATGTTCATGCAAATCCGCGAGCAGGCTGTCGATCCGCGCCTGCGACAGCACCATGACGACCATCCGCCGGTCGACGCGTCCACGAACCATTTCGCGTGTCGAGACGCCCTCGAAGCTTGCCCCGTGACCTTCGGCCCGCAGGCTGGTGAAGCCTGGCAGCGGCGGTTCCGAATCGAGCAGATGCTCGAGAATTCGATCTTCCGCCGCGACCGGAAAAACGAGCGTCAGCTTGCAGAGGTCGTGGTGCATTGACGATTCCGCGGGTTATCTTGCAAGGACCCGGCCGCGGCGCCGAAACGCCGGTAGGAGATGGGCAGCAGCACCAGGGTCAGCAAAGTCGAAGTGATCAGGCCGCCGATCACCACTATGGCGAGCGGCTTTTGGATCTCCGACCCCGGCCCGGTGGCGAAGAGCAGGGGAACGAGGCCGAATGCGGCGATGGTCGCGGTCATCATCACCGGACGCAACCGGCGCAGGGCGCCGTCGCGCACGGCGACGTCTATCGGGGCGCCGCCCGCCAGAAGCTGATTGAAATAGCTCACCAAAACGAGTCCATTGAGCACGGCGATGCCTAAAAGCGCGATGAAGCCGACCGAGGCCGGAACCGACAGATATTGACCCGAAATCCATAGAGCGATGAGCCCGCCGACCAGTGCGAAAGGCACATTGGCGAGGATCAGCAGCGCCTGTTTGACCGATCCGAGGGTGGCGAAAAGGACGACGAAAATCAAGCCGAGCGCGATCGGCACGACAATGGCCAGGCGCGCGGCGGCGCGCTGCTGGTTCTCGAACTCGCCGCCCCAGACGAGCCGATAGCCGCGCGGCAGCTTGACGTCCCGGGCCACGGCCTTCTGGGCGTCCTCCACGAATCCCACAAGGTCGCGGCCGCTGACATAGACCTGAACGATGGAAAAGCGCGAACCGTCCTCGCGGTCGATCTTCACCGCGCCCGACTGGCGCGCCAGCTTCGCCACGTCGCCGACGCGGATCATGCCGCCGTCGCCCGCAGCAAGCTGCATGTCGGCGAAGGCGTCCGGCGATTCGCGCATTTGCTGCGGGCCGCGGACAAGGATGGTCGTGCGGCGGCCCGGCTCGATCACTATTCCCGCCGGCGCGCCTTCGAGCAGCGCGCGCAATTCGTCCTGGATGCGATTGACCGACAGATTGGCGCGGCCGAGCGCCATCCGGTCGAGCTTGATCTGGAGATAATCGACCGCGCCGGCGGAAGGAGTCATCACCTCGGCGGCGCCACGGACCTTGGCGATCGTCGCCTTGATGCGGCCGGCGAGCTCGGTGAGCGTTTTCAGATCGGGGCCGAAAATCTTCACCGCCAGATTGCCGCGCGAGCCGGTCAGCATTTCCGAAGTGCGCATCTCGATCGGCTGGGTGAAGGCGAATTCGACGCCGGGGATTTGCGCCATGGTCTGACGCAATTGCGCCAGCAGCCAATCCTTGTCCGGAACCCGCCACTGGTCCTTCGGCTTCAGCACCAGGAAATTATCAGCCTCGTTGAGGCCCATCGGGTCGAGGCCCAATTCATCGGCGCCGACGCGCGTCACGATGTGCTCGATCTCCGGAATATTTTCGCGCAATTTTTTCTGGATCAGCAGGTCGAGCGCAACGCTGTGGGCGAGATTGATCGACGGCAGCTTTGTCGTCTGCATGATGATCGCGCCCTCGTCCAGGGTCGGCATAAAAGCCTTGCCGACCGCGCCATAAGCGACGACGGCGGCGACAAGCCCGCCCGCCGCGACGAGGACGATGGGAAGCGGCCGGCGCAGCGCGAAGTCGAGGACGTTTCGATAGGCGGGCGTCAGAACGCGCATGAGCCAGGGCTCGCCGTGGCCTGAGACTTTCAGGAACATCGACGACAGGACGGGAATGAGCGTGAGCGACAGCAACAGCGATCCGCCCAGGGCGAAGACGATGGTAAGCGCCACCGGCGCGAACATCTTGCCTTCGAGTCCCTGGAGCGACAAGAGCGGCAGGAAGACGAGGATGATGATGAAAATGCCCGAGGCGACCGGCGCCGCGACCTCCGCCGTCGATTGATAGATATGGTGCAGGCGCGGCGTCTGGCTGCGTTTGGCGTGCGCCAGCCGTTCGACATTGTTTTCGACGACAACCACGGCGGCGTCGACGATCAGGCCGATGGCGATGGCGAGGCCGCCGAGGCTCATGAGATTGGCCGACATGCCGACCAGCGACATGATGAGAAAAGTCACAAGAGCCGACATGGGCAAAGTGATGGCGACGACGAGGGCGGCGCGGAGATTGCCGAGAAACAGCAGAAGCAGCAGCACCACTAGAACGGTGGCTTCGATGAGGGCCTTTCTGACCGTGCCCACCGCCTTGTGGATGAGGTCGGAGCGGTCGTAGAAGACCTTCAGCTTCACGCCCGGCGGAAAACTCGGTTGCAATTCCGCCAACCGTTGGCGCACGGCCTTGACGACGGCGCTGGCGTCGGCGCCGCGCAAGGCGAGAACCAGTCCTTCGACTGCTTCGCCGGCGCCGTCTTCGGTGACGGCGCCATAGCGCGTGAGTTCGCCGATGCGGACTTTCGCCACGTCGCCCACCCGCAAGATGCGGCCTTTCATGTTTTTCAGGACGATCTGCTCGAGATCGCGCGGCGCCTTGATCGCGCCTTCCGAACGCACGACCAGAGCCTTTTCGCCGTCGCTGAGCCGGCCTGCGCCGTCGTTGCGGTTGTTGGCGGAAATCGCCTCGATCAGGTCGGAGACGCTGAGCCCGGCCGCGGCGAGAAGCCGCGCGTCGGGCGAGACCTGGAAGGTGCGGACATAGCCGCCAAGCGCATTGACGTCGGCGACGCCCGGAATGGTGCGGAGCGCCGGGCGGATTGTCCAGTCGAGCAGGGTGCGGCGCTGTTCCAGCGAAAGGCCGCCGCCTTCGACCGTGAACATGAAGACATCGGAGAGCGGCGTCGAAATCGGCGCAAGCCCGCCCGTGACATTGGCGGGGAGGTCGGGGCGGACCGCGGCGAGGCGTTCGGCCACCTGTTGGCGCGCCCAATAGATGTCGGTGCCGTCGACGAAATCCAGCGTGAGGTCGGCGATGGCGTATTTGGCCGAAGACCGCAGAATGGTTTTGCCGGGAATTCCGAGCAGCTCCAATTCCAGCGGCGTGACCACGCGGGTTTCGACTTCTTCCGGCGTCATGCCCGGCGCCTTGAGAATGATCTTGACCTGCGTCTGGGCGATATTGGGAAAGGCGTCGATCGGCAGCCGCCAAAAGGCGTAGCCGCCCCCCGCCGCCAGAAGGACGGCGACCAGGAGAGCGAACAGCCGCTGCGTCAGCGAGAATTCGACCAGCCTGCGCAGCATGTTCATTCCCCGGACATCATTTTTTCGAGCTGCGCAAGGCCGTTGACGGCGACCTGCTGGCCCGGCTTTAGGTCGGCCTCGATGGTCGCGACATCGGCCGTGCGGCCCTTGATCGATATGCGCAATGGCAGGAAGCCGGTCTTGGTTCGGGCGAATACGTAAGGCGCGCCGCTGATCCAGGTGATGGCTTCGGCGGAAATTTCCAACTCCTTGTCGGTCGCGGGCTTGACGACGGTGATCGTCGTCGTCTGGCCAGCGATGTGTTTGGCGCTCAAGGGAATTTCGGCGAGCAAAGTGGTCGAGCGCGTCACGGGATCGAGGGTGATGCCGACGGATATGACCTTGCCGGCTTCGCCATCGGGCAGATCGATCTGGTCGCCGACCAGGACCTTCCCCACCATATGGGCGGGGAGCTGCGCCTGCAGCCAAAGCTCGCGACTCGTGTCGATGACGACCGCCGCGTCCATCGCCTGCAAAGCCGCGCCGGGGGTCGCGCGCATTTCGACGATGCGGCCGTCCTTGGGCGCGGTCAGCGCGTAGCTTCCGTTCGGGTTGATCTTGATGTCGCCGATTTTGAGCAGGCGCTGGCTCTCGTCCACCAGAGCGCGGACCTTGTTGACCTGCGCCTCGGCCGCGCCGAGTTTTCCCGACGACACGAGATTTTTCTTGAACAATTGGCGCTGGCGCTGCGCGATCGCCTCCGCCGCCTGCAATTCGGCCTCGGCCTGCTTGAGGCGGACGATGGCTTCCGAAAGGTCGCGGCTCGCCAGCACCACCAGCGGCTCGCCCTTATGGACCTCCTGGCCCGGCAGGCCATGGAGCTGGAGCACGGTTCCGGCGAAAGGGGCCGTCACCGCGATGCGCGAATTGGCAGGAGGCACGATCGTCGCGGGAAGGGTCGCGACGATGCTTTGAGTCGCTTGGCGCGCCTCGGTTAAGCGGATGTCGAGCTGCTTGATCTGTTCCGGCGTGACCTGAAGCTCCTTCGCCGCGAGGGGGACGCAAGCCAACGCCATGCCGGCCAAAATCCCAACAAGCAGACAGCGGGGCGCGCGCGAAAACCTTGCGACAATCCGATTCATCACTCTTTCCGGTCTTCCTCTTGGCTGGTTCCTGCGTTATCCATCCTGCGCCGGCGTGGAGTTGGCGTCGCCGTCGTTTCCGGCCTCGAAGGCCGCCCAGACGCGATGCGGGCAAGCAAGAACGCCGGCCCCGGCGACAAAACCGCCGCGCCGATTTGCGATGGCCGCATTATCGCGCGATCAAGCTGACATGTCGCTGACATGGATCATCGGCGCGCCTCCGTCGTCGGAGCAGAATAGGACGATGTCCGCGCCGGGACTGTTTTATGCGCGACTCGGGCGAAACCGGGGGTTTTTGCCTAATTGCGGCTCGAAACCCACGGCTTAGGATGACGCGGCGAAGGGAAAGAAGGACGATGTACAAAAAGATTCTGGTCGCGACCGATGGGTCCGAAATGTCGCGCAAGGCGGCGGAACATGCCGTCAGCCTCGCCAAGGAAACCGGCGCGGCCCTTTTCGTCCTGACGGCCCAAGCCCAATATCCGACTTTTCTGTATCTTCCGGAGGTCGCCGCGCATCTCGAGCAGGCCATGGCGGATCATTGCCGCGAGATTCTGGCGGGCGTCGAGGCCATGGCTTCGGCCGCAGGCGTCCCCTGCGAGGCCAGGCTCGTTCTCAATCAGGCGCCTTTTCAGGCGATTCTCGACCTGGCCGCGGAGGAAGCTTGCGACCTGATCGTCCTGGGTTCGCATGGCCACTCGGGCGTGGACGCGCTGATCTTGGGCAGCGTCACGCAAAAGGTGCTCGCCCGCGCCACGGTCCCCGTGCTGGTTGTCCGTTGAAGCAAAAGGAAACCGAATTTGCGGCGGCGTAGGACGACATATCCGGCGATGATCTGGAGCGCGCCAGGACTGGCCGGAATCCTCTTTCTTTTCGGCGCAATTGGCGTCGCGCAGGCCGCCGGGCCCTGGCGCGCCAACCAGGGAAATACGCGCGGCTGGCAATTGATGTCGCCGGAGGAACGGATCGAGCACCAGGCCCGGGTCAGGAGCTTCACAAATTATGAGGATTGCCACGCCTACCAGGTCGCCCATCATCGGCTGATGCAGGAGCGAGCCGCGCGCCTCGGCCTGACGCTGCCCCGCGTCGGGCGCGACATTTGCGCGCATCTGCGGCCATCTTCCGAATCTGATGAAGAATTTTGACGGCGTGCGCCCATGCGAATTGCGGCAAAATTCTCAATTCCGATTTTGACGCTGGCCTTCGTCGGAAGCCTGGTCATCTGGGCTTTCCCCGAAGGCGGCGCCACAGCCCGCCAGATCGGCATCGTCTTGGGATGGCTTGGCTGCGGCATGCTTCTCGCCAGTCTCTTCCTGGCTTTGCGGGAGCCGCGACTTGCGGCCCTGCTCGGCGGGCTCGAACATATGTACGCATGGCATCACCGCCTGGGCATGGCCGCTTATATCGCGCTGCTTGCCCACCCGCTGCTGCTCGCCGGCGCCTCGCTGCCTCACGCGCCGAAGGAAGCCTGGGAGCTTCTGTCGCCATTCAGCGAAAGCTGGCCGGTCTGGACGGGTTGGCTGTCGCTGACCCTTCTCATGGCCGGACTCGGCGCGACCTTTTCGCCGCGTCTCGCCTATCGGGTGCGCCGTCCCGTCCATGCGGCGCTCGGCGTGGCGGCGCCGATCGGTTTGGTCCATCTCCTTCTTCTCGGGATTGACGAACCGGTCGAACCTATCCTGCTCGCGAGCGTCGCGCTGCTCGCCTGGCGTTTCGTCCGCGAGGACTGGGGCCTGGGCGCGCATCCTTACGTCGTGCGTTCGGTCGCGCCCGCCGGCGCCAACGCCGTCGAAGTCAGCCTCGCGCCCCTCGGCGAGCCGATCAGCATGCGGCCCGGTCAATTCGCGCTCGTCGCCTTTCAATCCAACCGGCGTTTCAAGGGCTGCAACGAGTTTCATCCCTTCACCGTCAGTTCGATCGACGGCGCGTCCGCCTTTCGCGTGGCGGTCAAGGCGCTCGGCGACTGCACCCGCCGCATTCAGGGGATCGAGGCCGGCGTTCCGGCGCGGGTGGTGGGCGCATTCGGCAATTTTCTCGAAGACCCTTCCCCGGCGCAACAATTCTGGATCGCGGGCGGCATCGGCCTGACGCCGTTTTTATCTTTGCTGCGCGCCGGCCGGCTGGATCGCCCGACCACGCTGGTCTATCTCTTTCGCACCGAAGCCGAAGCGCTCTTTGTCGCGGAACTGCGGTCCCTGGCCGAGCGCCTGCCGCTCTTGACCCTGCGGCTTACGCCGACAGGCGACGACAATCTCGATCCCGCCCGCGTTCTCCCCGCGTCATCGGAAATCGCGCAGGGAGAATTCTGGCTTTGCGGCCCTCCGCCGATGATCGAAAAATTCGCGCGCTTTCTGCGCCGAAACGGCATCGCCAATCGACTCATGCATTTCGAAAACTTCGGACCTCTCTGATGCGCAAACTCTATATCGGCTCGACAGCCTTGTTCTGGATCGTCATCGCAGGCCTGTGGCTCGGCGGATTGTTCGGCCCCAAGACGCTGGCGCAGGACGCCGCGTCGGCGAAGAAGTTGTACACGCTCCAACAGGTCGCGGCTCACAACAAGCCGAGCGACTGCTGGATGGCGATCCATGGCAAAGTCTATGACTTGACCGCCTATCTGCCCGAACATCCGTCACGGCCGGAGGTGATCGAGTCCTGGTGCGGCAAGGAGGCCTCCAACGCCTATGACACCAAGACCAAGGGCCGCCGCCATTCCAGCGAAGCGGACCGGCTGCTGCAAAACTATTATATCGGCGATGTGAAAGCTGGGGCGCCGTAACGCTGGCTTTGCGCGCTGCCCGGCGGATTATCACGCGCTATAGGAACGCGCGGCTTCCAAAGCGGCGATCCGGCGCCGCAGGCCGCGCGTCTCCTCGAAGCGGGCGGTGACGTCGCGCATGATTGCGGCCATACCCGCGGCGGCGCCATGATCGTCGCGCAAGAGGACGATGGTGAATTCGACCGAAATACGTCGGCCGTCCTTGGCCGTCGCCGGAACGGCCAGGAGATCGCCGGCCGCATAGCGCGTCGCGCCGCCCGCCATCACCCTGGCGAATCCGTCATTGTGGCGGGCGCGCAGGTTTTCCGGAACGATCAGATCGAGGGATCGGCCCATTGCTTCCTCGGCGGCGAAGCCAAAGATGCGTTCAGCGCCAGGATTCCAAAAGCGAATGAGTCCGTCGCGATCAACGGCGACAATGGCGTCGGCATGCGTGGCGAGAACAGCCTGGACAACACGGTCGATATTCATGCGGACCACCGGCGCGCCTTTCTCGGCGCAAGCTTGCGCCCTCCATTTCCCGCTACACCCTGCGACAAACTGTCTCATTGCGGAAGCGCAACGAAAGCATCGCCGCCGCCATGCGATGTTCCACCGTGCCGAAGGGCTTTCATTCCTTGACAGAGGCGGACGATGACGGAATTGGATTTGCGGCAAAAGAATTTTGGCGCGACCCCAATAGGGGAAATCGCGGCGCGGCTGCCGGGCGCGACCGCCATCTTTCGGCAGCACAAGCTCGACTATTGCTGCGGCGGCGGAATGTCGCTGGCCGACGCGGCGCAACAGCGCCATCTCGACTTCGCCGAAATTAAGCGCCAGCTGGACTCGCTGAGTCCACAGCCGAATGTTACGCCCGACGAGCCGGACGAGATCATCGAACTGATCGTCGCGCGCTATCACAATACGCATAGACGCGAGCTTCCCGAATTGATCGATTTGGCGCGGCGGGTCGAGCGCGTCCATGCGGGCCATCCCGAGGCGCCGAAGGGACTGGCGCGTTTTCTCGAACGGATGCTCGAGGAACTGCTGAAACATATGGAGAAGGAGGAGGCGATCCTGTTTCCTATGATGCGCGCCCGCCATCCCATGGTTTCGGCGCCCATGACCGCCATGCGGGCCGAGCACACGGCGCACGGCGAAGCCTTGGCGGCGCTCGCGGCTTCGACCAACGACATGCGGCCGCCGCCCGACGCTTGCGGCTCCTGGCGCGCGCTCTATGCCGGCCTGCGCAAACTGTCCGACGATCTCATGGAGCACATCCATATCGAAAACAACATATTGTTCCCGCGCTTCGTCGGCTGATCGCCTGCCAGCGTCCACAATTAAAAAAAACGCCGCAAGGACTATCGGGCGGTTTGAACCGCTACCTTCATTCCGCGAGAAGGTCGCGCAATATCACCGCCTGATTGTGCAGCGCGTCGCGCGCCGCGTAGACGAGCGTGAGCCGATGGCCCCGCGCTTCTTCGCGCAGCGCGTCGACGAGATCGGATCTCTGCGATAATTCGTCGAGATAGCGGCGGCGGAATTCGTCCCAGCGATCGGGATCGTGGCCGAACCAGCGCCGCAAGTCGTCGCTCGGAGCGAGATCCTTCAGCCATCGGTCGATCGCCGCCTCCTCCTTGCGCAAGCCGCGCGGCCACAGGCGATCGACCAGGAGCCGCGCGCCATCCTCGGCGGAGGGTTTTTCATAGGCGCGCTTGAGACGCACGTCGGGTTTGCTTTTCGCCGCCATCATCGTCATCCGCGTTGAGGCTGGGCGCCTCTGTGTCGAAGGATCGTGCGAGTACTGCGGCCTTTTGCTTAAAAGCGGCGAGCGTCCGCTCTTCCTGCCCGGCGCGCGGCGCGACCCAGGCGAATTGGCGCAGGAGCGAGGTCAATTCCCGCAGGATCCCTTGTCGCGATTGCAACTGATCCGCCAGTTCGTCGTAGTCTCCGGCGTGGACGTATTCGCCCATGCGCCGGATGCAAACCCCCAGGCAGTTCTGCGGCGCCTCCGCCTGCCCGCAAGCAGCGCAAAGCCAGACAAAGGCGCGCTCGTCGTCCGGCGCCGCGGCGTCAGGTCGCTCTTCCTCGGCGCGAGGCAATGTCCGGAGCAGATCACGGGCGCGCCTTTGCAGCGCGCGATAATCGTCGTCAAGATTGTCCCGGGGCGCGGCCAGGGCGGCCACGGCTCGAGCCGCTTCTGTCAGGCGTTCGGCCTCTTCGTCGACCATGAGGCGTCGTTCGAGGAGATCGGCGTAGTCCTGGGCGGTGACGATTTCGACTTTGCGGAACTCGCAGGTCCCGATGCAGTCTTCCGCATTGCCCATGGCGCCGCAGCCGATGCAGCGCCAAAGGGCTAGGGTGGTCTCCATCGCGTTTCCCTTGTCTCGGCAGGGACGTTGCCGGCGGCGCGCGGCGACGCCGAAATGGCCCGAATTTGCAATGCGATGTTAGTAGATCGCCAGCAACCGCGCCAGGGCGAGCGCGCAGCGCGAGCCGGAGGAAAAGCGGAGCCGGCGAACGATCTGTCAAGGTTGCGGTTGAATTCGGCGACGGGACGCCGCCGCCGACCGCCAAACGCTGTCTTTCGTTGGCGGACGCCGCCGCAACGTCGAGCGTGTTTTGCAACCTGTTGCATGGCGCGACAATTCTAGAAAAATGAATGTTTCGAAAACAGGTAATGAGTTGTGGAAAAATTATCTGAAACCATGGCGCAACCTTATAGCCGCCATTACAATTCAGCGTTGAGTCCGCCCGATGTCAGCCCCGAAACCGACTTAAGCCGCTTTTCCTCCCGCGCCGGCGGCAGGGGCTGAGCGCGCGCGGAACGGATCCTTTTCGTCGCCGCAACGCTTTCGGCTAATGGGCGGCGAAAAAAAAGTATGTATTTTTAGGACGATATGAACGTCGCCGCCGCCATGGAGCGCGACCTATGAGGAAAGACGGAAAGACAGGGAAGTCCGTCACGGCGCGCCGCCGCAACAAGCAGACGGGCGCGCCGGCCAAGCGCGTGGAGGCGCCCGACATGGGGGCGCCCGAACCGCCCAATCTGGCGGCCATCGTCGCGATCGGGGCGAGCGCGGGCGGGCTGGAGGCGCTTGAAAAATTCTTCGATTTCGCGCCGGAGGACAGCGGCGCCGCTTATGTGGTGATCCAGCATCTCGATCCCAATTTCCGCAGTATGATGGACGAGTTGCTGGCGCGCCATTGTCGCCTTCCCATAAGGAAGGCCGAGACCGGCATGCACATCGAGCCGAATTTCATCTATCTGAATCCGGCGCGCCAGGACCTGACCATCGAGCAGGGCTGCTTCCGGCTGCATCCGTCCGAAAAGACCGGCGGCCTCAATCTGCCGATCAATTGTTTCTTCGAATCGGCGGCGGAGCAGTTCGGCGAACGGGCGATCGGCGTCATCCTGTCCGGCACAGGTTCGGACGGAACCAAGGGCTGCGAGGCGATCAAGCAGGCCGGCGGCCGCGTTTTCGTTCAGGATCCCGCCACCGCCAAATTCGATTCCATGCCCGCCTCGGTTCTCGCCAAGGACCTTGCGGACGGCTTGGACAAGCCGGAAAATCTGCTGGGACTGATCGCGGAACATCTGACAGGCAAATGTCGCGACCGGATAAGCCCGCGAAATTTCGTCGACGGCGCCGATCCCTATGCGACGATTTTCGCCATCGTCAAGTCGCGATACGATATCGATTTCGGGGTTTACAAACACGCGACAATGGAGCGGCGGATTCGGCGCCGCATGGGTCTGGTCGGCAGCGCGAGCCTGACCGATTACGCCGATTTCCTCTCTGTCAATCGCGATGAAGTCGCCGTCCTGCTCAATGACCTCCTGGTCGACGTCACCGCCTTTTTCCGCGATCGCGACGCCTATGACGTCCTGACGCAAAAGGTGATCATGCCGCTGACGGAGCGGATGAGCGAGGACCGTGAGATTCGCGTATGGATCGCCGGCTGCTCCTCCGGCGAGGAGGCCTATTCGATCGCCATCTGTTTCGCCGAAAGCGCCCAGGCGCTCGGCAGGCCTTTGAACGTCAAAATTCTCGCGACCGACATACACATCAATTCGCTCGGCGCCGCGTCCGCGGGACTCTATCCGCAAACGGCCGTCGCTTCATTGCCGGACGAGGTCGTCGAGCGCTATTTCGAGCGGGAAGGTGAAAACGTCCGGATCAGGAAAGCGATCCGCCGCCTGATCGTCTTCAGCCAGCACAATATATTGAAAGACCCGCCTTTCGCGCGCATCGACCTGCTGGTTTGCCGTAACGTGCTGATTTATTTCAATGAAGACGCGCAAAAATATGCGCTCAACCTGTTTCACTTCTCGCTTGTAAAAGGAGGCGTGGTTTTTCTGGGCCCGAGCGAGGCGCTTGGCGCGATCGCCGACGAATTCAGATCCGTCAGCCAGAAATGGCGGATTTTCTCCAAATCGCGCGATGTTCGGCTGCTTGGCCCGAATGTGATGATGCTGCGCAGCGGCGCCTCGAACGGCAATGCGCTGTCGCGCTCGCTCGAATTGACGACGCTGCGCGGCGGCGCCCCTTCCAAGGACGTCATGCGCGCCACATTCGGCGCGCTCAAAGAGCTCTTGTCGCGTTTTGCTCCGCCGGGTTTTCTTCTTTCGCGCGACGGCGCCATCCTCCACATTTTCGGCGACGCCTCGAAATACATCTCGCTGCGCCCAGGCGTGTTCAGCCAGAAGATTGTCGATCTTCTCCCGCGCGAACTCGCTCTTCTCGTCGCCAATGGGCTTGGCGCGGGCGTAAGGGAGGTCTTTCCGAAATTTCGTCGCAGCATCCGACGCCGCACGGAGGGTGGCGAAATCCTGGAGGTCGTGACGCTCGAACCCCTGTCTGA
>CAYRNB010000081.1:0-2231 GCA_964425315.1 uncultured Rhodoblastus sp.
ATTACCGGCAAGCCAACGGCAATGGCGGCAGCTTCCGCCACAACACTTAGCTTTACGGGCCGTAGGTGAACATATTCTATAATTTCTGACGGGACTTTTTTGGTCGACAGTCAGGAGCCGGATGGCCAGCAACGCGGCGCTATACTGCCAAATTCGGTTGCGTAGATTGCGCCCTAACCGCTCAAAAACGCCTTCAGGCCTTCGAGCACAAACTGCATTCCCATTGACGCGACGATAAGCCCCATGAAGCGCGTCACAATAGCTTGGGTGCTTTGTTTGAGATGGGATCCCGCCTTGATCGCGAGAAGCAGGACGATGAACGTGACGCCTGCGCCGACAATCGAGGCCAGGACGGCCTCGATCGGAATTCCATGCAGCGGCTTATGCGCCGCCGCCAAAGTCACGACGGCGGTGATCGTGCCTGGGCCCGCCGCGAACATGATGAGCGGCATGAGGGAGCCGCCGGCGTCACCTTCCGGCTGCGGCGCTTGAACGATCGTCTGGCGGCCGGAAAGCATGTCGAACCCCATATAGGCGATGATCATGCCGCCGACGATCCGGAACGCATCCAGCGAAATGCCAAAAATGCTCAAGACCTTGAGCCCGATGAGCGAAGACGCGACGAGAATGACGAGGATGCTGATCGCCGCCTGACCGGCCGCCCAAAACCGTTTCGTCGGGGCGAGTTCCGAGGTCACCGTCAGAAAAATCGAACCGCAAACCGCAGGATTGATGACCGCCAGAACCGTCACGATAGCCTTCGCAATTTGGTGAGGATTCATGTCGGAAGCGGTGAACTCGCCAAGCCAGCCTGAAAGCAAACCCAGAAATCCCTGCATGCAAATCTCGCGCGTGTTGATGAGAACCTACGGATCGGGCCGCTAAAAATGGGTTCGGATTCAACGCGTCGCCACCACGCCTTCATGGCTGGCGCGAGTCGCGTTGGCGGCGTTACGCATGCTTTCCACGCAGACCGCCGGTTTCATTCCGCCTTCCGAGGCCCACGACGGAAGGACGGCTCCGGCTTTCGTCCCTGTTTCGCGACAAGAGGCCGCTGTATGCCGCCGATCCGACGCGCCGATCAAACCACTGTTCATTGGTCACCCTCATAAGGTCCTTGAGGAAGCGGTTCGCGCGCGCCGACGGAACCGCTTGCGGATGTTGAGCCGTCCATCATCTTCATCTTAATCGCCCATCGCCCTTTTTGCGTCAGCCAAGGCCCGTTCGCAGCCAGTCTCATCGCCAGCGAGGTCGGCTTTGCGCGCCCGAGCCATCGCATCTCCGACCATTTTCGCTTTTCGCGCGGAAATGTCGCCTAGCTTGATTTCCGCCTCGGCTATCGATTTCGGAGTCGGTTGGCGGTTCATCGTCGACGCCGTGGACTCCTTGCCGGCTTGCCCGGCCGCGGCGACTGCTTCGAGCTTGGCGTCGATCCTGGCCTGCATCTCATCGATCTGCTTCGAGCACGGACCGGCTAGGCATGCGGGCGAATAGAAAATCGGCAAGATGGCGACGACCGCCAGGCCGTAACGGAAATTCATGGTTCGAACTCCCTTGATGAGGCTGGACCGCCCCGATGCCGGGGAGGCCTGCCGCATTTCATACCATGTTTCACGCTCCTGAGCCTGCGCGGATGCGCGGCTTGCGATTTGACGGATCGGCCCCTTTGAGGAGCCCGATTTCAATTTTCGCGGACCCGTCAATGAGGACCGATCACTTTGATCTTGCATCGACGCCGACCGACTCCAGGGCCTCATGCAGCGTTGGGAAGATTTTCTTCTCGCCGATCACGTCGATAATCGCATGCCGTTCGAGATCGGCGCGCAATTCGGCGCTGACGCGGCCCATCACAATGTCGACCTTCTTATCCCTCATTTCCAAAAGCAGGTCACGGAGCGTGCGCGCCGCAGAAAAATCAATATCGGTCAGCGCGTCGGCGTCGATCACGAAATGATGCACCGGGGCCGGCGCATGGGCGATAAGATTGCGGGCTTCATCGGCGAAGCGTTCCGCATTGGCGTAAAAGAGATCGGCGCCGAAGCGATAGACGATCAGGCCAGGCGCCGTCTGCAGGCCAGGCGCGGCCGTTGTCGGCTCCCAGCGTCCCGAGGCGTCCGGGGCAAGTAAAGTGATGGAAGGCCGATAGGAATGGCGCACATGGTCGACGAGCGACAAGGCTATGGCGAGCAGAATGCCTTCCTCGACGCCTATGCAGGGCACCGCAGCGGCGG
>CAYRNB010000081.1:2331-13577 GCA_964425315.1 uncultured Rhodoblastus sp.
GCTATGGCGAGCAGAATGCCTTCCTCGACGCCTATGCAGGGCACCGCAGCGGCGGTGATCGCGGCCACCCGAAACTCTCTGGCGCTTTCGCGCCAGATCGCCCTGAGACCTTCGAAATCCACCATGCCGACGGCGATGGTGAAAACCACGCTGGCCAGCACGCAATGCGGCAGGTATTGCAGCGGCCCCGTCAACGCAACCAGCACGACGACAACCAGAGCCGCAAAGGTCAGTTGCGCGAACTGGCTGCGTGCGCCGGCGTTGTCGGCCATTGCCGTCTGCGTCGGACTGCCGTTGACAACAAATGCTCCGGTGATCGCGGCTCCCGCATTGGCTACCGCGAGCCCCAAAATGTCAGCGTTCTCGTCGACGCGCTCCTTGTGACGCTGGGCGTAGACGCGCGAAGTCGCCGCGCTCTGGGCGATGATCATCACGAAACAGGAGGCTGCGACGGGCAGGAGCATAAGGGTTTCATCCCAGGTGACGTCTGGCCAGCGCAGAGAGGGCAATCCTCCTGGGACGGGGCCGATGGTCGCAACGCCGTGACCGGCGAAATTGAACGCGGCGCTCGCCGCGATCATGCCAACGACGACGACCATCGCCATAGGAAAGCGTGGCGCGAAACGGCGGCCAAGCAAAATGGCGGCGACGACCAGAACCGACAAAGCGAAGTCGACAGCGCTCAGACGCGGCAACCGCAACAAGACATCCTCAAGCTGGATGAGCGTTCTGTGGGAATTGACGGCGACGCCAAGCATGTCCGGAAGCATGGCCACGCCGACTTGAATGCCCACGCCGGTGAGAAAGCCGACCAGCGCCGTACGAGAAAGAAAATCCGCGAGAAAGCCCAGTTTGAAAATCCGCGCTAAGAGAAGCAGGAAGGCCGTCAGCAAGGTCAGCATGCCGACCAGCGCCATGTATTTTTCGCTCGCGATCGGCGCCATGCGCGAAAGGGCGCTGGAAAAGATCGCGGCCGTAGCGGAATCCGCCGCCACGACAAGATGGCGCGACGAGCCGAACGTCGCAAACCCGACGAGCGGCAGCAGGACGGTGTAGAGTCCGGTGACGACGGGGGTCCCGGCGATGCGCGTGTAGCCTAGCACCTGTGGCACGTTCATCGACGCGAGGGTGAGGCCGGCGGCTGCATCGCGCAGCGCCTCGCGCGGCTTCAGAGGAAAAAGACCAGCGAAGACATTGAACCGCATCGGGCGTCAGGATCCTTCCCCAATCGGACATGCGGCAGGTATTTCTAAGCTCGGATCCGCATACCATTTCAGCTTCAATCGTCTGCAAGCCTGAGGCCCGCCAACGAATTCTAAGCATCTCTGCACCGCCCCGGCGAAAGTCCCCCGACGCGCGCTATGATCCGTCTCGGACTACCCGAGAAGAACCCGGCAATAGAGTCCTTCTGCGCACACTTTTGCTCGGTGTCCAGTTTGGCCGATCAGGCTTTTTCCTCGCTTTCGGCCTTGTGGTATTTACGACGGATATCCTCGATATCGACTTGAGTGGGCGGCAGCTTCAGATTCATTTCTTCAAGCGCATGTGCGACAATCTGCGAGATCGCGAGATTGCGGAACCATTTGTGGTTTGAAGGGATCACGAACCAAGGCGCATGTTCGGTGGCGGTCTGCTCCATCGCCGCCTCGAAGGCTTCAATATATTTGGGCCAAAGCTCGCGCTCGGAATAGTCGGATTCGCTGATCTTCCAGTGGCGCGCCGGATCGTCGAGCCGTTCCTTGAATCGCGCCAGCTGCTCTTCAGGACTGATGTGAAGATAGAATTTGAGGATGCGCGTCCCATTCGCCGTCAGCATCTTTTCAAAGTCGTTGATCAGTTTGTAGCGTTTGGACCACACCGACTCCGGAACGAGATTGTGAACGCGCACGACGAGGACGTCCTCGTAGTGCGACCTGTTGAAAATCACGACCTCGCCTTTGGCGGGCGCTTTTTGATGCGCTCGCCAGAGAAAGTCATGTGCCGCCTCCTCCTTGCTCGGTTGTTTGAAGCAGACGGAAGTCGTTCCCTGGGGGTTCATTCCGCTGAACAAATGGCGGACCACGCCGTCCTTGCCGCCGGCGTCGAGCGCCTGCAACACCACCAGCAGAGACTGGCCGGCGTCTGCGTAGAGCAGAAACTGAAGCTGGTCCATGCGCGCGACAAATTTGGCGATATGCGGCATGGCGTCTTCGTGCGATCCGTGCGGGCCAGAGAAAGCAGGGTCGATCTTGCCGAGTTGCACCTTGCCGCCCGGTTCGACAATGAACTGTTTGTGGTAGTCCATAGCGGCCTCCTATAGCTTTCGCGCGCCAAGCGCCACAGGCGCGGCGATACGGGAAAAGAGTGTCTGATTGACCATGCTGATGCTCTTCCGGTGACGCCGCGTACGGTAGCTGGCGTACCTTTCCGTCGCGATTCTGATCCCACCCATCAGGAACATCCAGACGATGCAATAGGCGAGCGCAAAGCCGATCAGGGTCCAGGATATCGGCTGAACCAGCCAGCCTGCGGCGCACATCACGACCGCGAGCGCCTGGGTGGCCATGATCGCCCAGAACAAAGGAGCAGCCGGGAAAGGCGGCTGAAAGAACCACCGTTCCGTGCGGGTGACGAACAGCAGCAGATGTCCGCCCGTGACCAATTGCAGGAACATGACGGTCTGCAGCTGGGCCTGGCTGGTCAAGCCGAAAGCTGCGCTATGAGCTGGATGGCCGAGTATTTCGAATCCCGCCAGCAACAGGCCGAACGACTGAACGACCGAGAAGAATCCCAGCACCGCGGAAAGGCCTAGCAGCCTCGGCATCTCCCAGCGGATCGGCCGTTCGCTGACCCGGACGCTGTCATAGGCGATCGCCATGATTGGAACGTCGTCGAGCAGCGATATGACGACGATCATGACCGCCGTCAGCGGCTGGAACCCCAGGAAGATCAAAGATAGGACCACCAGGAACATAATGTCCATCGTCAGCCCGACGCGGTAGATCGTATAGCTGGTGATGCGCCCGAAAATGCGCCTGGCTTCGTCGATCGCGCTGTTGATGACGGAAAGGCCCGGCGCCGTGAGGATGAGCGACGCCGCCCCTCGCGCGGCGTCGGTTGCGCCCGACACCGCCGTGCCGCAATCGGCCTGCTTCAGCGCCGGGGCATCGTTCACGCCGTCGCCGGTCATCGCCACGATATGACCGCGGGATTGGAGCGCTTTCACGATCGCATATTTGTGTTCGGGGAACACGCGCGCAAAACCGTCGGCGCGCACGATCGCGTCGACGATCTGCGGCGGCACATTATCCGGGTCCATGTCCTTCGGAAATGCGTCCGCGGCCGGAATGATGTGCGTCCCCATGCCGAGTTGGCGGGCGGTCTCGATGGCGATCGCCGTGTCGTCGCCCGTCACCATCTTGACCGAAACCCCCTTGGCGTTCGCCTTGTCGATTGTCGCCTTGGAATCGTCGCGCGGCGGATCGAACATCGGCAATACGCCGAGCAAGGACCAAGTGGCTCCGTTGTCGGATGAACGGGCGACGGCGAGCGCGCGCGATCCTTTCGCGGCGAGCGCCGCCACGTCCTGATTGACCTTGTCGGCGACCTCGGCGGACGGCTTGGCGATATCGACGATCGCTTGCGGCGCGCCCTTCGCCACGACAATGGTCTTTCCGGACGAATCCGAGACGACCGCCTCGGTGCGCTTGGTGACGGGGTCGAAGGGCGTGAATTTGTTTTGCGTCCAGGCTTTCAGCGCATCCGGCGCCTTGAGGGCGTTGATGACCGCCGTGTCGATCGCGTCGCGATCCTCCGACCGCGAGGCAAGGGCGGCGGCGAGGATGCAGTCCTGCGGATCAGTGGCGGCGAAGAGGATTGGATCGCCCAGGCTGAGCTGGTTCTTGGTCAACGTTCCGGTCTTGTCGGAGCAAAGGATGTCGACGCCGGCCATCTCCTCAATCGCAGAGAGCCTGCTGACGATCGCCTTTTCCTTTGAGAGGTCGAGGGCGCCAAGGGCCATGGTGATCGAGAACACCGTCGGCATCGCCACCGGGATCGAAGCGACCAGAAGCACGAGCACGAATTGCAGGATGCCGAGCGCGTCCTTCACGCCCCACGTGTCGGCGATGACGATGTCATGATAGACTTCCACGGCGACCAAGACGCTCGCCAGGATCACGGCGATGAAGATCAGGAAATTGCCGATCTGGAACATCGCCTTTTGCGCGTGGCTGACCGCGCCGGCGCCGGCGACGAGTTTGGCCGTGCGCCCGAAAAACGTGTTGACGCCCGTCGCAATGACGACGGCTTCCATCTCGCCCTCTTTGACCACGCTGCCCGAATAGGCTTCGTCGCCGACCTTCTTTGCGACCGGCAAGGATTCGCCGGTCAGCGCGGCCTGGTCGATCGAGGCGTAATCGCCCTTCGTCATCCTCAGATCGGCGGGAACGATGACGCCAAGCCGGATGCTGACAATGTCGCCGGGCACGAGGCTGGCCGCCTGCACGGTCCGCCATTTGCCGTCGCGCATCGCGACCGCTTCGGGCGCCAGGCCCTTCTTCAACGCTGCGAGCGCATTCGAGGCCTTGCTGTCCTGCCACATCTCCAGCGCGACATTGAACAGAAGAAGCGTGGAGATGACGGCGAAATCGTCCCAGTGGCCGATCAGTGCGGAAATCACCGCAGCGGCCTCGATCATATAAGCGATCGGGCCCCTGAAATGCCCGAGGATTTTCGCCGCCAGGCTCTCTTCCTTTTCGACGAGCGCATTCGGGCCATAGGTCGTCAGCCGCTGTTGCGCCTCGGCGCTCGTCAGGCCGCGCTCGCCGTCTGTCTTAAGTTGGGCCAGCACGTCAGCGATCGGCAGCTTTTCGAGATTCGGGGCGGCCCCATCGGCCTGCGAGGACTTGGAGGCGTCAGCAGTCGCGGTCATTGGCTGATTCCTTATCCTGGTCGTTTGCGCTCTGGCCTACGGGGCCAGTCGCCGAACTGGATCTGCTTGAGGAAATGGGCGCGAAGCGGTTGAATGGGCGATCGCTCGGTCTCGCCTTTTCCCCTAAGGATCGCGAATGCCTCTTCTAACGCGCGACCCGGCGCCATGGTTTCGGCCCTGAGGACCATCGAAACATGACCGGTGATCGATTGAATTATGCGTGGCGCGTCTCATCTCGATTCCCCGATGTCTTCGTGTTGTCGGCGTCAGCTTTAGAAGCGGTGGTCTCAGAAGTTGAGCGGATAGAGCCATGCGAGCCATGTCCGCGACCGGATCGCGATCTTGCGCAACGCGGCCCAAGCTCCCTTGTCCCCATCCACATAAATCGCCGCGGCGCCCTGCGCCCCAATAGGAAATTTTGACTGGTCTGGAACGTCGAGGATGATTTTTGCAGCGTATTGGCCTTGCGGAATATCCGGGTTCGCCGGCTCGAATTTCGGGATCTCGTCGCTTGGCAGAAACTGTCCGACGCCGTTGGCCTTCCAGATCGAATCGACATGGCCTTTGAAGATCTGGCCGGGATAGAGATTGAACGCGATTTCCACATACTGGCCGGGCTTCACGAATTTGAGGTTTTCCTGGAAGAACGTCGCGAGCACGTACCGGTCGGCGTCGGCGATCAGCGCGGCGATGCCGCCGGCGCGCAGAATGCCCGACACCATTCCAGGCCGCACCTGAAGGTTGACGACGCGGCCGTCCTCAGGCGCCCGCAGGGTGGTGTTGGCCAGGTAATATTGCGCCTGCTGCAGCTGGGCCTCGATGTTCGCGACGTTTGTGTTGACGCCGCCGATGTTGGATTCATATTGAAGCTGCGCCGCTTCGGCGGCCGCCTTGGCCTTTGTCAGCGCTGCGGCGCTCTCCTTCTCCTTGTCCCACCACCTCACGACATTGTCTTCGCGGGTCGAATCCTCCTTGGCGAGGCGAGTGTAGATCTGCTTCTGATCCCGCGCATAGTTGAGCGTGGCTTGCACCTGCCCAATCTTGGCCTCGGCGACGGACACATTGGCCTTGAGGATTTCGACATTCTGTTTGGCGGCCGCAAGCTGCGCGCGCAGCTCGGCGACCTTGGCCTTGTAGACCGTGCGGTCGAACTGGAAGAGCGGCTGACCTTTTTTTACTTCAGTATTGTCCTTGACCAGCACGGCGGTGACGAGGGTCGGTTCCGAAAGGCGGGGCACGAGCTGGATCGTATGCTGGACCACGATGGCGTTGGTCGAATAGGGCGTGACGAAGCGCAGGCCGATGACGAAGATCAGGAAAAGATGAAGGACGACGATGCCGAAGCCGAACACCCAGCCGGGCGTCATCCTGAGCAGCTTGAGCTTCAGAAAGACAAGCCAGAAGACGAAACAGGAAATGGCGACGACGAGGAGGCCGGCGATCATGACGGGGCGCTCCCGTCATCTGGGCCGGGGGGATGTGTCGGCGGACCGTCCTGTCGGCGCGGTCCTTCGCCTTTGAGTTGCCGGATGATGTCGTCCGTCTGGCGCTGCACGTCACGTGGTAGGTAGCGCAGGTCGATCACATCGGTCGGCTTGAAGGCCCAGACGAGCGCCTGAATCCATGGCACGACGGCGAGAAAGCCGATCCAGCCCATCAGATAGACGGCGTCGGCTTCAGGATGTTTGCGCGCGATCGCAATACGCCCGGGCAGGCCAAGAATGAAAATGAGCACGCCGAGGAACGCGGCGCCGATGACGAACAACGCAGCGAATGTGGCGTAGTCCCAAAAATCGAGTTGGAATCCCATCAGCCCCCTCCGGACTTCGCGTCGTCGAGCGCCAGGAGGCGGTCGCGCGGATTCAGTCGTTGGCGACCGGCCCGCGCGCCGCCGAAAGTCAGTTGCAATCCGGATAGGGATAGTAGCCGCACGGCTGGGCGCTGGCCGCCGCCGCCCCGACCGCCGCGCCGGCCGCGAAGACGCCGACGCGGGCGGCGGGATGGGCGTACCATGCGCCACGCCAGGCCGGACGGCGCCATGCGGCGGCGCGGAAGCCGGCGCCGCCGACGACGGCCCGGCCGCGGAAGCCGCGGGCCGCGAACCAGTCGATGAACAGCGCGGCGGGCCCGGTCGCCTTCGAGATCTTTCCTTCGAGCACAGCCACTTTAAAGGTCAATTTGTCCCCGTCCAGCTTCGGAGATTTCAGCACCACGACGGCGTCCTCCACCGAGGCGCCGTCCGCGCTGAGCACAGAGATTGTCGCATTCGGCGGGTCCTTGGCGAAGGTCCCGACGCCCGCGTCCCAATCCTTGAGGAAATCTTTGGTCAGCACATGCCCCGCCGCCCGCACCGGCCGATCGGCGAAGACGATGGCGTTGAGCGAAACGCCATTCATGGTCAGCGTGCCGCCCTGAAGACTCGCTCCGTGGGAATTGATCACCCCGAGCGAGGGGATCATTTCGCCGCCGGGCGAGCCAATCGTCTTCTGCGCGGGCGCGCTGATCGCATCCCCGGCGATCGCCATAGCGGGAACCGCGAACAGCGCAGCGGCGGTCATCAATGTGCGGAAAACGGAAACTGTTTTCATCTTGCGATTTCCTCTGTTGAAGTTGGTCATTGGAAGCGTGGTCTAACGCGGGCGTTTCCGAGGCCGGACGTCGCAGCGGTCGTGGATCGAACGTCCGGATTTCGTGAGGAGACTGTCGAAGGAGAACGATCACAAGCGCTTGCACAAATGAATTTTGCGTCTTCGACGCGTCTTGTGCCTGCGCCAACGGCGTAGCCGCAAAAGAAAGAGCCACCGGTGGCAAGTGCGGGTTTAGCCCAAACGTCGTTTTTAAACTCATCCAAGGCGCCGTCGGAAAATCGTTCGTGGGCGGCGACACGGCGCCGCCCACATATCGCCGCGCTCAGAATTGCAACTCGATCTCTCCCGGTCGCCAGGTCTTGTTAAACCAGGCCTCGAGGGGGCCATAGAGCCGCAGGATGGTGAACCACGTCTGCCCGGGAACCGTTTGCACCCAGTTGGGCTTCTTGCCGGGCGGCGGCTTGGGTCCGAAGTACACGTCCACCGAACCGTCGTCGTTCACCAGCAGGTCCTTGTTCTGGCTGCTCACGCTTGGGAAGCGATAATCCGTCTGCAACATCGAACGGGTCTGGGTGCTGTAGACGATCACCGACCAGAACGTCTTGACCGGGATGTGCGGTGGCAGGTGCAGCTTGTAGTTCTTGCCGCCGTCCAGAGGATGATTGTTGGAGTCCAACGGAGTCCAGGGATAGGTGGAGCCCTCGCCGACGATCTTGGTGTCCATCGCCGGAGTCACCCCCGTGGCGAGGAAGAAAAAGAAGGCGGCCGCATCGAGGTTCGCCACGCCCGGCAGCCACTCGAACTTGTAGCCGCCAAAAAAGGCTTGCCGCCAGTTCGAGTTGTCGAAGAAGTATCCTTCCTTCCCGCGAAGCCGATAGGCAATCGCCCGGGCGGTGGCGTCGCCCACAGCCGCGGCCTCAGTGAGGATCTTCTTCATGCGTGCGTCTGGAGCGAACGGCTTGCCCTTCAGGATGCCGATGGAGGCCCAGAACCCCAGCGTGGTCGGATCGACCGTATCGGTCGGTTCCTCCTGCACGACCTGGTTGAGCATTTCCCAGAAGCGGTAACCCGATGGCCCGACCATGTTGAACGGCTTGCCCGACATGTCCACGTAGTTGGGCGTGGACGGATGAGCGGCCTGCGAGAGCGGATAGATCTTGGTGAATTTCTTGACTGCGTCGACACCCGGCTCGGGATCGCCGTTCACCAGGAAGCTACGCCAGCCGGCGAACAGGCTGAACGTCGTACACCGGGCCACATGGTACCCCTTCGGCGCCTCGCCTTTGTAGCCCGGCGGCAGCAGCAGATACTTGCCGCCGCGCCCCTTGTCGGGGCCGGTGATGCCCAGGTCGATGACCCAGCGGTACCACATATCGTCGATCAGCCCGAGCACCTTAGGAGGGACTTCGAGGACCAGCGGGCCGCCGCGCAGATCGACCCAGAACCACGTGTAAGGCGTGTTGTCGTTCGCCGTCAGCTCGACCGTGCGGGAGTCCACCAGTTGTTCCCAGATCGGCACGGTCGCATTGGCCGGCCCCATCGTCAGGATCGCGCTCTTGTTCGCCAACTGATTGACCGGCGGCAAGCCGAGCAGATAAGCCTGCACGGCGCGCTGGAAGTCGAGGTTGTCGTAAAGCTTGTCGGTGGTGGCCTTATCCGGGACGCCGCTGTCGAATTTAAGCGCGCCCAGCCGCGTCTCGACTTGATCGGGCACGGCCACGCCTGACGGCACAGGGGTGGAATATTTCAAATTTGGCCTGGCGGGGGCGCCCGTGAGCAATTGGGCAAGCGCCGGTCCCGGCGCGGCTCCGGCCGCCGCGATCAGGGCGCCGGATTGAAGCAATTCACGTTTGGTCAACATCCGGCGCCTCCGATATTGTTACTGAAAGCACGCCTGCGCCTCGCGGTAGGCTTTCTCGAGATTCTTCTTGTACTCGTCGGTGAGCACCGGCGGTTCGAGCGAGACGGTCAGCTTGCCGATCTTGCCGTTGAAGAGGGACGCCCCCTCTTTGATGTTGAGGTCGCAGGCCGTTCCGGGGTTGCCGGAACGGCTCGCGCGCCTCACAGCCAGTTCGACGCTACTGGATGCCTTGGGCGGCTTTCGCAAAGCCCTCTTCCAACTTTTTCTTTTCCTCCGGTGAAAGCCGCGGCCGGTTGATCTTGATCGTCAGCTTGTTGAACTTCGCCGTCAGCGGGAATGGCGGGTGGTAATCTGCGTCGTTGACGCCAGTGATCGTATCCTGGCCGATGTCGAAGCTCTCGTCCCACTGCAGGATGATGGGGATCGTTTTCTCCATCCGCTTCGTATCGACAACCTTGCCATCCACCTTCAGTGTCCCGACGCCGCCCTTGCCTACGCCGGAGAAGTTGCTGAACGCGAGCGTGGCGAGGCCAAGTCCGTCATATTTGAAGTCGAATTCGATGATGTGCCTGCCGGGCGCCAGCGCCTCCGGGGCTTCCCACGTGACCCACTTCACATCGAGCAAATCCCAGCAGAACTTTGGCTTGCCCTTGAGCAGGTAAAAACCCCAGCCCGCGAAACGCCCGCCGGAAGTCGCGATCATGCCCTCGGCGCCACCTTTCGGCACGGTGATGTCCGCCGTGATGGTGTAAGAGGTATTCAGCAGGTACGGCGCGTCGCCCTGCGGAACGCCAGTCATCGGCCGCGTGTAAACCAACTCGGAGAGGCCGGCGGTGAGGCTCGGCTTCGGAGACGCGATTCTCTCCACCACTGAGCCGTCCAGCGGGAAGACATGGTATTTCTTCGCTTCCTCCACGAACAATTTCCGCATCTCCTTGACTTTATCGGGATGCTGCGCGGCGATGTCGTCATACTGGTTCCAGCTCTTGCTCAGGTCGTAGAGCTGGAACACCTGGTTGTTGAGCGGGTCCGGGTTGGGGAAAACGAAGGCGTCCCACGGCGCGCGGTCGACCTTGGTGCTCAAGAGCCAGCCGTCGTCATAGATCGCCCATTGGCCCATCATCTCGAAATATTGGATCTTGTGCCGCGAGGGCGCTTTGGCGTTCTTCGCGTCGAACGTGTAAGCGAAGCTCGTGCCTTCAATGGGTTTCTGCTTGATCCCGTCCACATATTTGGGCGCGGGGATTCGGGTGGCTTCGAGCAGCGTCGGCACGATGTCGATGTCGTGGATGAACTGCTCGCGCAGGCCCCCCTTGTCCTTGATGCGCGCCGGCCACGATATGACCATGTTCTGGTTGGTGCCGCCGAACCGGTTGGCGTTCTGCTTGAACCAGTCGAAGGGGGTGTCAAAAGCCCACGACCAGCCCGCCGACATGTGGGGATAAGTGAATTCGGTGCCCCAGGCGTCATAGAACTTCATCTGCAGGTCCACCGGCGGACGGAAGCCGTTGAAGAACGCAACTTCGCTATAGGTGCCTTCTGGTCCGCCTTCGGCGCTGGTGCCGTTGTCGCCGTTCTGGTAGATGATCAGCGTGTTGTCAGGCTTGCCCAGGCCCTTGAACGCCTGAATCACCCGGCCGATCTCATAGTCGTCGTAGGCCACGTAGGCGGCGAACACCTCGACCTGGCGGATAAAGAGCTTCTTCGCCTCGGGCGTGAGCTTGTCCCACGGCGTGATCATGTCAGCCGGCCATGGCGTCAGCTTCATGCCCTTGGGGATGACGCCGAGCTTCTGCTGGTTCTCGAAGATGCGCTGGCGCAGCTTCTCATAGCCGTCGTCGAAGAGATGCATCGCGTGGATCTTGTCCACCCACTCCTTCGGCGG
>CAYRNB010000082.1:0-6877 GCA_964425315.1 uncultured Rhodoblastus sp.
CTGAACAATCTCGGCTACGAGCGGCTGCTGCGCGGCGACCGGCGCGCCGCTTTGCGTCTGTTCCACAAGGCGCGGCGCCTGGACCCTTACGACCCGACGATCGCCAACAATCTCGCTCTGGCCGAGGAAGGGCAGTATTATTTCTGGAACGGGCCAGACTGGCCGACAAGATATTAGAGAAATTACGCGCAATTTTATAAATACAAGTCATAAATAAGTAATATTTTGATTTGCTTTACCGTTTGACGAACTTAAAGCGCATTAACGACAGTAAAACCTTGCCGCGCGCTCCGGCGCGCGCGTATCTTAATGGTCAACGCCAGGCATACGCTTTCTGCATAATCCGTGCGGAAACCGTATCATTGGGAGCGGGCCATGAAATTCGGGACCATGCTGATGCTGCTTGTCGCCATCGTCGCTGGCGGCATCGCGGCTTTTTCCGCCAGGACGATCATCCTCAAACATCACGTGACCGCCGGCGATCCGCAATCGACCATTGTCGTCGCTTCCGCCAATCTCAATTTCGGCACGGCTCTCACCGCCGACAACGTCACTGAAATCCCGTGGTCGGCCAGCGCTCTTCCCCAGGGCGCCTTCAGGACCAAGGCCGACCTTTTGAAGGATGGCCGTCGCGTGGTTCTGTCGAGCATCGCCAAGGACGAACCCATCCTGGTTTCGCGCGTCACAGGACCGGGCCAGCGCGGTTCGCTTTCGGTGCTGATCGACAAGGGCATGCGCGCCGTCACCGTGCGCGTTGACGAAGTGCGCGGCGTGGCCGGCTTCGTCTTGCCCGATGATCACGTCGACGTTCTCCTGAGCCGCCTCAGGGGCGGAGGCGCCGATTCCAAATCCTATGCAGAAGTTCTGCTGCAAAACGTCAAGGTTCTTGCGGTCGATCAGGTCGCCAGCACCAAGCATGACCGTCCAACCGTCGCCCGGGCGGTGACGCTCGAAGTCACCGCGGAACAGGCCGAAAAGCTGGTGCTCGCTGGCCGCGTGGGCTCGCTCTCGCTGGTTCTGCGCAAGGCCGGCGGCGCCGAGCCGACCGCTGCGCGCCGCGTTACGCTCGTCGATCTCGGCCAGGGCGAATACAACGGCGGCGACAAGGCGGAGGAGCGCCTGGCGCAGCGCATCGACCAGTTGGAGGCGCGACTGACCGGCGGAGCCGGCAAGGCCGCCGCGACGCTCTCCCGGCGCAGCGCCAATATACGCATCATTCGCGCCGACAAATCCTCGGACTATGACGTCTATAGCGAAAGCGACTGATGCGAATTCCGCATGAATTACGCGGAATTCGCATTCCTTCGGCGCGAAAATCCGCGCGCGACGCCAGGGATTTTCGCGCCCTGGCGCTCCAAGCGGATTGGGTGGCGGTTCGCGCTTCTGACAGTCCTGTTTCGGGTAAAGGGACCTCTTGTTTTACGGCTGGCCGCAAGGTCATGTAAGTAAAAATTTAAATAATACGGCCTTAACCGAAAATTCACTTTGTTCATCGGCTATTGCTTTCTTATGTCGCTAACGTCTGGAATGTTAAGCGATTATAGGAAAACAACGATAATTATTTTCACGTCCGCAGAATATGGATTCTCGAAGCCTTTCAGGAGGGCTGTTGACTTGGCCGGGACTGTGTTGAACGAAACGATCTCTACGGCTCGCAAGAAAGCCGCCACGCGGTTCGGCAAGCCTTCGCCCGGCGCGAAGTCGGGGCTTGTCCTTGCTTGCCTGATGCTATTTTGCGCATCGTGGCCGCTCCAGTCGGCTTCGGCCGAGCCGGACTCGGCCGGCAGCCGGCGAGCGCAACAGGCCGCGATCGCATTTGCGCCGCCGGTCGCGCCGCAACTGGCTTTCGCCCACGCGGGGTCGCCCGCGGTCGTCGCCCAGGATGAGGCGCCTGCGCCTATGCCCGCGGCGCATTCCGAATTCGTCCATGCGCCGAAGCCGACGGCGAGCGCCGATCCGCGGTCCGAAGCCGGGCCGCCGCCTGACGCGGGACGCATGACGGTCGAAAGGCATGTCCGGCTGATCGTGAACAAGTCGAAGAATCTGCACCTCGACATTCCCTATTCCGACGCCGCGGTGGCGCAGCCGGCGATCGCCGACGTCGTGCCGATCAGCGATCGGCAATTGTACATTCTCGGCAAGAAGATCGGCTCGACCAATATCCTGCTCTACGACGACTCGAAACATTTGATCGGCGTGGTGGACGTGGACGTGCGGCTGGACATCGGCGCCATTGCCCGCGAGGTGCGCCGCGGGTCGGGCGGACGCCACATTCGCATAGGCGAGGTCAACGGGGACATCGTGCTCTCCGGCGACTCCGGCGACGCCCAGACAGCCGACCGCGCCATGACCATCGCGCAGAGTCTCTTGCCGGGCGGGCATGTCGTCAACGCCATGAGCATTTCCTCGCCGCAGCAGGTCGAATTGGAGGTGCGTTTCGTCGAGGCGTCGCGTCAGGCGGTGCGCAATCTCGGCGTCAGATGGGCGGCGTTCTGGCATAACGGGGCCGCCATCGTCGGGCAAGGAGGCGGGCTCAGCGACGCGGTCGCCTCCGCCTCGGGCGTGCCCCCCTTCGCCTCCATTCTCGCCCGGCTCATCAATTCCAATGGCGGCAGCCTGGACATGGTGCTGAACGCGCTCGAGAAGCATGATGTCGTGCGCCGCCTGGCCTCGCCCAATCTCGTCGCCTTGTCGGGGCAGTCCGCCGATTTCCTCGCGGGCGGCAAGTTTCCGGTGCCGGTGTCTTCGAGCAACGCCGCCGGCGGCATCACCGGCTCGACGGTGGTGCCGACGATCACCATCCAGTGGCAGACGTTCGGCATCAGGCTCAAATTCACCCCGACGGTCCTGGCCAATGGCGTGATCAGCCTGAGGCTGGAGCCGGAAGTGAGCGACATCGACCCGACGCTTTCCGTCAACACCGGCGGTGTCGCGGTGCCGGGCCTTGTCGTGCGCCGCGCCGACACCACGGTTGAGTTGCGCAACGGGCAGGCCTTCGCCATCGCCGGCCTGATGAGCGCCAAATCGCAGCGCACCCTGAACACTTTCCCCTGGCTCGGCACGGTGCCGGTGCTCGGCGCCTTGTTCTCCAGCAAGGATTTCGAGTCGAACGAGACCGAGCTGGTCGTCATCGTCTCGCCGCATCTGGTCAAGCCCGTCGCGCCGGGCCACAGATTGAAGACGCCGCTCGACAACAGGCTCGCCGCCAACGATGTCGACATGTTCCTGAACCAGCGGCTCGAAGTTCCGAAACGGCGGCCGACCTATGTCCAGGCGAACGGCCAGCCGCAGATGCTCATCGGCGGCATGGCGCCCGGCGCGCCGACGAGACACATGGATCCGAACAGATGGCATTGGCCATGGGAGTCGCAATGAAAACGCTTTGTCTCATCGCCGCAGTTCTTCCGGCGCTCGCGCTCGCCGGCTGCAGCAGCCAATATTTCCAACGCAAGGACACGGTGACCTTCGGCGCCGGCGACGCGGTGGCGTGGGACAACGCCCAGCAGATCGCCAATCCCTGGCCGCGGAGCGCGCGGAATACCCGCATCCCCACCAATGGCGAGAAGGGGGTGCAGGCGGTGCGCCAGTACGTCAAGGGGCAGCCGCATGAAAATGGCGGCGGCGGCGGCCTGGTCAACATCAATGTCGGCGGCGCCGGCGGCGGCGGACAGCATTGACGGTGGTGACGACACGTCGCGCAGGTCATTTCAGACCATGGGAACGAGGCGCGAGATGAAGTAAGGCGGCCATGATCGGGGTGAAATTCAACCGTTCGAATCCGCGGCGCCTGGCGGCGCGATTCGCAAAGGACGAATCCGGGGTCATCCTGCCCCTGGTGGGGCTTATGTTCGTCGCGCTTCTGGGGTTGGCGGCTTTCGCCCTCGACATCCCGCGCTATTTCGATCTTCAGACGCAATTGCAGAAAGGGGCGGACGCCTGCGCGCTCGCCGCCGCGGCGGAGCTTGACGGCGACGCCGACGCGATTCAGCGCGCGCAAAACGCCATGGATAATCTCGTCGGCTCCGCCAATTCGAGCTGGGCGGGCGTGGTGCAATGCCAGACGCCGACTTTTTACGCCAGCCTGCCCGCGAGCGACGCATCGCCCATGGGCGCCCCCACGGCCGATCCCAATGCGGCGCGCTTCGCCGAGGTGACCACCACGCCGACGTCGATCAGCTCCTTTCTGCCGCTCACCTTGCTCGGCCTCGCCAATAACGTCCTGACCGCGCGGGCGACCGCGGTGGCGGGATTTTCCGAAACGATCTGCCAAAGCTCGCCGATTTTCGTGTGCAACGGCACGGGCGTGAACGACATGACCGACGAGGCGACGATGAAGGGCAAGGAAGTGGCGCTAGTGGCGCCGCCGGGGACCGGCTTTTCACCCGGCAATTTCGGCTTTCTGAACGTCGGCTGCACCGGGGCGCAATGCCTGGACAAGGCTTTGGGACAGGACGACAACGGCCTTTGCATCAATGTCAATCTGATCGACACCTCCACGGGTCAGAAAGCTTCGACCTCGGACTATTTCAACACCCGTTTCGGCCTCTACGAAAACAATGCGAAAAGCGCCGATCCCAACCTCTTTTCGCCCGACGTGAATGTGCGCGACGGCTATGTTCCGACGAGCAAGGGCGGCGGAAGCAGTTGCAGCGCCAATCAGACGCCCGGCCTGACGCCTTCGACGGCCTGTCCCTATCCCGACGATTCCAGTATCAGCTCCAGCTTCTGCAATGGCCCGGGAACCTATGGCGCGGCCGCAATCGGCAATGGCGATTGGCAGTCGAATCTGAGCGCCTACTGGTCGGCCAATTACGGAACCGGAAGCAATGCGCCGCCGCAGCCGGCGGCCAGCTCCGTGCCGACGCGCTATGACCTCTACAAATACGAAAATTCGACGACCTTCAAAGGCAAGTCGCTGTTGAGCATCAAGTCCGCCGGCGGCGAGACCGGAGCGCCGCTTTGCTATGCCGGCCAGAGCAACCGCCGGCTGCTCTATGCCGCCGTGGTCGATTGCTCCCAGCTCGGCGGCGGCCGCACGAACGTGCGGCCCGAGGGCGTGGCGACTTTCTTTCTGCTGCAACCGGCGCAGGGCAGCGGCTTCGGCACGATGCTCGGCGAATATGTTGGCTATTCGGCGCCCAATGACGCGTCGGGAATCGTGCATGACGTCTCCCAGCTCTACCGCTGACGTCCTGCGAACCAGAGGCGCGACATACGCAAAATGAGAGCCCTGATTCGAAATGCCTGGAAGGACCGTTCAGGCGCCGCCCTGGTCGAGGCGGCGTTCGTCGCTCCCGTGCTGATCACGCTCGGCTTCGGCATTTTCGATTTCTCCAATTTCTTTTATCAGCATCAGGCCGTCGTCTCCGGCGTGCGCGACGCGGCGCGCTACCTGGCGCGAAGCTCTTGCGCCACCGCCGATCCGAGTGTCGATCCGGCGATCTCCTGCAACACGCAGATCGCCGACGCCGAACAGATCGCGGTTTACGGAGATATGGGCGGAACGGCGCCCCGCGTATCGAACTGGTCAACCAAGGACGTCACGGTGACCTTCACCGCCATCGACAACCCGATCGATCCGGCGACGGGCGACCCGACCTATCGTGGCGGCGATCCCATCTATGTCGTCACGGTTTCAACCTCGTTCCCCTATGCGGAAATCGGCTTTCTCACCATGTTCGGCCTCGCCGACCCAAATTTCGCCGTCTCGCAGACCGAACGCGTGGTGGGAGGCTGACGTGCGCGCGATCCTGATCCGTTTGCGCAAAAACGAAGCCGGGGCGACCATGGTCGAATTTGCGATCGCCGCCACCGTAGTCCTGATTCTGCTCGGCGGGATCGTCGATTTTCTCTTCGCCTTCTGGCAGTGGAACAGCGCCATGAAGGCGGTGGAAATCGGAGCGCGCATCGCTGCGGTCTCCGATCCGGTCGCGGGAGGACTGATGTCGATGCCCACCACGCTCGCGACGGGCGGCAAGACCGGCCAGCCCTTCCCGGTCGACGGCATCGGCCCGTTCGTCTGCGACGGCGCGACGCAAGCCTGTTGCCTCGGCCCCGCGACCTCTTGCGCCGCCGGCGCCAGCGTGGCGGGAATCACTTATGACGCCAACGCCATGAACTGGATCGTCTATGGCCGGAACAATTCATCCTGCGTGAACGAAACGTCGGCTTATAATGTGGGCATGTGCCAGATTCTCTCCATGCTCAACCCGCCGCTCAGTCCCGCCAACGTGATGATCGAATATCGCATGACCGGCCTCGGCTATCAGGGCGGCCCGCCCGTGCCGACGATCACGATCTGGCTGAAGAACGTGAACTTTCGCTATTTTTTCCTCGGCGGCCTGCTCCATTTCGCCGACATCGCCCTGCCGACGCCGAAAACCTCAATCACCGGAGAAGATATCTCTTCATCGGCGCCCATCAACTGAGAGCCCTCGAAACGCAATCCATGATCGCCTGCATCATCCACCCGGACGCCGCTAATCCGAGAATCGTCACGCTCCGCGAATTTCTGGAGAAGCTCGGATACCAGGTTTGCCATGCGGCTTCGCTGGAGGCGGCGGCAACTGAACCGACGCTCAAGTCCGGCCGCCAGAATATCGTTCTCGCGCCGACGACCGAGGAATGGCGTCCGGACGTGGGCCTCCTTGTCGCTCTGGCGGAAAAAGTCGCGAGCTTCGCCTTCCTCGTTTACGTCTGCGACGAAATCAGACCCGACGATTACAAGGCTTTGCTGCGCACCGGCGCGGCCGAATGCATCGACTGGAAACATGCGCCGCATGAAATTTTCGAGATCGGCAAGCGCTTGCGCGGCGAGGCGCCGGCGGCCGCGGCCGGCGCCAAGCGGGATGTTTCCAAACATGTGATCCTTGGACTC
>CAYRNB010000082.1:6977-13386 GCA_964425315.1 uncultured Rhodoblastus sp.
GGCGGCCGCGGCCGGCGCCAAGCGGGATGTTTCCAAACATGTGATCCTTGGACTCCTGCCGGCGGGAGGAGGGGTCGGCAATTCGACGCTCACGCTCGAAGCGGGCGTTCACATCGCCCTGCAGAAGGGCAAGGACGCGCGTCGCGTCGCCGCGGTCGAACTCGACTTCAACCATGCGGATCTCTGCGACTATGTCGATCTGGCGCCGCGGCTCGACGTCGTGGAGCTGGCCCGCAATCCCGGGCGCCTCGACGATTACATGCTCGACGTCTTCAATTCACAGCATGCGTCGGGCCTCGATCTCTATTCCGCCATCGAATCGCCCGCCGATTGCGCCGCGATCGATGGGGCCACCGTCTTCGCGCTTCTCGGCAAGCTGCATGACCGCTATGACCTGTTGCTGCTCGATTTTCCCGACTATCGCGCGACCTGGTCCGACGACGCCCTGCGCAATTGCGATTTCGTTCTCGTCATCGGCCGCAGCTCCGTTCCCTCCGTGAAGAGGGTGGCGCGCGAATTGAAGCGGCTGCGCGAAATGGGATTCGAAGCGAAGCGCCTCGCGGCGGCGATCACCCATTGCGAGACGAATTTCCTCGGCGCCATGACCCATAAGAGCAGCATCGAGGCCGCCTTGTCGGGGCACCGCGTCTATTGCATTCGTGATGACCGCGCCGTCGCGCTGGAATCAATCAATAGCGGCGCGCCCATGACGCAATCCCATTCCGATCGGGCGATCGCCAGGGACATCAAGGTCGTGGCGGAGGTGGCGCGCGCGCTGACACCGCGCGAAATGGCGTAATTGAATGTTCAAGGCAACCATGCGGAAACCGTGAATGGACGCCCGTCGAAAATAGGACGTTCGCCCGCGATTTTTCCCGGCCGGAGTGCGGGCCGATTCACGAATATTGCGGAAATTTCAGGTCAAAATGGAAAGGAGCGGCGCGCGCGGACGCCATCGTCCGGCCAGGCGGGAAGAAGAAGCCGCGCAAGAGTTTGTCTGTTAGTTCGGGGATGGCCATGTCGAACAGGTTCGCTTTTCCGTCTTTCCGCGCCCCCGCGGCGCGCCAAGGAGCGCCGGATCCGGTTCCGGCTCCGGCGCCGCAGCAGCCGCAACCGCAGCAGCAAGCGCCAAAGCTGGCGGTGGCCGCTCCGGCCGCTCCAGCCGCCGCGCCCGCGTCGCCCGCCGCCTCGCCCGACGGCGGCCAAAGGCCGGCGCTGCTGGAAGAGAAGGTGCGGCTGCACGGAAAAATCATCGACGAGTTCAATCTCGCCTTCATGGACAAGATGTCGCGCGAGGAATTGCAGCGCAGCATCGCGACCTATGTCAGCGAATTCGTGCTGGCGGAAAGGATTGCGCTCAATCAGCGGGAGCTGCAGCAATTCGTCGAGGAGATCGTCGATGAAATGAAGGGCCTGGGTCCCCTCGAACCCCTGCTCAAGGACAGCACGGTCTCCGACATTCTGGTCAACACCCATAATTCCGTCTACGTCGAGCGTTTCGGCCAGTTGGAGCCGACCACCGTTCGCTTCAAGGACGAGGCGCACCTTCTGCGCATCATTTCGACCATCGTCGCCGGCGTCGGCCGCCATGTCGACGAATCCTCGCCGACGGTGGACGCCCGCCTCACCGACGGTTCGCGCGTAAACGTCGCGGTGCGTCCCATCGCCGTCGACGGCCCGCTCATGTCGATCCGCAAATTTTCCAAGCGGCCCTATTCGATGGACCGGCTGCTGGAAGTCGGCGCGCTGCGGCCGCAGATCGCCGAAGTGCTGCAGGCGGCGGTGTTCGGCCGCATGTCGCTCGTGGTTTCCGGCGGCACCGGCAGCGGCAAGACCACCATGCTGAACGCGCTCTCCTCTTCCATCTCGCCGAAGGAGCGGGTGATCACCATCGAGGACGCGGCGGAGCTGCAACTGCAGCAGCCGCATGTCGCGCGCATGGAGACGCGCCCGCCCAACGCCGAAGGCAAGGGCGAAATCCGCCAGCGCGAACTGGTCAAGAACGCGCTGCGCATGCGTCCGGATCGCATCGTCATCGGCGAATGCCGCGGCGAGGAGGCCTTCGACATGCTGCAGGCGATGAACACCGGCCACGAAGGCTCGATGACCACGGTTCACGCCAACAACCCGCGCGACGCGCTTCGGCGCCTGGAGCAGATGGTGGGCATGTCGAGCGTCGGCATGTCGATGCAGAGCATCCGGCAGCAGATCGCCTCCGCGGTGCAGATCATCATTCAGCTGCAACGCCTGAGCGACGGCAAAAGGCGGCTCACCAGCGTGATGGAAATCACCGGCATGGAAGGCGAAATCGTCCAGGCGCAGGAAATCTTCAAATTCGTGCGCGAAGGCATGGCCGCCGACGGATCGGTCCTCGGCTCCTTCCGGGCGACCGGCATCCGGCCCAAGTTCCTGGCGCAGCTGCAGCCGATGGGCATTGAAATACCCTCATCCTATTTCGACGCGTCGCGTCCTTTGTGACAAGGCTTTCGCATGAGTGGAGATCTGATCGTCCCCCTTCTGTTTTTTCTGTCGGCCATGCTGCTGGTTCTGGGCATTCATCAATATTACGCCAAGGACCACGCGACGCAGAAAAAGATCAATCGGCGCATGGCGCTGATCGAGACGGCCTCCAGCCAGGCCGAGGTTCTGCAGATATTGCGGCGGGAGCGGGGCGCCTTGGGCGGCTGGTCGCTGGATCAGTTTCGCTCGTTTCAGGACCTGTTCGTTCAATCGGGCGTGCGATTTCGAGACATCCGCTTCATCCTCTCGGTCGTCGCGCTGTTCGGCGGCGTGAACGGGGCGATCGTCTATTTCCTGGGGTTCAAGTTTTACACCCTGCCGCTCGGGCTCACGGTGACGCTCGGCCTTCTGTACGTCTGGCTGGCGTTGAAACGGCGCCGGCGCATCAACCGCTTCAACGAGCAATTGCCCGACGTGCTGGACATTGTCGTGCGCAGTTTGAGGGCGGGACATCCGCTTCCGATCGCGTTGTCGCTCGCCGGGCGCGAATTGCCGGACCCGGCCGGAACCGAATTCGGCATCGTTAGCGACGAGGTGACCTTCGGCCTCGATATCACTGCCGCCATGTGGAACATGTCGAAGCGCGTCGGCGCGCCGGACCTGCTTTACGTCATCACCTCGATTTCGGTTCAGGCGCAATCGGGCGGCAATCTCGGCGAAGTGCTCAGCCGGCTGTCGCGCCTCATTCGCGAAAGATTCCGCATGCGCAGGAAAGTCACGGCGCTGACCGCCGAGGGCCGCATGTCGGCCAACATACTGACGGCGCTGCCGATCGCCATCTTTCTCATCGTCAGTCGGGTCTCGCCCCAATATTACGGCAAGGTCTGGCACGACGCGGGCTTTCACAAAGCGATGGCCGTGGCGCTCTTCCTGCTCTTTCTCGGCAATTTCGTCATGCGGCGCATGGCCAATTTCAAGTTTTGAGGCGCGGCTATGCAGGACGATCTTTCGCTTTGGCTCATGTTCGGCGGCGCCTTCGTAGCGGTCGCCATGGTCGTGGCGCTGGCGGGCGGCGCGCTCCTCAAACACAGGCGCGTGCGGGCTAAATTCGCCAGCAATGCCTTGTCCGGCCCTGAATCGGCGGCGCCAGAAGGCGGCATGCTGCGGGGATGGGCCGCGAAGCTCACCTCCGTCGACGACCGGCTGCTCGGTTTCGACAATGCCGGCCTGCGCTCCAAGGCGCGGCTGGAACTCATTCGCGCCGGCTTTTTCGATCCCGACGCTGCGAAATATTTCACCCTCATTCGCGCCGGCCTCACCGTCGCCGCGCCGCTCTTCGGCTATATGGTGGTGATGCCGTTCCTGCCGTCCTGGGACCCGAACCGCCAGATGGCGATGCTGGTCTTCATGCTTGGCGCCGGCTATTTCGGCCCGGATTTCTATATGCGGCGCCGACAGAGCAATATGCTCGCCGAATACAGGAACGCCTTTCCCGACATGCTTGATCTCATGGTCGTCTGCATGGACGCCGGTTCCAGCGTCAACGCCGCCTTCGATCGGGTCGGCCGCGACATGGAATTTCAATCGCAATCCCTGGCGATCAACATTCAATTGCTTGTCAGCGAAATGCGGTCCGGACGTTCGCTGGTCGATGCGCTCGGCTCCTTCACCAAGCGCGTCGGCCTCGAAGAGGCGGGCGCTCTCAGCACGCTGATCAAGCAGTCGGTGGAGCTCGGCACCGACATCGGCGACGCCCTGCGCACCTTTTCCGACGAAATGCGCGACAAGAGATTGATGCGCGCGGAAACCAAGGCGCACGCCCTGCCGGCGAAAATGGTGCTGCCGCTCGGTCTATTCATCTTCCCGGTCATCATGATCGCAATCATGACGCCGGCCGTGATCAGCATGGCGGCTGCTTTCGGCGGGGGATCGCACTCCTAACAAGGCGGCGTCGGCATGCCCAACACGGAACCGGCCTATGATCCACCTGGCGGCGAGGGCAGGAAGGCCTTCGCCGAATGGCTGCGCGGTTCGGTCGTGTTCTGCGCGCCCGTCGTCGTTTTCGCCGGCGTTTTTCTCGCCGCCGGTCCCGAAATCGCTTCCGCGCCCGTTAGGGCCCAACCGGCTGTTTCCTTCACGCCCGTCGTGGTGACGACTGCTCTGGTCGTCCGGCGGCCGGCGCCCAATCGCCCCATTCCACGTCCCGCCGTTGCGGCGCGCGCCGAGCCTGCGCGCGCGGCGGCGCAGGCGGAAACCTGCGCGCCCGCCGATCCCGCCTCAGGGATTTCCATTGTCAATCGCGAAGACGTTCCAGTGCTCGACAGCCCCGGCGGGGCCCCGGTCGAAAACGCCGGCGGCTGGCCGTTGAGGCTCGATCCGCGCGTCGATTTCCACGTTGTCGAAACGAAGGGCGGATGGTCGCGCATCGAAGTTAAATCGGCGCAATGGCCGCCGCTGCGCGCGCCGCGCGCCGGCTGGATCGAAAGCCGCTATGTGCAACGAGTGGCGAACTCCGACGAGAAGAAATGCCTGTTCGTCCGGATTGGCGATTGGACGGGCGCGGCGCCGCGGAGGCGGCGGATCATGCGGCGGCTGGCGCTGCGCATCCTTCGCGAAGATCGCCGCTGCGCCCGCATCAGCCGCGGCGGCTATATCGGCGACGGCGAAAGGTTCTTTCTCTCCTGTTATCCGACCGACGGCGGGCGCCCCTATCATTACTGGCTTTCCACCGAAGGCTCGGCCGCGAAACGCAGCTTTGCGCCGTCCCCGCCCGTCGACCGGCGGGAGGCGGCGGCGCGCTGCCGCTCGGCCCTGATCCGGACCCTGGCGGGGCGGGCGAGGCTGGACACGGGCGCGCCCGAGGATGTGACGCTGGTTTCAAGCCGGAATTCGTTCCGCGGCGGCGTCTTTCGCGCGGTTTACGGCCTATCTGGCGACGAGAACGATGCGGACGGCCACGCCTATTGTTTCGAGCCGCCGGGCGGCGCGGCGGAAATCACCCTGCGCTGATGCGGTTCGCGACCGCGCCGTTTCCCCGGCAGAAGGTCACCGCACGCCGCGGATGCTCTCATGCGTTAGGCATTGGCCGGCGGAAGTCGAACCCAATCAGCCAAACTGCGCCGCACTCCGGCGCCTGCGGTCGCGCGGAAAATATACATCCCGCGAACGAGCCAACTCGAAACATCTCGTTCGTGTCTTTGCACACTCGTTCGTGTATTTCAGCCTCTCAAATCGCGGGACGCGCGACCAGCGCCATTTTTTTGAGTCACGATTGGATGTTATGTGAGCTTGCTCACTTGATGCATGAACTTGAGAATAGCAATGGCGAGTAGTTGCGCCGCATTGCACATCAAAATTTATGAAAAAAGACGACCAAAAATTAATCGATACGAATCATACAAGGAAAAGGCCCGCACTACGTTGCGCCAACCCCATCGGCGAGCGCGGTGCGGGCTAGTCAAGCGGGCCTTTTGTGTGTGCGTCCGTCTTGGCCCCGGACGCGGCGTTACTGCGTCCGGGTTTTTCACTTTTAGGGGTCGATTTTCGCCTAAGAGGAGTTCAATGTCTGTTACCTGGAAGCTGCAGTTTCGGATAACGGCAGGTAAGGTATACAGACTTAAAATAGTCGATCTTAGGCGCCATCCGCTTTTGAACATATTCCCATCGTTGGGCTTATGGCCGTTTGCCGCCCCTGTGAGACAATCGGCGAATTTCCACGCGCCGCACCGCTCGCGCGCGCCATCCCCGGCGCTCGATAAACCCGCCAATCCGGCAGATCAGCATAATCACGCGCCCCAAGTTCCGAGCAACGGAACCGTTGCGTGCTGGCGATGCGTGGAATGACCGTTTCGTCCCGCGGGCCGATCGCATCAAACGCCATCGCGCCCGATTGACGCCAGGCGCGGCGCAAGTGGTTAGCGCCGCACGATGCGCCTCTGAGTGAAAAGCA
>CAYRNB010000083.1:0-13373 GCA_964425315.1 uncultured Rhodoblastus sp.
CTAGCTCCCAAACATCCGCGCGATCCGGCCGAGCCGCGCGTCGGCGCTGGTCGCCTCGCCGCGGACATTCGCCGAATAATGCGAGGCGTTCAGTTCGCCGGCGCAGGCCTTGCGCGCAAAGGCGATGAGGTGCCTGGCGAGAACCGCGGTGGCGAGCAGCTCCTCGATCTTGCCCGCCTTCAGCCGCGGCCAGGCATAGGCCCAGAAGATGCGGCGATAATCGGCGACAATTCCCATTTTCCATAAAATCATCGTCAGCATGGTCAGGCCGCGCCTGACGTCCTTGGCGGTGACCGAGCCGGGCGGGCGGGTTTGCGGCCGGCGGTTGGGATAGGTGACGCGCGCCTGATGGTCGTAGCGGGCGAAGAGCCGCGCCGGTTCGTAGATATGGCCGAGGCAATGGCGCCAGTCGGCGACCACTTCCGCATAGGGGCGTTTGAAGACCACATTGGATTCGCGGTCCTCGTCGGCGTTCAGGCGGTTTTCGCGCGCGAGCCGATCCCACAGCGGCGATCTGGGCAGGGCCTGCAGCAGATTGAGCGTCAGAAACGGAATTTGCGTCGCTTCGATAAATTCGACGATGCGCGCCGGCGTTTGCGGTCCGTCGGTGTCGAGGCCCATGATAATGCCGGCGACCACCTCCATCCCCCGGGCGTTGAGCCGCCGCACCGCCTCGTCGATCGGCATCCGAATGTTCTGGTCCTTGGAGATGGCTTGCAGGGCCTCCTCCTCCGGTGTCTCGACGCCGCAGAAAATCGCGTTGAAATTGGCGGCGCGCAACTGATCGAGCAGGTCGTCATATTTGGCGATATTGAGGGTCGCCTCGAAGGCGAAGGTCAGCGGAAAATGGTTGCGTTCCTGCCAGGCGACAAGATGCGGCAGGAGTTCGCGCAGGGCGCGCCGGTTGCCGATGAAATTGTCGTCGACGAAATAGACCGCGGTGTTGAGGCCGCAGGCGCGCAATTTGTCGAGCTCGGCCACGATCCTCTGAGGCGATTTGAGCCGCGGCACGCGTCCGTAAAGGCCGGGAATGTCGCAGAATTCGCAGGTGTAGGGACATCCGCTGGAAAATTGCATCGATCCGAGGAAATAGCGGTCGAAACTGACCAGCTCATAGGCGGGCATGGGGAAGGAATCGAGCGGAGTCCGTTCCTTGGTCTCGAATCGCATCTGGCGCGGCGGTCGGGCGCAATCCTGCGCCAGATGCGCGAAAAGCGCCTCGGTGGCGTCGCCCATTTCGCCGATATGGAGAAAATCGGCTTCCGGATAGAGTTCCGGGCAGGAGGAGACCGAGGGGCCGCCGAGAACCGCCGGTTTGCCGTGATGATGCGCACGGGCGCAGATTTCACCGATCTGGCGGCGCTGCACATGCATGCCGCTGACGAAAACGGCGTCCGCCCAGCTATAATCGGACTCCTGCGCCGGGGCGATATTTTCGTCGACGAAGCGGACTTGCCATTGCTTCGGCAGCGCCGCGGCTATGACCAGCAAGCCTTGCGGCGGCATGAAGGCGCGCAAGCCCGCGGTCACGTCATAGGCGAAGTCGAACGAACCGAGCGACGGCTCATAATGCGGAAATACACAAAGAATGCGCCGCTCTCGCGGCGCGTTCGTCTCGGTCATGGCCACTCTCGAAGCAAGACTTTGGCCCCCGCGGCGGTTAACCGGCGCCGGCGCTGGAAGTTCCTGCGCCGCCACGAAAAAACAGTCTAGGAAAAATCCGGCGCCTTTTTTGGGCGAGTTGTTCTAGTATGGCCAAATGTGGATGGCGGCCGCCTCGCGCCTTGACGGAAGCGGCGGTCTTCGTCGTTCAATGCGAGTTGTTCCCGTGGAAGATGTCGTCGAGGCCTCGACGCCTCCGGCTAAAAAGGCCAATCGCGCCGCCGCCGCGGTAAAGTCGGCGGATGAGGCGCGCGAGACGGAGGTGAAATTCACCACCGATTCCGACGGACTCGCCGCGGCTTTGGCTTCGCCCCTGTTGGGCGCGGACGGCGCCGGGGCGAACGGCCGCAAGCTGACTTCCGTCTATTACGATACGCCCGACTGGGATCTGCAAAGGAACCGCATGGCCTTGCGCCTGCGCCGCAGCGGCCGCGGCGCGCCGGTCATGACGCTTAAATGGCCGGCCGAATCCTCGGAGAGCGTTTTCGCGCGCGGCGAATTCGAGGTTCACGCGCCGAAGAGCCAGCCGGATCTGTCATTGGTCGAAGGCGAGATCGGCGAGCATTTGCGGCGGATCGTCGGCGATAAGAAGCTCGAAGCCAAATATGAGACGCGATTCTGGCGCGTCGCGCGCCTGATCAAATACGGCGAAGCGGAAATCGAGGCGGCTTTCGACGAAGGCGTGTTGCGCGCCGGCGAGCGCAGCCGCGCCCTGTGCGAGGTCGAGCTGGAGCTGAAATCCGGTTCGCCGTTCGAACTCTACGAACTCGCCGCCTCCCTCGCTGAAAGCCTGCCTTTGACGCTCGACATGGTCAGCAAGGCGGAGCGCGCCTGTTATTTCGCCACCGAGACCGCGCCGGCGCCGGTCAAGGCCAAGGCTCCCGCCTTGTCGGACGAGGTTCCGCTGGACGAGGCGATCACGCGCATTATCCTCGGCGCCTGCCGTCATTACCTGGTCAATTGGGCGCCCTTGCGCGACGGCGACCATCCCGAGGCGATCCATCAGATGCGCGTGGCGCTGCGGCGGCTGCGCGCGGTTCTCGCCATGTTCAAGCGCGTCATTCCCTGCGCCGAATTCGAGAGCTTTCGCGCCGAGGCCAAGTCGCTCGCCACCGCTATGGGCTCGGCGCGCGATTGCGACGCCCTGCGCGAAATGATCGAGACCGGCCCGCTCGGCCATTTCGGCGAGAGGAAGGATTTTTCGCCTCTGCTCGACGCTCTCGAAGCGCGTCGGCTCGACGCCTACTCGCAGGCGCGCGCGCTTCTCGCCGCGCCGGCGCCGACCCTTTTCGCCTTGCGGCTCAACGCCTTTGTCGCCCAGCGCGGCTGGCGCAACGCTTTGTCCGGCGAAGAATTGGCCATATTGACCGAGCCGGCGGCGGACTTTGCCGCGGAGGCTTTGCAGCGGCTTTACAAGCGCGTTCTGCGCCGCGGCAAGAATCTCGCCGCGCTTCCCGACGACGCCCGCCATCAGGCGCGCATCGCCCTGAAAAACTTGCGCTATGGGTCGGAATTCTTCGCCTCTTGTTTCCGCGACAACCGCTCCGCCGCCTTCATCCGCGCCATCGCCAATCTGCAAAACCTGCTCGGAGCGCATAATGACGCCGCCGCCGCCGATCAGTTTCTCCGCCAGGCCCATGAGGCGGAGGCGGCGCGCGCCGCCGGCCTCGTCACCGGCTGGTTCGCTCGGGGCGCGGTCATCGCCGACGAAAATCTGACCAAGGCCTGGAAGGTTTTTCGGCGGATCGAGCCGTTTTGGCGGTAGAGGCCGGTTTTGCCCTCGAACAGACGAGATTTCATGCGCCAACTCATCGTGCTCAGCGGCAGCGGCATTTCCGCCGATTCCGGGGTCGATACATTTCGCGCTTCTGGCGCCAGCAGCCTGTGGAAGCGCTACGATCCAGGGCAGGTGTGCAATTTCGAGTGCTGGGAGAAGAATTTCGACCTGGTGCACGAATTCTATTCGCGCCGGCGCGAAGAGCTCGCCAAAGTCCGTCCCAACCGTGCGCATAAGATGGTCGTCTCCTGGCAGAAGCGCTATGGGGCGCAATTGATCACCCAGAACGTCGACGACCTTTTCGAACGCGCCGGGGCAAGCGATGTGCTGCATGTCCACGGCTTCCTCACCTCGCTGCGGTGCTTCGGCTGCGGCGAGCGGTGGGATTGCGGCTACAGGAAATTCGATCCCTCTGCTGATAGCTGCCCCCATTGCGGCGACACCCGGCGCGTCAAGCCGGACGTCGTCTTTTTCAACGAGCCCGCGCCGCTCTACGCCGAAATGTGGCGGCGGCTTGACGCCTTGGGACCGGACGACGTCCTGGCGGTGATCGGCACCTCGGGCGCGGTGCTGCCGATCGGCCAGATCGCCCAATATTGCCCCGCCACCAGCATCCTTTCCAATCTCGCTCCCGAACCCCTGCTGCCGGAAGAGGATTTCGACCACGTCATGCATGGGCGGGCGGCGGAAATGGCGGAAAAGCTCGACACGCTGGTGACAAGCCTGATGGAGGCGCTCTAGCGCCAGCGGCCGCCTCGAATTATAATTATCTAAACCTTTTTGACAGTCGCCGCCCGAACCGCTCGCTTTCCGCGCTCCGCAAAAGGTTTTTTGGGTTCCAGTCGCCTTGGGAGCATGTCTGTGCCGCTCGAATATCTCGACCTCGAAGCTTTTAAGGCCACGCCGCTGACGCTCGAGCCGTTCAATTATCTCGTCGTCCCGCATTTCCTCAGCGACGCCGCCTGCGCCGCGATCAACAAGGACTATCCGAAAATCGCCTCCACCGGCTCCTATCCGGTTGGGCAACTCACTTTCGGACCGAATTTCCAGAAATTTCTGGACGAATTGGCGAGCGACGAATTCCGCCAGGCTTTTGAGGCCAAATTCGGTGTCGATCTCGCCGGCCGGCCGCATACGATCACCGCGCGCGGCCGCTGCAGCCCCAAGGACGGCAAGATTCACACCGACACCAAGAGCAAGATCCTCACCATCCTCATCTATATGAACCCGGAATGGGAGCATTCCGGCGGACGCCTGCGCCTGTTGCGGTCGAACAAATCGCTCGACGATCCGATCATGGAAGTCCCGCCCTCGGCCGGCACGCTGCTGGCGTTCAAGCGGTCGGACAATTCCTGGCACGGCCATGAGTCCTTCGACGGCGAGCGCCGCGTCATCCAGTTCAACTGGGTGACGTCCGAAGGCGATCGCCGCATCGCCATGCTGCGCCATAATGTCTCGGCCGCCTTCAAACGGTTTTTCCGGCCTGGAGCGCCTCAGCCGACGCCGGACTACTGATCGTCCCGCGCTTCGGCCGCGTCAGCCCTCTTCGAACAGCCGGCGATAGACCGCGACGATCTCGTCGGCTTCGCGGTCGCGGTTGAAATCCCGCACGACGCGCTCTCTTGCGCGGACGCCGATCGCTTCGATCCGTTCGGGTTCGCGCATCAGCGGCTCGATCGAGGCGGCCAAAGCCTCGACGTCGCCGGTCGGCGCCAGCACGCCGGTATCGCCGTCGGCTATGACGATTTCCGCCGCGCCGGCCCGCGTCGCCACGACGGCGTTGCCGGCGGCCATGGCCTCCAGCATGGTGAGGCCGAAACCTTCCACGCGCGAGGCGAAGACGTAGATCGAAATGCGCTTGTACCAGCGCGGCACTTCCTCGATCGGCAATTCGCCAAGAAACAGGACGCGCTTTTCCAGCCCCGCCGCTTCGATTCTGTGCTTCTGCTTTTCGACGAAGGGGAGATTGTCGGCGGTGATGAGGCCGACCACCACGGCGGTGAAATCCGGATATTTCGGCAGCAGCCGGATCATCGCCTCGACAAAGAGATCGATCCCCTTCTGCTTCCGCACCCGGCCGAAAACGCCGATCCCATATTTGCCCGGCAGGCCGGTCGCGGCGAAGGCGGCGAGCCGGTCTTCGGGCGGCTTGTAGGTCTCGACGTCGATGCCGTGATGGATGACCGTGGCGGGGAGATCGAGAAAGGAGGCGGAAATCTCGCTGGTGGCGATGATCGCGTCCATCTGGCCCATAAGAAAGCGCGTATAGCCGGAATGGCGGCGCTGGGCGGCGGAATTGAAGATGAGGGCGAAGCGGAAGCCGAGCCATTTCAACACCAGGCCGACCAGCATCTCGACGTTGCGGCGGGCGTGCCAGATGCGAACATTGTGGCGCTTGGGCGGGCGAAAGCGCAGGCGCAGGAGATCGCCGAATGTCAGGTTTTCGATGCCCGGCGGCCGGTCGGGGCCGAACCAGGCCGCGCGGCGGCGCTCGGCGATCAGCGGCGCTATGGTGCGGTTGACCGCCGTGCCGCCGGAATAACGCCAGGCCAGATTGGGAATGATGATTTCGAGTTCGTCCAGAAAACGAGCCCTCTCGTCCCGATCCATCTGTCCCTTCCCACGCCCACAGGCCTCGGCCGCGCCTCTGCTTAACCAAAATGGCTCGGGGCGCAAGGAAAAGGACGTGTTTTTCGCTATTTTCGCCTCGGCTGCTCGGCGCAGACGTCGGGCCGGCGCGAGCCGCCCCCCGAAGGCCGCGCCGGAGTCTCGGCGGCGCAGGCGCCGCAAATCCACCAGCCGGCCGCCTTGGCGCAAAAGACGCAGGTCCTGTAAACGGCCGGGCGGAGAAGATCGTCGCGCGCCTGCGCGCTCTCCAGCTTCCGAATCGATTCTCCGGGAAATGTGGCTTTTTCCGCGGCTTCCTCGCAAAGCGCGTTCAAGCCGGGCTGTTTGGCTACCCGCATGTCGGCCTCCCATCGATCGATACGGGCCAAGGCCCGTTTCGGATTGGTCGATTCGGCGGGAGAAAAAGTTCATTGGGGCGGGGGCGCTGCGAGGCGGACCTATACTTTTGGGGATAGGTCAAAATAAAAACATTAAAAATCAAAATGTTGTAACGAACGCCCGGGAAGACCCGAATTAATTTAAATCAACGCGCCACGACGGCGGTTCCCCTTAAAATATCATCATATCGTGATTTCCCTGGGCTAAAGGCTTCGCTCATGCCGTCCAACAAGACGATCTTGGTGCTGGGCATCGGCAATAGTCTGATGGGCGACGATGGCGCGGGCGTTCGCGCCGCTATGACGCTCGACGGCTGGGCTGGCGCGCGCGACGACATTTTGCTGCGCGACGGCGGCACGCTCGGGCTCTCTCTCCTGCCGGAAATCGAATCCTGCGACGCCCTGATCGTCCTCGACGCCGCCATGATGGGCGAAAGGCCCGGCGCGGTGAAAACCTTCGTCGGCGAAGAGATGGACGCCCAACTCGCGGGAAAGAAACATTCCGTGCATGAACTCGCCCTGTCAGACCTGATGGCGGCGGCGGCGCTCACCGGCGGCAGGCCGGAGCGCCGGGCGCTCATCGGCGTGCAGCCGGAAATCGTCGACTGGGGGTTGGAGCCGAGCCCGGCGGTGGCGGCGGCCATTGGCGAAATGCACCAGGCCGTGCGCGCGCTGGTCGAAAGGTGGGAGTCATGAACCAGCCCTGCGCCCCGACGGAAGACCTGCCGCGGGACGGCGCGCTGGCCGAGGCGGTGGCCGAGGAAATCCTCGCCCTTTTGCGTAATTTCGCCGTGACCGGGGAAACCGGCGCCGTCGATCTCGGCGGCCTGCCGCTTTCTCCCCGTGATCGCGAGACGCTCGACGAAATTCTCGGGCGCGGCGAGGTGAGCGCCGAGATCGAGGTCGCGGGGCGTTCGGAAGTCTGGGAAACCGCTTTTTCCGGCGTCTGGCGCGTGCGCCATTGGGGCGACGGGAGCATAGCCGCCGATCTCGTGGAAATCGTCTCCTGTCCCGAAATTCTACGGACGGACCGGCGCGACGCGCGCGCCGCCGCCCTCCGGTTGGAGGCGGCGCTGGAAGAAAGAAATGCTGCGACAGCGGAGATTTCGCATGAAACATGACGAAACATTGGGCGACATGATGGAGCAACGCGGCTTCTCGCGGCGCTCTTTCCTGAAGTACGCCTCCTACGTCGCCTCGATCATGGCGCTGCCGCCGGCTTCCGCGCAGGCGCTCGCCGAGGGGCTCGCCAAGGCGCGGCGTCAGTCGGTGATCTGGCTGTCGTTCCAGGAATGCACTGGCTGCACGGAATCGATCACCCGATCCTTCCATCCGACGCTGGAAAACCTGATCTTCAATTTCATCTCGCTCGACTACCACCACACTTTGATGGCGGCCTCGGGCGAGGCTGCGGAAGCGGCGCGCAAGGAGGCCATGGCCGCCAACAAGGGCAAATATATCGTCGTCGTGGACGGCTCGGTTCCGACCAAGGACGACGGCCTCTATTCGACCATCGCCGGCGTCAGCAATCTGCAGATGCTGCACGACACGGTGGAAAACGCCTTCGCCGTGGTTACGGTCGGCACATGCGCCGCCTTCGGCGGCATACCCAAGGCCTTTCCCAATCCGACCGGCGCGGTTCCAGTCGGGACTTTGGTCGGCGGCAAGCCGCTCATCAATATTTCCGGCTGCCCGCCGGTCCCAGAGGCCATGACCGGCGCGATCTCCTATATCCTGTCCTTCGGCAAAGTGCCGGACCTCGACCATCTCAACCGTCCAAAAGCCTTTTTCGGCGAGACCATTCACGATCGCTGCTACCGCCGGCCCTTCTATGAACGCGGCATGTTCGCCAACCGGTTCGACGACGAGGGCGCGCGGCAGGGCTATTGCCTCTACAAGGTCGGCTGCAAGGGGCCGGTGACCTATAACGCCTGCGCCACCATGAAATGGAATGGCGGCGTTTCCTTCCCGATCCAGTCAGGCCACGGCTGCCTCGGCTGTTCCGAGCCGGATTTCTGGGATCGCGGCGGCTTCTATCGGCCGCTGCCGACGCCGCTCGCCTCGATCGCGCCGGCCGCCGCCGGCGCGGCTGTGGCCGGCATAGCGCTCGGGGTCGGCGCTTCGGCGATCGCGCGCCATCATCAGAAAACCGTTCTCGCCAAGCCCAAATCGGGGGAGGAGTAAGCCATGGATCTTCTCACATTCGCGCGCGGCCCGGCCCTGACTTTTGCGGTCGCCGTCTTCGTCCTGGGGGTGCTGTGGCGGCTGGTCGGCGTCCTGTTCCTGCCGGTCTGGCGCGACGATTCTCCTAAGCGGGAAGGCGCGCCGCCCGCTTTGATCGGGGCCATTCAGGCCATTTTCGGCAAGATGATCCCGCACCGGACCTTCCTGAAGAACGGCATGTTCACCACCGTCAACGGCTATATCTTCCATTTCGGCCTGGCGATCTGCGTTTTCCTCTTCGCGCCGCACATTTTGTTCATAAAGAGCGTGTTCGGGGTGAGCTGGCCGGCGCTGCCCAGCAATCTGATCTACGCCATCGGCGCCGTCACCGCCGGCTCGCTTCTGGCGGCGATCGCCTATCGCCTGACCAGCCCGGTGCTGAAGCTCATTTCGCGCCCCGAGGATTACATCAGCTGGGTCCTCACTTTCCTGCCCGTGGCGACGGGGCTTCTCGCCTCGAGCCATCTCGGCGCGCGCTACGAGACCCTGCTGGCGATACATATCCTGAGCATATGCGCCTTCCTGATCTGGTTCCCCTTCGGCAAGCTCATGCACGCCTTCCTGTTCGTTTTCTCGCGCGGCGCGACCGGAATGCGGTTCCGGCATAGAGGAGCGCAACTATGACCGCCAAGACCACGGCCGCCGGCGTCGCCTACGACGTCCAGGGAAATTTGAACGACACGCAGCGTCGCGACGCCGCCTTGAACACCTTCGTGCGCGATTTCGCCAAGACCGCGGCGATCCACATGGAATCGTGCCTGCGTTGCGGCATGTGCTCCAACGCCTGCCATTTCTATATGGCGACCGGCGAACCGAAATATACGCCGATCAACAAGCTGAAGCCCTTCGAGCAGGCCTATCACCGCCATGTCGGGCCCTTCGCGCCGCTCTATCGGCTGTTCGGCCTGTCCTCCAACGTCACCATCGAGATGCTGGAGGAATGGGAGGCGCTTCTCTTCGACGCCTGTTCCCTGTGCGGCCGCTGCACGCTCGCCTGCCCGATGGGCATAGACATAGCCGAACTGATCAAGGAGGCGCGGCACGGCATGTACAAAGCCGGCCTCGTTCCCGACCGGCTCGAGCTGATGGACCGCACCGCCAAGGCCTGGGGCAGCCCGGCGACGCCGGCGGAGGATTTCGCCGACATCGTCCGCGAGGCCGGCGAAGCCAATGGCGTGCCGATGAATGTCGATCTGCCAAAGGCCGATTATGTCATCACCGTCGCGCCGGCCGAACTGACCGAACACACCAAGGCCCTTTCCGACGTCGCCAAGATCCTCAACAAGATCGGCGCGAACTGGACCTATTCGACCGAAGGATTCGAAGCCTCCAACATCGGCTATATCAACGGCGATCTCGACCTGCAGGAAAAGCTGACGCGCAAGATTATCGACAATGCGATCGCCATCGGCGCGCATACGCTCATCCTGCCGGAATGCGGCCACGCCTATGGCGCGGCGCGCTGGGAGGCGTCGCGCTGGTACGGCAAGAAAATTCCGCTGCGCATCATCCACATGACGGAATTTCTCAACGAGGTCGTCTCCGGCGGCAAGATCAAACTGAAAAAGATCGGGCAGACCGTCTCCTTCCACGATCCCTGCCAGTTGGCGCGGCGCGGCGGCGTCACCGAGGCGCCGCGCGCGGTGCTGAAGGCCTTGGGCTTCGAGATCAAGGAGCTGGAGGACCACGGCTCGCTCTCCTGGTGCTGCGGCGGCGGCGGCGGCGTCGTCTCCAACGTTCGCGCCGACCCCCTGCGCTTCAAGGCTTTCCAGCTGAAGAGGAAACAGGTGGAGGACGCTGACGCGCAGCGCTTCGTCACTGCGTGCGGCCAATGCCGCATCACCCTGACGCTCGGCGCCACCAAATTCAAATGGGACAAGAAGGTCGAAAGCCTGCTGGAGCTGGTGGCCGACAATCTCGAAGATTGACGCCGACCTGCTGACCGAACACTGCTCTTGAGGAAAATCCGATGAACAAACGCATTGTCGTGGACCCGATCACCAGGATCGAAGGCCATTTGCGGATCGAGGCGGAAGTGGGCGAGGGCAACGCGATCAAGACCGCCTATTCATCCGGCACGATGGTGAGGGGCATCGAAATCATCCTCAAAGGCCGCGATCCGCGCGAGGCCTGGGCCTTCGCCCAGCGCATCTGCGGCGTCTGCACCCTGGTGCATGGCATGGCCTCGATCCGCGCCGTGGAAAACGCCCTCAACTACGACATTCCGCCCAACGCCCAGCTCGTGCGCAATCTGATGATCGCCGCGCAATATGTGCACGACCATGTCATGCATTTCTATCATCTGCATGCGCTCGACTGGGTGGATGTGGTCTCGGCCCTGAAGGCCGATCCCAAGGCGACGTCGCAACTGGCGCAGAGCATTTCGTCCTACGCCAAATCCAGCCCCGGCTATTTCGCCGATACCCAGAAAAAGCTCGCGGCCTTCGTCGAGAGCGGACAGCTTGGCATTTTCGCCAACGGCTATTGGGGCAATCCCCTCTACAAGCTGCCGCCGGAAGCCAATCTGCTCGGAGTGGCGCATTATCTCGAGGCCTTGGCCTGGCAACGCACGGTTGTGCAGATTCACACGATATTCGGCGGCAAGAATCCCCATCCCAATTTTCTTGTCGGCGGCAGCCCGGCCCCGCTCAGCGCCGGCCCGGGCGAGAGCGCCGGTAGCGCCGCGACAGCGGTGAATATCGTCACGCTCAACCAGGTGCGCTCGATCATCAAATCGATGCAGGACTTCGTCGACCAGGTCTATCTGCCCGACACGCTCGCCATCGCCGGCTTTTACAAGGACTGGTTCGCGCGCGGCGAGGGCTTGGGAAATTTCATGACCTATGGCGACTTCCCGTCCGACGGCAAGGCCGGCTGGAAAAACATGCTCATTCCCTCGGGCGTCATCGTCAATCGCGATCTCGGCCATATCGAGCCGGTCGATCTCAACGATCCGGAGCAGATTCAGGAATTCGCCGCCCATAGCTGGTACGAATATTCGGCCGGCAAGGGCGCGGGCCTCCATCCTTACGTCGGCCAGACGAAATTCGCCTATACCGGCCCCAAGCCGCCCTATGAGCAGCTCGATGTGGAAAATTCCTATTCCTGGCTGAAGGCGCCGCGCTGGCGCGGCAAGGCGGTCGAGGTCGGGCCGCTGGCGCGGGTGCTGATGCTCTACGCCAAGGGCCATGAGCAGACCAAGGAGCTCGCGGGTTACGCGCTGAAGAAGCTCGACCTGCCGCTGACGGCTATGTATTCGACGCTTGGCCGCACGGCGGCGCGCACATTGGAGAGCAAGATCATCGCCGACCAGATGAACGGCTGGCTCGACCAATTGTTCGCCAATATCAAGAGCGGCGACGTCGCCATGCACAATCCCGTCAAATGGGACCCCTCGACCTGGCCGCGTGAAGCCAAGGGCGTCGGCTTCATGGAGGCGCCGCGCGGCGGCCTCGCCCATTGGGTCGTCATCAAGGACGGCAAGATCGACAATTATCAGGCGGTGGTGCCCAGCACCTGGAACGCAGGCCCGCGCGACGCCAAAGGCCAGCCCGGCGCCTATGAGGCGGCGCTCGCCGACCGGCACACGCTGGCGAATCCCAAACAGCCGCTGGAAATCCAGCGCACCATACACTCCTTCGACCCCTGCATCGCCTGCGCCGTGCATGTCGTCGACAGGGAAGGGGAGGAACTGACCTCGATCCGCGTGAGCTGAGTTCCTTCGTCCGGCGATTTGGCGCTGGATCGGCTCGCGCCGTCTAACGTCGGCTCGAAGGGGCGGCGTCGCGAAAGAACTCCCGACAAGCCGCTCCCGCGTGAAAAGCGCAAGGAAACATAGGCTTGCGCCTTTTTGACACGCCTTTCCCAGCGAGTCGTGAAAAACGGCTCCAACACGTCCCGCTCTCCTCTATTGGGGGTTCACAGGGCAAAAAAACTCGTTTAACAGAAGCGACACATTCGGGCCGGGCGTCTCCCGACCCAATCCCTTGAGAGCGGATCGCGCTTCGATCGAAGCGTAGATTGACCGGGGACCGCCAACGGAGGACGCGCTCCGGCCTATTCGGCCGAAAGTGCGGCCTTTTTTTGTGTGCGGCCTCCGCTTCGGTCGCGCGCAGTCGGCCGGCGCGGGGCTTTGCCGTCTCGCGCGCGGCGCGACGCAAAACGTTTAGAGCCTGAGACATGCCGAAACGGACAGATATCCAGACGATCATGATCATCGGCGCGGGGCCGATTGTCATCGGCCAGGCCTGCGAATTCGATTATTCCGGCACCCAGGCTTGCAAGGCCCTGCGCGAGGAAGGCTATCGCATCGTCCTGGTCAATTCCAATCCGGCGACGATCATGACCGACCCGGACATGGCCGACCGCACTTATGTCGAGCCGATCACGCCGGAAATCGTGGCGAAAATCATCGAGAAGGAGCGTTACGCCGTTCCGGGCGGCTTCGCGCTCCTGCCCACGATGGGCGGCCAGACGGCGCTCAATTGCGCGCTGTCGCTGAAGAAGATGGGCGTGCTGCAGAAGTTCGAGGTCGAGATGATCGGCGCGACGGCCCACGCCATCGACAAGGCCGAGGACCGCGAGCTTTTTCGCGAGTCGATGATCAAGATCGGGCTCGACACGCCACGTTCGCACCACGTCAAGACCCTGACCCAGGCTTTGGTCGCCCTCGACGACATCGGCCTGCCGGCGATCATCCGCCCGTC
>CAYRNB010000084.1:0-2350 GCA_964425315.1 uncultured Rhodoblastus sp.
GATTCCGTTCCTCTCTCCAACGCGCCGGAGCTTTCCGTCTCCGAATTGTCGAGCGCGCTCAAACGCGTCATTGAGGATCGTTTCGGCTACGTGCGCCTGCGCGGCGAGATTTCCAATTATCGCGGGCCGCATTCCTCCGGCCACGTCTATTTCTCGCTCAAGGACGCCAACGCCCGCATCGACGCAGTGATCTGGAAGGGGACGTTCGCCCGCCTCAAAACCAAGCCGCAGGAAGGGCTGGAGGTCGTCGCCACGGGAAAAATCACCACTTTTCCGGGCAAGAGCGCCTATCAGATCGTCATCGATCAGCTGGAGCCGGCGGGCCTCGGGGCGCTCATGGCGCTTCTGGAGGAAAGGCGCAGAAAACTCGCGGCGGAAGGCCTGTTCGACGAGGCGCGCAAGAAAAAGCCACCCTTCCTGCCGAAGATCATTGGCGTCGTCACTTCGCCGACCGGCGCGGTCATCCGCGACATTCTGCATCGCCTGCACGACCGCTTTCCCCGCCGCGTCCTGGTCTGGCCGGTTCGGGTGCAGGGCGAGACTTCGGCCGCCGAAGTCGCGGCGGCGATTCGCGGCTTCAACGCCTTGCCGCGGGGCGACATTCCGCGGCCAGATCTTCTTATCGTCGCGCGCGGCGGCGGCTCGCTCGAAGACCTGTGGAGCTTCAACGAGGAAGAAGTTTTACGCGCCGCGTCGGAGAGCGGCATCCCGCTGATTTCCGCCATCGGCCATGAGACCGACTGGACACTGCTCGACCTCGTCGCCGATCTGCGCGCCCCGACCCCGACCGGCGCGGCGGAAAAAGCCGTGCCGGTGCGCGCCGAACTCCTGTCCGATCTCGCCGGTCTGTCGCGCCGCCACACGGATGCGATGCTTCGCGCCTTCGACCGCCGGCGCAGCGATCTCCGCGCGCTTTCCCGCGCGCTTCCCTCCGGCGAGTCGCTGCTGGCGACGCCGCGCCAAAGAATGGATCGGGCGGGCGAAAAATTGCGCGCCGCGCTCATGGCCGGCATGGCGAGGCGGCAGGTCGGCCTCGCCAACGCCTCGCGGCTGCTCGCCCGCCATGCGCCGCAGGCGGAATTGCAGCGCGCCTCGGGTCGGCTGAACACGCTCGTCTTCCGTCTCGACGCCGCTCGCGCGCAACTCGTCCAGAAGCGGCGCGAAAAATTCGCCGTCGCGACCAGAAGTTTTTATGCCGCCCTTGCCGCGCGGGCCGCCCTGCTGCGCAACGAGAACGCGGCGCGGCGCGAACGCGTCCAGACGCTCAAGGCGCGGCTCGACGCAGTTCTTTCGGCGGCGCTTGCGCGGCGTCGCGACAAATTGCTGCATGTGGAAAAGCTTTTATCCGCCGTGGGTTATGAGGCGGTCCTGCAGCGCGGCTTTACGTTGGTGCGCAGCGCCGAGGGCGTCGTGCGCAGCGCCGCGCAGGCGCCGCCGGGGACGGCGCTCAGCCTGCAATTCGCCGATGGCAGGATCGCCGCGACAGCGGGCGAGCGCCTCGACGGTTCCGAGCCGGAGGCGGCCAAGCCGCGCAAGCGCGATAAGTCTTCGCCGAAAAAAACGCCGGGCGGGCAGGGCAGCTTGTTCTAGGGCGGAACCTTTCGCGCCGTCAAAAATTGTCGGTTTGGGTCGCCATGCTCCTCGCTCTCTTCGCCGATATTCACTCCAATCTCGAAGCCTATGAGGCCTGCCGCGCCGAGGCCCTGCGCCTGGGCGCGGAGAAATTCGTCTATCTCGGAGATCTCGTCGGCTATGGCGCCGATCCCGGCGCGATTGTCGATCGCGTCGCCGCGGATGCGGCGCAGGGCGCGATCTGCATCACGGGCAATCACGATCTCGCCGCCGTCGATGGCGACAACGACTACATGAACGAAGCCGCCCGCATCGCCATCGAATGGACGTCGGACCGGCTTAGTTCCGCGCAACTGGCGTTTCTCGCCGGCCTGCCCTTCACGGCCGTAAGCGTCAGCGAAACGGGGACGAGAGCCCTCTTCGTCCATGCCGACGCCAGCGCGCCGCAGCGTTTCATCTATATTACCGGACCGGACAAGGCGGCGCGCTCGCTCGCCGCGACTTCGGCCGAGATCACCTTTTGCGGCCATGTCCATCTGCCGCGGCTCTATCACGCCGCGCCGGGGGAAGCGCCGCAGGTTTTCCCTTTGGCCGCCGGTGTCGCGACGCCCCTGACGCGCGGACGCAAATTTCTGGCGACGCTCGGTTCCGTCGGCCAGCCGCGCGACGGCGATCGAAACGCCGCTTTCGCTCTTTACGACGACGCACGCGGAAGTCTGACCGTCATCCGTGTCCCCTATGACATAGAGACGGCGGCGACGAAGATCGCCGCCGCCGG
>CAYRNB010000084.1:2450-7577 GCA_964425315.1 uncultured Rhodoblastus sp.
GCGTTAGCCCTTCTTCAGCACTTTCGGCACTTTGGCCCCGCGCAGGCGGTGGGATTCGGGCATCTCTGTCCCGAGCAGCGGCCGCAAATAGCGCACGAAGGCTTCGGTCACGTCGGAGCCGCTGGCGGCCAAAAGCTCGTCCTCCATTACGCGGGTCTTGCCGGCCACGTTTTCGAGCGGCATGAGTTCGTAGGCGGTGGCGTAATCGCCGACGCGCTTGATGGCGACAGAGCCGTCGCGCTCGCCCCACATGGCGTATTGCACCGCTTTTTCGCCGACTTCCCGCGCCTCGTGCTGATCGACGTCCGAGACGCAGCCAAGGAAGGAGCGCTGCAGATAGCCGAAAGTGTCGCCGCGCACCCGCTTGATGTTCAGCTTGTTCTTGATTTCCTCGCACAGAAGGTCGGCGAGCGCGCCGGTGCCGGAAAGCTGGACATTGCCATGGGCGTCGCGTTCGACGTCGCTGGTCAGCTTGGTGACGATGGGCTCGCCCGAAGCGTCGTGAATGCCTTCCGAAACCGCGATGACGCAGCGGCCGAGCCGATCATAGACGCTTTTCACCTCGGCGAGGAATTTATCGACCTCGAAGGTGCGCTCCGGCACATAGATGAGATGCGGCCCGTCATTGGGGAATTTCCGCCCCAAGGCGCTCGCCGCGGTGAGGAAGCCGGCGTGCCGGCCCATGACCACGCCGACATACACGCCGGGGAGCGAGGCGTTGTCGAGATCGGCGCCGGCGAAGGCCTGTGCGACGAATTTCGCGGCGGAAGGAAAGCCGGGCGTATGGTCGTTGCCGACAAGGTCGTTGTCGATGGTCTTGGGGATATGGATGCAGCGCAGCGGATAATTGTCCTTCTTCGCCTCTTCGCTGACGATGCGCACCGTGTCGGAGGAATCGTTGCCGCCGATATAGAAGAAGGCGCTGATCTCATGCGCCTGCAAGACCTTGAAAATTTCGCGGCAATAGGCGGCGTCGGGCTTGTCGCGGGTCGAGCCGAGCGCCGAAGAGGGTGTCCGCGCCACCATTTCCAGATTGTGGCTGGTTTCCTGGGAGAGGTCGATCAGATCTTCCTCGATAATGCCGCGCACGCCGTGATGGGCGCCATAGACGCGGCCGACATCGGCGAATTTGCGCGCCTCAAGCACGGCGCCGACAAGCGACTGGTTGATAACTGCAGTGGGGCCGCCTCCCTGGGCGACCAGAATCTTTTTGGCCGTCATTCGTTTCCCCCTTGGTTCACGCGTCCTTCTAACGCAGACTGGCGCTCAAGGCATCTACTAAAGTTGGAATTTTTCCCTCAGAAACGGGACCTCGGCGGAAGCCTGCGGCGTGGGCGCCGCGTCCGATTGTCGCAGACGGTTTCCCGTGCGCTCACAGCTTGACCCTTTCCGCTCCCTCGCGCTCGTCCTTGATTTCAGCGCAAGCGTCTGCGGGGCTATTACGGGCCGGCGTTGAACCCCGCCGCCATTGACGCTAAATGAGGGAATGCTTCGCGGAAGGACGCGGGGCGCGGAGCGCAATAAAGGGCATGAACCGCATGGATCGCCGCGTCGTCATGAGTGGGCCGGCCGAAATCGAATATCTCGACGGCGACTTCAAGATCAAGAAACCGGGGGCCTATGTGGTCTGCGCCGCCACCGGCGCGCATATCGCCATCGAGGACTTGCGCTATTGGAACGTCGATCGCCAGGAGGCCTATGCCGGGCCGGAGGCGAAACTCCTGCGCCTGCGCCAGCTCGCGGCGGAAGAGAAGCGATAAGTCCGAAACCGGGCGCCGGCATAATGGCTTCGCTTACGAAAACGGGCGCGCCATTGCGGCGCGCCCGCTGCTTTTCGGGGCAATTCCCCTCTATTGCCCTTCGTGCGCCCTCATCATTTGGTTTATTTTGCGCTTGACCGCGTCGAGGTTGAAGGAAGCCGGCGACTGCATCGGCGGGAACTCGATCGCCGTCTTGGCCAGATCGGCCACTCTCTGCTGCACTTCGACGAAGCGCCAGAATTCGCGGGCGAAGAAGTCGTTCAAGTAGCCGCCCCCCTGGTCGTTCAGGCTCTCGCCGCGGATCGAAGGCGTCCGCTCGAACGGGTCCTGGCGAAGGTTGACGATAGTGGGCATATCCGTCGTGTCCTTTTCGCCCGGCCAGCCCCAGGGCTGCTGGTAGAACTGGAATTTGAAGTCGTCGACCCGGACGGCGCCGAGATGCGGACCGCCGAAGTACCAGATTTCATGGCGGGCGGAGGGGGCCTCGTTGAGCAGCAGGTCGAGCTGATTGTATCCGTCCAGGTGGTTCTTGTAGGTGCGGTCGCCCAGCTTCACGCCCTTCAGCAGCTGCTCGGTGATGTTCGGGTTTCCCGCAGCGGCGGCGAGGGTCGGCAGCCAGTCGAGCCCGGAGAAAATGCCGTTCTCGATCCGGCCTGGCTTGATTTTTCCCGGCCAGCTGATGAGCGCCGGCACGCGGAAGCCGCCTTCGAAAACCGTGCCCTTTGTCGCCCTGAACGGCGTCATTCCGCCGTCCGGCCAGGTGAAGACTTCGGCGCCGTTGTCGGTGGTGAAAACGACAATGGTGTTGTCCTTTTCGCCGATATCCTCGAGGTGCTTCATCAGCGCGCCGACGTTGTCGTCCAGCTGCGCCATGCCGGCTTCTTCCACGCCATAATTCGATTTCGGATTCATCTCCGCCTGGTACTTGGGCGAGAGATAGGTGAAGACGTGCATGCGCGTGGGGTTGTGCCAGATGAAGAACGGCTTGCCCTCCTTTTTGGCCTTGTCCATGAAGCCCTTGCTGTTCTCGACCAGGACTTCGTCGAAGGTCTCCATATTGTATTTGGCCGGGCGGCTTTTTTGCCAGTTCTGGCGGTCGGTCATGTCCGGGAAGGGCGCCAGCGGGCCTTCGTCGACAATGCGCTGCTTGCCGACCTTGCCCCAGCGCGGCATCACCGTCCCGTCATCCGTGTCGGTGGCGTAGGAATGGACCAGGTTGCGCGGGCCATATTTGTCGATCCAGTCCTGCGGGTAGTCGTGCCAGTAGGGATCGGACATGGCGTCGAGGTGATACAGGTAGCCGAAATATTCATCGAACCCGTGCACCGTCGGCAGATATTTGTTCAGATCGCCGAGATGGTTCTTGCCGAATTGCCCGGTCATATAGCCGAGCGATTTCAGCACGGTGGCGAGCGTCACCGCCTGCGCCGGAATGCCGACGTCGGCGCCCGCCTGGCCCACGGTCGTCAGGCCGGTGCGCAGCGGGATTTCGCCGGTGATGAAATTGGCCCGGCCCGCGGTGCAGCTCGCCTCGGCATAGTAATCGGTGAACCGTATGCCTTCGGCGGCGATCCTGTCGAGGTTCGGCGTCTTGCCCGACATGATGCCCTGGTGATAGGCGCCGATATTGAACCACCCGATGTCGTCCGCCATGATGAAAAGAATATTCGGCGGCCGGCCGGACGGCTGGGCCTGGGCTTTGGTTTGCGCCTGGGCCATCTGAACGGGCGCGGCGGCGCCCAGCGCCGAAGCTATGGCGAACGTGCTGCTTCCCAGCAGGACATTGCGGCGGCTAAGGGAGGAATGGCCCGAGTCTGAACCGCTCCTGTCTTTTTCGCTTGTCATGATGTTCCCCCGTCTACTCGTTCTGAAACACCGAATTCGACACTTTAAAAAAAAAAGCGACGCCGCGCGGAGACCGCGGGTCTGTCAGTGTCGAACGCCTGAGCGGCAGCCGAGGCAAAAGACGCGGCCGTAGCCCTGCCTTCATGTTCGCCGACGGAGATGTTGGGGCGATGACATTGATCAAGACAGGGCTTGCGCTTGACTGGCAATAAACGTGAAGAATGTCACAATATCAGTGTCAAGCGCCAAGCAACTCAATTTAAGTTGATGACCCGCGTCGCGGCATCTCGCTTTCAACTTGTCACATGACCGATTTTGACGAGCGGCTTCATCCGTCTTGCGTTAAATCAATTCGGCGCATTCAAATTGTTGAGAGATTTAAGTCTCCTATATTTTTTGCGGGGCTCAATTTCAATTTGGAGGGTCGCCAAATGGGCTCATCGTTTCGCGCCGACCGGCGGGCCGTATTGGCTGCGCTCATCGCCTCAACCGCCGCTGGAATCGCGCTTCCCAATTTTCCGGCCATTGCGCAGGACGATCCGCTTCCATCATGGAACGACGGAAAGGCGAAGCAGTCGATCCTGGACTTCGTCGCCGCCGTCACACGGAAGGGCTCGCCCAATTTCGTCCCGGCGGCGCAACGCCTTGCGACATTCGACAATGACGGCACTTTGTGGTGCGAGCATCCGATGTATGTCCAGCTCGCCTTCGCGCTGGATCGTGTGAAGGCGCTGGCGCCGATGCATCCCGAATGGAAAGACAAGCAGCCGTTCAAGGCGGTGCTCGACGGCGACATGAAGACGCTGGCCAAGGCCGGCGAGCGCGGTCTCGTCGAGATGGTTACGGTGACCCACGCCGGCATGACGACCGAGGAATTCGCCGACATCGTGGTCAAATGGCTTGCGACCGCCCGTCACCCCCGGTTCCATCGGCCCTATACGGACCTCGTCTATCAGCCGATGATCGAACTTCTGGCCTATCTGCGCGCCAACGGCTTCGAGACCTGCATCGTGTCCGGCGGCGGCGTCGAATTCATGCGGCCGTGGACGGAACGGGTTTATGGCGTTCCACCCGAGCAGGTGGTAGGCTCAACGATCAAGACGCGCTTTCAGATGCGCGACGGACAGCCCGAGCTCTTTCGCCTGCCCGATATTAATTTCGTCAACGATGGACCAGGCAAGCCGGTCGGCATAAATGAATTCATTGGGCGGCGGCCGACCGCGGCGTTCGGCAATTCGGACGGCGATCTGCAAATGCTGCAATGGGCGACCAAGTCGGGCGGCCGGGCACTCGGCCTCATCGTGCATCATGACGACGCCGTGCGCGAATACGCCTACGATCGCCACGCGGAATTCGGTCGTCTCGACAAAGCGCTCGATGCGGCGCCGTTGAACGGTTGGACGGTGGTCAGCATGAAGACGGACTGGAAACGCATTTTCAAGTTTCAATAGCTGGATCGAAGGGTTTTGAGCCTCATGGACGATAAATATAGCGCGCCCCAGACTTACGGTTCGATCGGCCA
>CAYRNB010000084.1:7677-13276 GCA_964425315.1 uncultured Rhodoblastus sp.
GAGAACCGCTTTCTTGTCGGCCTCAGCATCGACGGTCCGCGCGAATTGCACGACCACTTTCGCGTCAACAAGGGCGGCGCTCCGACCTTCGACAAAGTCATGGCGGCGGCGAACCTGCTGCGCAAAGTCGGCGTGCCGTTCAACACGCTCACTTGCGTGCATCGGTTCAACGCCTCGCGGCCGCTGGACGTCTATCGCTTCCTGCGGCGCGAGCTTGACGCCCATTACATTCAGTTCATCCCGATCGTCGAGCCCAAGGATTTCGAGACGGCCGCGCCGCAAAGCTGGGACGCGTCGCGCCTGCCGATCAAGGGCAGCCCCGAGGCCCATCCCGGCCATCCAGATTCAGTGGTCACGGACTGGTCCGTCGATCCCGATCAATACGGCTATTTTCTCTCCAGGGTTTTCGACGAGTGGGTGCGCAAGGATTTGGGCAAGGTCCTGGTCAACCATATAGAAACCCTGGTGGCCCAGCACGTCGGGCTGCCGTCTCAGATCTGCATCTACAGCGAGTTCTGCGGCAAGAACGTCGCGGTCGAGCATGACGGCGGCCTCTATTCCTGCGACCATTACGTTTATCCGGAATACCGGCTGGGATCGGTGCGCGACAAGACGCTGCAGCAGATGGTTTTCTCGCCGACCCAGGTGAAGTTCGGCTATGCGAAATCGGAAACCCTGCCGCGCTATTGCCAGGAGTGCGCGTTCAAGACCGATTGCTGGGGCGAGTGCCCGAAGAACCGCTTCATCCGGACGCCGGACGGCGAGCCGGGCCTGAACTACCTTTGCTCCGGCCTGCAGAAATTCTTCAGGCACGCCCTGCCCGAAGTGGAGCGGATCGCCGGCGTCCTTCGTCGGGCGGCGGAGAAGGCGCCCGCGGAACAGTAAGAGCTAAATGTCGATCTGACCGGCATGGCGGCCGGCGGCGCGGAAATTCGACAGAACTTTTGACAAAAGCTTTTGCAACTCTTCCGCCTCATCGACCACGAGGCAGACCGGCAGCGCCTCGGGCGTGGGCAGTTTCGGGTGCAGCCGCCCCAGGAAAGGCGTGAGCTTGACCAGGTCCTTTTCCGTCGTGACCAGCAACGCGTCGCGTGCGTCCGCCTCGCGCTGCAGTGTGGCGATGTCGCCCGGCCGATAGGGATAATGATCGGGAAAGGCGTGGCGGCCGACGAGGCGCGCGCCGCAGGCTTGGAGCGAATCGAAAAATTTCTGCGGCCGGCCGATGCCGGCGAAGGCGACGACTCGCGCCCCCAGCATCCGCAGCGCGGCGTTGGCGTCGGGCGCGAGCCTGCCGTGAAAGACCGGTTTGCCGGCGTCAGCCATGCGTTTTTCGGCTATTTCGCCGGCTTCGCCCGCGCCGATCACCAGGCCGGCGGAAATCTGCTTGATCTGCAGATCGAGCGGCGCCCGCAAGGGGCCGGCGGGAATCAGGCGGCCATTTCCGAAGCCGACGGCGCCGTCGACGACGCCTAGGGTGAAGTCGCGGCGGAGACTCGGATTTTGCAGGCCGTCGTCCATGACGATGAGGCTGGCGCCGCCGGCGAGCGCCAGCATGGCGCCGGTCGGCCGGTCGCGCGCCACCACCGTATTGGCGACGCGGGCGAGCAGCATGGGCTCGTCGCCGGCTTCCGCCGCGCAATGGCGGCGCCGGTCAACGAGATGGGCGCCGCCGTCGGAGGATAGAGCGCCGCCATAGCCGCGCGACAGGAAACAGGGATTTTCGCCGGCGCGTTTCAGCCATCTGGCGACGGTGAGGGCGGTCGGCGTCTTGCCGGCCCCGCCGGCGACGAAATTGCCGACGCAAATCACCGGCGCGTTCACCCGCGAGCCGGTCCGCGCCATCCTGCGCACCACCGCCCGGCCGTAAAGAACCGAAAAAGGCGTCAGCAGCACAGTCATGACCCGGCCGAGCGGGCTCGGCTTGACGGACCACCAGAAATCCGGCGCGCGCATGGCTCCTCACATGGTGATGACCTGAGTGTAAGCGCGGTTTGCGGCGGAAGCCAGAAGTTTGCGCTAGTGCTCAGATAAAATCATGTAGGCGATATAATGTTCGAGCGCCTGCATAATTTTATCCGAAGCGCCGCCGAGCGCGCCGACGATTTCGCGCGAGGCCTGCGCCGTGCGGCGCAGCCGGGCCGGATCGGCGAAGAGCGACGAAAGAGCCGCGACGAGGCCGTCGAGGTCCCGCACCCGAATGGCGCCTTCTTTTTCGTCCAAGGCCGCGTAAACGTCGAGGAAATTGCCGACATGGGGCCCGTGCAGGATCGCCGATCCCAATTTCGCCGGCTCGATCGGATTCTGGCCGCCGCCTTCGCCGACCAGCGACTTGCCCATGAAAATCACGCTGGACAGCCGATAGAACAGGCCAAGCTCGCCCATCGTATCGGCGATATAGATTTGCGTCTCCGGTCGGACCGGCTCATTCAGCGAGCGCCGCGCCGCCGCCAGACCCTGGGAGCGCGCAAGCTCGGCGATGTCCGCGCCGCGATGGATGTGGCGCGGAACCAGGACCGTCAACAGACCGGGAAAGCGCCTCGCCAACTGCTTGTGGGCGGCGATGGCCAAAGCCTCTTCGCCGGCATGGGTCGAGGCGGCGATCCAGACCTGGCGCGGGCCGACCTGCCTCGCGAGTGCGTCGAGTCGCGCCTGATCGGCGGGCGGCGCTCCGACGTCATATTTCAGATTGCCGACGGCGTGCACGCGCGGCGCGCCGAGGCCGATGAGCCTTTCCGCATCGTCCTGGCTCTGGGCGAGGCAGAGGTCGATTTTGCCTAAAAGGGTCGAAATGAAACCGGGAAACCGGCGCCAGCGCGTGAAGGAGCGCGGCGAAAGGCGGGCGTTGACCAGGGTGATGGGAATGCCGCGCGCGTGAACGCAGCAGATCGTATTGGGCCAGATTTCCGATTCCGCCAGCAGGAACAGGTCGGGCCGCCAATGGTCGAGGAATTTTTCGACGAAACGCGGCGCGTCGAGCGGGACATATTGGTGGCTCGCGCCGGAGGGCAGCCTCTGCGCCAGAATGCGCGCGGAGCTCACCGTGCCGGTGGTGACCAGGACGTGAAAACCTTTGGCGATCAGGCGTTCGACCAAAGGCAGCAGGGCCAGGCCCTCGCCGACGCTCGCGCCATGCAGCCAGGCCAGCCGGCCGTACGGGCGCGGCAGGCTCGGGACGCCGCGCCGCTCGCAGAGTCTGTTGGCGTCTTCCTTGCCCTTTTGGGCGCGCCGCAGCAAAAAAAGCCCGCTGAAAGGCGCGACGCCGGAAGCGGCGGCGCGATAGACAGGCAGAAATACGGCGCTCCTCATCTAAGCCTGGTCACTTCTTTCGCCTGTGCCGCTTCCCGACTCCGAAGACGCTCCCGCTGGTGCGGGTGAGCGGGGCTGAAGCGTAATGGTCGACCTTTCCGGCTAAAAAACGGCGCCGAACGTTGAATTTGCGCCGTCATGGTCTCCTCGCACACGTATTTTTTGCGACAAATAGCGCAAAAGCGCGGCCGTGGCGAGCGTAGCCGCGCCGCCTTCGGCTAAATTTGCGCTAGATCAAAGGGATTCAGGTCATACGGTTTCAGCGAGATCGCTTCGCAATCCGCAAAAATGCATCTCGCGTGAACGGAAGAAGATTTCCGAATGGATCAACCGCAAATCGCATCAGTCGTCGGATGGGTCGAGCATGTGGTGGACGTGAACGATGAAATAGCGCATGTGGGCGTTGTCCACCGTGGCGTGCGCCTTGGACTTCCAGGCCGCGTAGGCGGATTTGTGGTCGGGATAGAGGCCGACGAAGTCGAGCTGGCTCATGTCCTTGAATTCGACTTTGGCGAGATCGCGCAATTCGCCGCCAAAGACGAGATGCAGCAATTGCTTGGTTTCGACTTCGTGGCTCATCGGCGACTTCCTCAGTTCTAGGCAGGATTTCCGAAAAGTGGATGCCGGTTTTCGGACAAAAATCCTGCCAAATCAAAAGTAGCTAATCAGGCGCTCGTTGGCGCGCCAACGAGCGCCTGATTAGCGCTTCGCCGCACCGGCGCGCGCGGCCTCGATCAGTTCGGCTTGCAACCCGGGCGGCCCGGCCGCGAGCTCCGGATGGCTTGTCTCGACCCGGTTATAGGCCGGCGTGCGGCCGGCGAAATCGGTCAGGACGCCGCCGGCCTCGCGCAGGATGAGATCCGCGGCGGCGATATCCCAGTCGTGCGCGTTCTTGCGCGCCAAGGCCGCGTCGAACCCGCCTTCGGCGACACGCAGCAGGCGCATGGCGAGCGAGGACAGGCTCGGCTGCTGTGCAAAATGCAGGCCGGAGCGGCGCAGGTCGGCGGCGAGCGCCTCGGGCGCGGCAAGGCGCGCCCCTTCGAGCCGCGGCCGCGCCGAGACGGAGATCGGCGCGCCGTCGCGCCGCGCGCCGCAGCCAGCGGAAGCGACAAAGGTCTGGGCGAGCGCTGGCGCGTGAACCAGGCCGTAAATCGGCCGTCCGCTTGCCACCAGAGCGACGCAGATGGCGAAACAGGGGTCGCCCGCGGCGAATCCGCGCGTGCCGTCGATCGGATCGACAATGAACAAGGCGTCGCGGTCGAGCCGCTCCGGCGTATCGGCGCTTTCTTCCGACAGCCAGCCAAGCGCGGGCGCGAGCGCGGACAGGCGCTGGCGCAGGAAATCGTCGACGCGCAGATCGGCTTCGGTGACCGGACCACCGTTCGATTTATGGCTGACCTGCGCCTGAGTCGGCTTGCCGGGGCGAAAATAGTGCAGGGCTATTTCGCCGGCTTCGCGGACGATCGCCTCAACGCGGGGGGCGATCATGGCGAGATCCAAGGATTCGGGCAAGGCAGGGCGGGGTTCGAGTTCGTTACACCTGATCTAATCATGGCGCGCCGCCGGCGCAAGCGCTTTCGCAAATGCGAAATGCTCGGTTTTAAGGCTCGTTTGCGCGATTGCCGACAATTTGAGCGAACCCGCCCAATAATGGTTGGCCATGCTCTGCGTCGGCGCAATTTCCCTAAAATGCCGCCTATTTTTTTAGCCGCGCATGGGCGGGTGCGGGCGAATTATGGCGGCCGAAACAGAAATCTTGTCCGGAGCCGACCATGTTCACGCCTCCCGTTGCGGCGCTGGCCCCGATCCTCGCCGACGATCCGCGCGCCGACGGCGGCGAGCGGCGCGTCTTCATCGCGGCCGACAGCATCGCCATCGAGCGTCGCGTCGCCGGCGTGCGCATGCGGCTCGCTCTGCCGATCCGCAGCTTTCGCGGCGTGTCGCTCTCCCTGCAGCAGGGCGCGCGCGGCGCCTTTTATCGTGTGGCGCTCGACCATGCCGATCCCGACCTGCGCGTGACGCTGGCGGAATCGGAAAGCGAGCGCGACATCGCGCCCGATTGGCGGGCCTGGGCGCAATTCTTCCGTCTGCCCCGGCTCGCCGCCGGGCCTGGCTGCGCCCTGGTGGCGGTCGAGGGCCGGCTCGGCGCCTTGACGCTCGGGGCGCTGCAGCCACGCAAGCGCGCCTGGCCGTTGAAGGGCCGGCGCTCGCATATTTCGGCGCGGCGGAAATGCGGCCCCAGGGGCCGCGTGCTTTCCGTTCATCGCGGCGAGCGGGAAATCATCTGCTACGA
>CAYRNB010000085.1:0-12854 GCA_964425315.1 uncultured Rhodoblastus sp.
TGACCCAGAGCCGTCGTTCGTCGAGGTAGCGTGGCGCGACAATCATCGGGCTCAAAGCGGTCATCGAATTGTGCAAAATGAATTACGCGACGGCGTGTTTTCGCGCCGCCTGACCTTCCAACAAGGCCGTAATAGACGATGACGAGGTCCGCTGTCCGCGCATTCGGAGACTCAGCGCTGCCTGGGTGTTGCATCTCACGGCCCGCGGGGAGCCGAGGAGGGAGTGGTTGGATAGGGGGAGGTTATTTTTATTTGCAAGTCCCACACCCAGCAACAGGACCATCGGCTTTCGCGGCCGCAGCATCAGACAATGGGGCCCGAGGCTCACCTGCTGCCAGTATCGATAGGTCGTCTCGTGTGGGATTTGAAGTGTGATCAGCCAGGTCTCTAATGGGAAAGGAATGCGAGCGGTCGACACTGACATCCCCTCGATCCACGCGCGCAGCCCTTGGCGCGCGACAAAACGCCTTATGAGCCGCACGACCGTCCAAAACGCTTTTCCGCGACATCCTTGGCTCATGCGGTCGTCGCCTCTTAAATATAACACCCATTATCACTTGTAATTTTTTTCCAAACAACCTACATATGGGATGTCGATAGGTGCCTTTCAGATGTAATTGCTCACCATAATTACTCAATAACACCTCACAATCAGCTTGCTCAAGAATGCAATTTCGACCGTCAGCGGCAGCGCTGGCGAGCATTTACAGCGATTCTAGAAAGGGGTTTCCATGTCTCAGGGAACCGTAAAGTGGTTTAATTCCGAAAAGGGCTTCGGCTTCATTGCGCCGGATGACGGCGGCAAGGACGCCTTCGTTCACATCAGCGCCGTCGAACGTTCTGGTCTCAACCTATTGCGCGAGGGCGACAAAGTGTCCTTCGAGCTTGTTGCGGACCGCAAGAGCGGCAAGATGTCGGCCGAAAAGCTTGAAATCATGCTCTGACAGTTTTCCGTCGGCGGGTTTTGGCTCGTAAAATCAGCGGTGATCGCCGGCGCCATTTCAGGTCGACCACGGATGTACTGGCGGCCTAGCCAGCGATTTTTCTGGTGCGCACAATGCGACTTCACCCCGCCCGCGCTCGCGAAGCCCCGCGCCTGGAAAGGGTTGCGGGGCTTTGCATATCACTCGAGCGCGCCCGTCAGAGCGTTTTCAAGCGAAGCGGATACCGTTTCTCGTGAAGAAAACGCGTTAAAACAAGAAACTAGAGCCTAGATCCGATTCTTTCGGATCGGAAAAGGCTCTAGAGGCGCGCGACAGGAGTTTGTCATGGCCAAGGAACGCAAACGCGGCAACCGCGAAGCCAAGAAGCCGAAAGCTATCAAGCCGGCTGCCGATCCGAACCCGCCCTTAATGGCGGCGGGCAGGCTCACGCCAATCAAGCCACCGAAGAAGTCTCGCTGAAGCGTAATCGCTTCGCGGACCTTCGGTTCGAGCAAAGTGGAATCCGGTTCGCGTGAAGGACCGAAGGTCCGCGAAGCGAATAGGCGTCAAAACCGATAGACAGAGCTTTCTCCGAGGGAAAATACATGCCCGTGCGAACCACCGAGACGACCGTAACGTTCAAGCGGCCTTTCACGCTACCTGAACTGGAACGTCCGCAGCCTGCGGGAACCTATCGTCTGGTGACCGACGAAGAGGAGATTTCAGGGCTGTCCTTTCTCGCCTTTCGCCGCATCGCGACGATGTTGCGCCTCCCGTCTCTGGCGACGTCCGGCAGACCAGAACAAATGATTCCCATCGACGCAGACGACCTTGCCGACGCCTTGAAGGCTGATGCGGAGAACAGGTGAGACCATGGCCATGAAAACAACAGCGTTGCGCTATCTCGGCGGAATTTCCGGACACGGGGTCGTCACACAAAAAGGCAAGAAGATGGCGCAGGCGACATTCGATTTCGACGGCTATTTTCGCGCGGCCGCAGGCGTCACGGGTTGTGGCGAAATCCAAATGCCGGCTGAAGTCCTGAAAAGTCTGTTCGGTCGCTCTGACCTTCAACTCCTGACCGATCAAGGCCGCCTCCTCGATCTTAGATTTTCAGACCCGACGCTGCCTGCTGCAAGCGACGTCGCCCATGTTGATGTGACCGGAGAATTGCCGACAGCGCCCGGAGATTGGCGCGTCAATGACAGGCCGCCAATAGAAGGCGGAACTCAAGGATTGGAGTGAGCGTGTCGCAAGCCTTCCCGCCGCTCGGCCCGGAATTCGAGCCTTTCCTCTATGCCGTCGTGTACAACGAGGGAAACGGGATGCCGCTGACGATCATTTCGGCGATTGCGCGCTCCGGAGCCGATCCCTGGAAAGAAGCGGCGCGCATTGCAAAATTGCCGAAAGCCGTCGCCCTTGACGTGTTGGCTCGCATGATCCCGGATCACAGCGGCGCTGATGGCGCCGCCATCGCCAACCGCCTTTTTGCCCTTCTTCCCGTCGCGCGCGAAAACAGGAACATTCCCGTCGTCGGCGCCAGGGGCGGCGCCCCGCGCTGGAACCCCTTCATCCCTGTCGTACTCGCGCTGCTCGTCGGCTTGGCGCTTGTTTCCGTTTTCAGGAAGACGCCGCATTCCGACGCGGGACAGCACAGACCGCCTTCCTCCGCGCCAGTCGCCGACAAAGCCGATCCGTGACCACAAGGTCCTGAGCTTTATGAACGACCGGCGCATTTCTTCTCGTCGCCTCAATTTTCGCGCGCAAAAAACGAACTGTCGCGCCGCGGCATGAGGAGCCGCCACCCATCCCAATTTCGGATTTGAGGCCCAATTGACGATATTTCTGCACAGCCTTTTCGCGCGCGCGCCCTCGCCCTGGGATAATCCGGAGCCTGTTCGGGAAGAACTTTTCAGCGCCGAGCGCATCGAGGAGCATGCGCGAAGTCTCGCGGCGGCCCAGAAAGTGACGCCAAAGCCAGAGAAGGGGCATCCGCTGGCGGGCCGCCTCGCCGAGAACGGCAGCGTCCTGCTCGCCGCATACAAAAGCCTGCTGCAAGGAACCGACGAGGGGCGCGCCGTCACGCCGGCCGCGGAATGGCTGATCGACAATTATCATCTCATCGAAAAACAGGTCCGCGACATCCGCTCGGACCTGCCGCCAGGCTATTACCGGCAATTGCCGAAACTCGCCGTCGGGCCTTTCGCTGGATACCCCCGCGTGTTCGGCATGGCTTGGGCCTTTGTCGCGCACACCGACAGCCGGTTCGATTCCGACATGCTGGTCGGCTATGTGCGCGCCTATCAGGAGGTGCAGCCGCTGACAATCGGCGAATTATGGGCGGTTTCGATCACATTGCGGATCGTGATGATCGAAAATCTGCGCCGCCTTGCCGACCAGATCGTCAAAGGCCGCGCGGCGCGTCATCTGGCGGACGATCTCGCCGACCGGCTGCTGGGCGCGGCCGGACAAAAAGCGGAGCCGCTGAAGGTCTCGCTCGCCGACCATGAGAACGATGCGCGATCGGAAGCCTTCGCCGTCCAGCTCATTCACAGGCTGCGCGACCAAGACCCGACAATCACGCCGGCCTTGACCTGGCTCGACCAGCGGCTGGCGGCGCAGCACACGACCGCCGACCATGTCGTGCGCGAAGTGCACCGGCGGCAGGGCGCGACCAGCGTCACTGTGCGCAACATCATCACCAGCCTGCGCTTGATCTCGGATGTCGATTGGAAAGACCTGTTCGAGGAGGTCAGCCTTGTCGACGAGGCGCTCGCAATCGACAGCGCCTACCAGGACATGGATTTCCCGACACGCAATCTCTATCGCACCGCCATCGAGGAATTGGCGCGCGGTTCGAAGGCCGCCGAACTCGACATTGCGCACTGCGCCGTCGCGGCGGCCAAACGCTTTCACAATGAGGCTTCCGCGCCGGCAGACGCGCGAAAAAGCGATCCCGGCTATCACCTGATCGGCGGCGGCCGCCAGGATTTTGAAAACGAGATCGGCTATCACCCGCGGGAGCACAAGTGGCGGGTGCGCCTGCATCGGGCTTCGGGCATTGGTTTTTACGTCAGCGCCATCGCCGCCGTCACCTTGGCCCTGCTCGCTGTCGCTCTGGTCGCTCTCGCCGCCATGGGCTTGTCCGCATGGCCACTCGGGATTCTCGCGGCGCTGGGCGCGATCCCCACTGTCGACGCTGCGGTCGCGCTGGTCAATCGGGCGGTCAGCTTCGGCTTCCACGCCAACCTTCTGCCAGCCCTGGAGCTGGCCAACGGCGTTCCCCCGCATTTGCGCACCCTCGTCGCCGTGCCGACGCTTTTGACCACGCCGGACGCCATCGAGGAGCAGATCGAGCGTCTGGAGATCCACCATCTCGCCAGTCCCGAAGGCGACCTGCATTTTGCATTGCTCTCCGACTGGCTGGACGCCGCAGCCAAGAATATCGAAGGCGACGAGGCCCTGCTGGCGGCGGCGGCGAGTGGCGTCGCGCGACTGAACGCGCGTTATGGACCGGCGCCTGGCGGCCCGCGTTTCCTGCTGCTGCATCGCCACCGCGTCTGGAGCCTGAGCGAATCGCGCTGGATCAGCTGGGAGCGCAAACGGGGCAAGCTGCACGAACTGAACCGTTTTTTACGTGACGCGCCCGATACGGGCTTTGTTCATGTCGATGGCGCGGCGCCTCTGGCGCCGCCCGATACGCGCTATGTCGTCACTTTGGACGCCGATACGCGCCTGCCGCGCGACGCCGTTCGCCGACTGATCGGCAAAATGGCGCATCCGCTCAACCAGCCGCGTTTCGACAAGGCGACGGGACGGATCGTCGAAGGCTATGGGGTGCTGCAACCGCGCGTGACCCCTTCGCTGCCGGTGGGGCTCGAAGGCTCGCTGTTCCAGCGCATCTTTTCAAGCCTGAGCGGCATCGATCCCTATGCTTCGGCGGTTTCCGACGTCTATCAAGACATGTTCGGCGAAGGCTCCTATGCCGGCAAAGGCATTTACGACATCGACGCTTTCGAGGCGGCGCTGACCGATCGCGTCCCCGACTCGACCCTGCTCAGCCATGATCTGTTCGAGGGCGTGTTCGCCCGCGCCGGCCTCGCCTCCGATGTCGAAGTTGTCGAGGAATTTCCGGCGCGCTACGACGTCGGCGCGCTCCGCCACCATCGCTGGGCGCGCGGCGACTGGCAGCTCCTGCCGTGGATTCTCGGTCGCGGGCCCAACCCGGACCAGGCGCGAAAAGCCGCCGCCGCCATTCCGGCGATTGGGCGCTGGAAAATGCTCGACAATCTGCGCCGCACCCTTTCCGCGCCTTTTTCGATCCTCGCCTTGCTCGCGGGATGGCTCCTGCCGTTTCCCGCGGCTTTGGCCTGGACCGGTTTCGTGCTCGCGACGATCGCCTTGCCGCCGATGATTCCCGTCATTGCGGCCATGCCGCCGCGCCGTCCCGGAATCACCCTGGCCAGCCATTTTCGCGCGCTCGGCGGCGATCTCAAGCTGGCCCTGACCTTGTCCTCGCTCACCATCATTTTCCTGGCCCATCAAGCCTGGCTGATGGGCGACGCGATCATTCGCACCCTTTATCGCCTCTATGTCAGCCACAAGAATCTGCTCGAATGGGTTCCCGCGGCGCAGGCGACCATCAGCCGGCGTCTCGATATGTCCGGCTATTATCGCCGTATGGCTGGCGCTCTGGTCATCAGCGCGCTGGCCGCGATCGTCGGCTGGCTCAACGGAGGCGGAAATGCGCTGCTGGCTGGCGCCTTCGCGGCGCTCTGGCTGGCCTCGCCGGCCGTCGCGCGCTGGGTCAGCCTGCCGCCGCGCCTTGCCAGCAGAAAACCCCTGTCCGATGACGATGCACACGCCTTGCGGTTGACCGCGCGCCGCACCTGGCGCTTCTTCGAGACTTTTGTCACCGACGCCGACCACATGCTGCCGCCTGATAATTTTCAGGAAGATCCGACGCCCAGGCTGGCGCGTCGCACATCGCCGACCAATCTCGGCCTTTATCTCCTGTCGCTGGCGAGCGCCCGCGATTTCGGCTGGATCGGAACGAAGGAAACCATCGAGCGGCTTGAGGCGACTCTGGCGACGATGAGCGGCATGGCGCGTTTTCGCGGCCATTTCTACAATTGGTACGACACCGGCGACCTGCGCCCGCTCGATCCGAAATATGTCTCTTCGGTCGATAGCGGCAATCTTGCCGGGCACCTGATCGCCTTGGCCAATTCCTGCCGCGAATGGCGATCGGCGCCAACGGAACAAAAGGTTTGCCTCGAAGGGATCGCCGACGCGCTCGATCTGACCCGGGAAGACGCCGCGCGCCTGCGTGACGGCCGCAAGACGCAGACAGTCACCTGGCGGCAGCTCGACGATGCGCTATCCGCCCTCGCCGCGGCCGCGCGCGAGCCATTTTCGGCGTTGGACGATTTTGGGGCTCGGCTTGAAAATCTCGGCCTCCAGGCCGACACGATGCTCGATATGGCGCGGGCGCTGGCCAGCGAACGCGGCGACGAGACTGGCGCGGACATGCTGTTCTGGGCGCAGGCCGCCGTGAACGCCATCGCGGCGCAACGCGCCGACTTTTCGCGCAACCCGGAAGGCGCCGAGGACCTGAAAGCGCGCCTGGGGAAACTGGAGGAAATTGCCCGTTCGATGGCAATGGCCATGGAGTTCGGCTTTCTCACGGACCGCAAGCGCAACCTGTTGTCGATCGGCTATCTGACGACAGAAGGCGCGCTCGATTCCAATTGCTACGACCTTCTGGCCTCCGAAGCGCGGCTGGCGAGTTTTTTCGCCATCGCCAAGGGCGATATTCCCGCGCGCCACTGGTTCCAGCTTGGGCGCACGGCAACGCCCATCGCTCATGGCGCCGCGCTGGTCTCCTGGTCGGGATCGATGTTCGAATATCTGATGCCTTCGCTGGTCATGCGGGCGCCTGCGGGAAGTCTGCTCGAAGCGACAAGCCGTCTGGTTGTGGGCCGGCAGATCGCCTTTGCGAACAAGCAGGATTTGCCCTGGGGCGTTTCGGAATCGGCCTATAATGCGCGCGATCTGGAATTCACCTATCAATATTCCAATTTCGGCATTCCCGGCCTCGGTCTGAAACGCGGACTGGCCGACAATTTCGTCGTGGCGCCCTATGCGACGGCGCTGGCGACCATGGTCGATCCGGCGGCGGCCCGCGTCAATCTGGAGCGCCTCGCCGGAGTCGGCGCGCTCGGCCGTTACGGCTTCTATGAGGCGCTGGATTATACGCCGACGCGTGTGCCCGAAGGCGAACAGCGCGCCATCGTGCGCGCCTTCATGGCCCACCATCAGGGCATGACCATCGTCGCCATCGCCAATGCCGTGCTCGACGCCAGGATGCGGGCGCGGTTTCACGCCGAGCCGATGGTCCAGGCGACCGAACTCCTGTTGCAGGAGCGCGTGCCACGCGAGGTCGCCGTCATCCGTCCGCGGGCGGCGGAAATAAAATCCTCCGCCAAAAAAGGGCGCGACGCCGAGCCGTCGGGCGGCCGACGTTATTCCTCCGCGCATCAGGCGACCCCGGCTACGCACCTGCTTTCCAACGGACTTTATTCCACAATGTTGACCAGCGCCGGCTCCGGCTATAGCCGCTGGGGAAAACTCGCCCTGACCCGCTGGCGCGAGGACTCTGCCTGCGATGATTTCGGCTCCTATATTTTTCTGCGTGATGTTCACAACAACGAGGTCTGGTCGGCGGGCTTTCAGCCGAGCGGCCGCGAACCCGACGATTATTTTGTCGCCTTCAACGAGGATCGCGCGGAATTCACGCGCCAGGACGGAGCGCTGACGACGACTTTGGATGTCGTGGTTTCCTCCGAGGACGACGCCGAAGTGCGGCGCGTCTCGGTGACGAACGCCGGCCCGCGCGTTCGCGAAATCGAAATCACCTCCTATGCCGAACTGGTCCTCGCGCCGCAGGCGGCGGATGTCGCGCACCCGGCTTTTTCAAAACTTTTCGTCGAAACCGAATTCCTGGCCGATGTCGGCGCGCTTCTGGCCACGCGGCGAAGGCGCGATCCGAGCGAGCCGGAAATCTGGGTCGGACAGATCGCCGTCGTCGATGGCGAAACCGTCGGCAAGACCGAAATCGAAACCGACCGGGCGCGTTTCCTGGGGCGGGGCCAGAGCGTGAGAACGCCGATCGCCATGATCGACGGGAGGACGCTTTCGAACACGGTCGGCGCCGTGCTCGACCCGATTTTCGCCCTGCGCCGGCGTGTGCGGATTCCGCCGGGCGCCATGGCGCGGATTTCCTTCTGGACGATGGCGGCCTCAACGCGCGAAACCCTGCTCGACATTGTCGACAAGCATCGCGACGCCACGGCCTATTCGCGCGCGACGACTCTCGCCTGGACGCAGGCTCAGGTGCAATTGCATCATCTCGGCGTCACGGCCGGCGAAGCCAGCCTGTTCCAGCGTCTCGCGAGCCATGTGATCTATGTCAATCCGACCTTGCGTCCGCCCTCCGAGACGATCCTGCGTGGCGCCGGGGCGCAATCGGGGCTCTGGGCGCTCGGCGTTTCCGGCGATCTGCCGATCGTGGTTTTGCGCATCTCCGACGCCGACGATCTCGATATCGCGCGTGAACTGCTGCAGGCGCACGAATATTGGCGGATGAAGCAGCTCGCCGTCGATCTGGTGATCCTCAACGAGCGCCAATCCTCCTATGTGCAGGATCTTCAAGTCGCTCTCGAAACCCTGATCCGCACCCGCCAGATGCGGCCGAGAATTCCCGGCGAGGATTCGGCCGGCGGCGTTTTCGTGCTGCGCGGCGACCTCATTCCCACCGAGACGTCCGCCCTGCTTGTTTCAGTGGCGCGCGTCGTTCTTGTGGCGCAGCGCGGCGGGCTGTTCGCTCAGATCGAACGGATCGTCGAGACGCAGACGTCGATAAAGCCGCCCGCCAGACTGCCGGCGAAGTCTAAGGACGCGCCAGATCGGACGCCGACCGCGGCGCCGACGGAAAAACTGGAATTTTTCAACGGGCTCGGCGGTTTCGCCAAGGATGGCCAGGAATATGTGACGTTTCTCGGCCCTGGCCAGGCGACGCCGGCGCCCTGGATCAATGTCGTCGCCAACGAAAAATTCGGCTTCCAGGCGGCGATCGAGGGCAGCGGTTACACCTGGTCCGTCAACAGCCGCGAAAACCAGCTCACGCCCTGGTCGAACGACCCGGTCGCCGATCGCCCCGGCGAGGCCTTTTACCTGCGCGACGACGATACCGGCGAATTATGGAGCCCAACCGCGCTTCCCATCCGCATCGAGGCGGCGACCTATGTCGCCCGCCACGGGCGCGGCTACAGCCGGTTCGAGCACACCAGCCACGACATCGAATCCGATCTCCTGCAATTCGTGCCGATCGACGCCTCGATCAAAATATCGCGGCTGAAACTGCGCAATTTGTCGGGCCGCGTACGTCATCTCAGCGTAACCGCCTACGTGGAATGGGCGCTCGGCCCGTCGCGCTCGGCCGGACTGCCTTTCGTGACGACCGCGCTGGATTCCCGCTCGGGCGCGATTTTCGCCCGAAACCGCTGGAGCTCAGGCTTCGGCTCTCGAGTCGCCTTCGCCGATTTCGGCGGTCGCCAGAGCGACTGGACCGGCGATCGCCGAGAGTTCATCGGCCGCAACGGGACGCTTGGCGCCCCGGCGGCGCTGGTCGGCGGCGACGCCTTGTCGAACAATGTCGGCGCGGGGCTCGATCCCTGCGCGGCGCTGCGCCGCGGCGTCGACCTCGCGCCGGGCGACAGCGTCGAAATCACCTTCTTGCTCGGCGACGCCCCGGATTCGCAGGACGCGCGGCGTATGATCGAACACTACCGCGGCGCCGATCTCGATGCGGTTTTCGCGGATGTCGGCCGCCACTGGGACGAGCTTCTGGGCGCTGTCACGGTCAAAACGCCGGACCGGGCCATGGACATCATGCTCAACGGCTGGCTGCTGTACCAGACCATCGCCTGCCGCCTCTGGGCGCGCGCGGCCTTCTATCAGGCCAGCGGCGCCTATGGTTTCCGCGATCAGCTTCAGGATGGGATGGCGCTGTCCGCCTCACGCCCGCAAATGACGCGCGAACATATATTGCGGGCGGCGGCGCGGCAGTTCGCCGAGGGCGACGTCCAGCATTGGTGGCTGCCGCATTCGGGCCAGGGGGTACGCACCCGCATCTCCGACGACCGCGCCTGGCTGGCCTTCACGGTTGGCCAATATGTCGAGGTTTCTGGCGATGCAGCCGTTCTCGATGAAAAACTTTCCTTCCTGGAAGGGCGGATGCTGGAGCCGCTGGAGCATGACAGCTTTTTCACTCCGGCGATCAGCGACGAAACGGCAACGCTGTTCGAACATTGCGCCCGCGCGCTCGACAGCAGTCTGGCGCAGGGCGTCCATGGCCTGCCGCTGATCGGCGCCGGCGATTGGAACGATGGCATGAACCGAGTCGGCGCAAGAGGCGCAGGCGAAAGCGTGTGGCTCGGCTGGCTGCTCTATGCAACGCTGAACAAGTTTGCGCCTCTCGCCGAAGCCCGTGGCGAGCACGCCCGCGCGGAAAAATGGCGCGCGCACGCGACTGCGTTGCTGGCCTCACTTGAGCGCGAGGGTTGGGACGGCGAATGGTATCGGCGCGGTTTTTTCGACGACGGAACGCCTCTTGGCTCAAGCCAGAGCGACGAATGCCGGATCGACTGCATCGCGCAATCATGGGCCGCGCTTTGCGACGCCGCGTCGCCCGAACGGACGGCGCGTGCGATGGCTTCGGTCGAGCGTGAGTTGATCCGCCCGCAGGATGGGCTGGCGCCATTATTCGCCCCGCCATTCGACAAGACTCCGCTCGACCCCGGCTACATCAAAGGCTATCCGCCGGGCGTCCGCGAGAACGGCGGCCAATACACCCACGCCGCCCTTTGGTCAGTGATGGCCTTCGCCAAACTCGGCCAGGGCGACAAGGCGGCGAACCTGTTTTCGCTGCTGAATCCGATCAATCACGCCCGTACGCGGGCGGACGTGCATCGCTACAAGGTCGAACCCTATGTCGTCGCCGCCGATGTCTATGCCATGCCGCCGCATGTCGGGCGCGGCGGTTGGACCTGGTACACAGGCTCCGCCGCCTGGATGCAGCGCGCCGGCGTGGAAAGCATCCTTGGCGTACGCCTGGAGGGCGATCGACTCTGCGTCGATCCCTGCATACCGAAAGCCTGGGCGGGCTTCGAGGTCTCGATTCGGCATGGCTCGTCACGATATGAAATTCGCGTCGAAAATCCCAACGGCATAGAGCGCGGCGTCGTTCTCGCCACATGCGATGGAAAGATCGTCAAGGAGCGGCCGCCAGGAGCGCTACTTGCCGATGACGGCGCCGTGCACCGGTTTGTAATTCGGCTTGGCTGAATTGGCTTTGGTGAATGGCTCGCATCGATTAGGCGTCATTCCGCTTGGGCTTCGAACGCCATTTGGCGCAGCAAACTTCGAGTTACCTAAATTCAAGGATCAACCTTCAGGGCCGTCCCATCAGCTGGCCTCTGGCTTTACGCGTAAGTGGTGTTGAACGCGCATCAACGAAAGTCCGCTATCCAAGGAAAACGCAGGTTGCTTTCATCATGCACCGAATTTCCGTTGCTGGCGCCGAGCTGGCGTTCAGCGAATGACAGGAGGCACGCATATAGCCGACTGCGGGAGCTTCGAAAGAACAGCAAGAAATGACCCGAAAGGGTCGTTCGCCGGACCTGCCTGTCATGTCTCGATCAATGGCTCGAAGCGACCGTTGGCGTGCTTGCCAGTCGTTTCCGCGTCGAAGGCGACGCACTGTCGAATGCGTCCAAAAAATCCGTTTCGAACACCGGGGCCTCCATAATTGACACTTTGTTCGCACGCTTTTCGTCTGCCGGCGTCATGGCGAAGCTGAATTGCCTCGCAAAAGCAACGGCGAAGTCGTATAGTGCCCTTCGACCTTGAAGCAATTTGCGCCGGATTTATTATCCAGTCCGGAACGCTTTCTCTACCAGCCCCGCAAGCGGGATGCAAAAGGCGCGATCCGGCTTTTCGCAGGATTCCCAGTATTTCCAGCAATCAGAGACTTGCGCGTTTTCGTCGGAATTCCGGCTTCTCGCGGAAAGCGAAATCAAAATGCACAAAATCGGCAATTCGCTGGGACAGCCCAACTTCAAGAACGTCTTGGTGCAGCGGCAGGATGCCGCTTCGCAGTTCATCAGCGCGCAGGCGGTCAGCACGAAATGGGCGATGCTGCCCGGCTCCCGCCCGGTGCGCCTCGCGCAACTGCGCGGCAACATGTGCCGCTGGCCGATCGGCGATCCCCAGCATATTGACGCCTTCCGCTTTTGCGGCTGCCAGCGCCTGCGGGGAGACAGCTATTGCGCCGCCCATAAAAAGATGGCGTTTGCGCCGGGCAAAGCCGCCAGGGCGGTCCCGGCCGCCAAGGGTTCGCCAGCCAGCCAGCGCAGGAAGGGCCCGCGCGCCAAGCCCGACTCGCTCCTCGACTCCGCGCAGCCCCTGCTCGCCAAATGATTCGACAAGACGCTATTTCGTTTTCAACGTGGGAGGAAATCATGGCCAAAGGTCAAATCAGGGGAAACAAAGAGCCGAAGAAACCGAAGACGGACAAGAACGCGCCCAAAAGAGCCGCCGGCACCGCCTATCAGAATGCGCAAGGCAAGGGCGGCCCTACCGCGTCGCCCTTCGCAAAAAAGGCCTGATCTGTCAGGAGCAAAAACAGAGCAAAAGATGATCGCCGCCGAACTCGCGTTCGGGGAAGAGAAGAGTCTTGGACGCGCTTTTCCGGTTCTCAGCCGCGAAACTAGAACTGCTGGTTAAGCCTGGAGCTTGGCGACCCTCTGCCGCATCGCCACCTCAGTACATTACCTAGCACGGTCACGTTCTTCCGAAATCGGCTCGAAG
>CAYRNB010000086.1:0-12733 GCA_964425315.1 uncultured Rhodoblastus sp.
CTAGATTTCACGCTTCGGCGAAAAAGGCGCGCAAGGCGGCTTCGGCGCCGGACTCGCGCCTGCGCCTTTCCACGCGCGCGCGCCGGGCCTTGAGCGCGGCCAGCTTCACGCTTTCGAAGCGGAACACGCCCTGATGCGGCCCGAGATAGAGCACGTCGCGACCTGCGGCCAGCCTGGTCAGCGCGACATCGAGATGACTTGTGACAAAAGGCGCGTCCTGCATGGCGCTCCTCCGCCTGCGCCGTGAGGCCCCATGTTGATGCGCGACCGCCAAAAAAATCGCGGAGGGATTCGGTCGCATTTTAACGACTGCCGCTTCGTTGCGGCGCCGCCGACGCCATCGCCGCTTTTCGTTAATTCTTAGCTGCAGGCCTGGCGCAAGCCAGGCCGACTAAATTCGGTCCCAAAAGCCGAAGACAGGAAAGCGCGAAAAGCCGTGGCGACGCCGTCCCCAATGCTGCAGGAAAAGCGGAAAATTCCCCGTCATAGGGTCTATAGGGGCGCGCATATCAGTTTTGGCGGGCTGCATGCGGCGATCGATTGCGTCATGCGCGGTTGCTCCGATCTCGGCGCGCGGCTCATTGTCGAGAGTCCGATTGGCGTTCCCGACCGTTTCGATCTGGTCTACGAGGACCATGCCCGGCTGGCCTGCCGCGTGATCTGGCGAAGCGCCAAGGAAGTCGGCGTCGCTTTCGTCACGGAACAACCGTGAGGGTTGCGGGACAATTGAAGTTCGTTTTACGTGTTTAAATCGATAAAACCAAAAAGGTTTACTATAAGATAAACAATTCCAAACTTATTACTTCGCCTTTACGAAATCGGCCTAGTTTGCCAGTCGCGGAATTTGGCTTCGCCGCGCGACCATGCGGATGAGCCGAATCGTGTTCAGTTCTTTCGTCGAGATTTGCTCGACGGGCCCACAGGGAGCAGGCCGAGCCGTGACCACCGAGACGACAGCAATCCCCGTTACGAGGGGAAATGAGAGCGATCGCAGGAGCCCCCGCCATCGCACTTTCAAAGGCGCCCATATTTGCTTTCGAGGTCTCAATCTGGCGATCGACTGCGTCGTGCGCGACTATTCCGACACAGGCGCGCGGCTTCAGGTCGAAAGCCTGATCGGCATACCCGACAGATTCGACCTGGTGCGCGACAATTTTCCAATGCGCGTCTGCCGCGTCATCTGGCGCCGCGCCCCGGAAATCGGCGTCGAGTTTCTCGGCTGACGCCGGCGGGCGCTTTTTTTTTCGACAAAGTCGGAAGAAAATAGCGGAAAATACAAGCGATTTCAGTTGACCGCCAGGATCACCTGGCTGGCGTCGAAACAGGCGACGGCCTTGCCGCCGGGCGCCAATCCCAGCTCTTCGACCCGCCCGCGCGGCGCAACCGCGTGCAGCGTCTTGCCCTGCCCGATGTCGAGCAGGATTTCGCTGTTGCGCTCGGCGTCGGCGCGCCGCGTCACCACGCCGGCAAAGCAATTGCGGCCGCCCTCGGGCGCGTTATCGACCGGAAAAAGCCGGATGAATGGAGCCTTGACCAAAGCGAGCGCCTTGCGTCCGGGCTTGAGTTCGAGATCGTCGGCGGCCTCGTTGGTGACGACCGCCATGATGGAGCGGTCCGCGTCCAGTTTCAGCGTCACTTCGACATCGACCGGCCATCTCTTGATCTGCGCCACCTCGGTCTGGAAGACATTGCGCGCCGAAATCCGCGCGCCGACCGCCCAGAGCAAAGCCTCCTCCTGTCCGGCGACCCCTTCTTCCGCGATGAGATTGGAGATCAGCGACAGTTTTTCCTCCAGCCGCCGGAAAGTGGCGATCAGCCGCCGCCCCTCTTCGGTGATTTCGGCGCCGCCGCCGGACCGCCCCCCCGGCCGGGTGATGAAAGCCGGCGTCGGCAGAAGGTTGTTCACGGCGTTGACCGAGTCCCAGGCGGTCTTGTAGCTGAAGCCGGTCGCCTTGGCCGCCTTGGCGATGCTGCCGAGCTCAGCCACTTTTTCGAGCAGCGCGATGCGCTCGCGGCCGAAAAGAAACCGGCCTTCGCTGTGCAGCGCCAGAAGCGCGCTGATCTTATCGCCCGTCATTATGATTCCGACCTTTCGGCGCTTCGCGGCGCTAGAGAAATTTCCATATCGCCGCCCTCAAGGCTCGCAACTCGCGGGGAAAAGCGCGGTCATGGCCGTCGCCGTCCTGGCCTTGCGCAGACGCTTCAGGCCAAACCCGTCCTCGATCGTCGCCAGCAGGCTGTAATGGTCGTAACGGGTCGCGTCCGCTTCCGGCTTGCCGCAGCGGGTGACCACCAATGTCGCAATATGATTGTGGTCGGGGTCGGGCAAGCCGCGCGAAAAGCGCGACGGCGCCGCGCCGGGAAAGAGACTCGGCTCGCCTTCGTCGAAGGTGATGACGATGGCCGAACGGCGCGTGAAATTTTTCGAAGCCCGAATCGCCGTCACCGTCTTGCGTACAAAGGCGTCGTAAGCGGCGATCAGCTGGTCGCGATTCGAACAGAGCGGCTGGCCGTGGCCATCGTGGCACTGATTGGGAATGATGAAAGCGACATTGGGGGCTTCACCCGCGAGATCGCCGGCCAGCGCCGTATAGCGCTTGACGAGATGCGGCAAAGCGGGGTCCTCGGCCAGGTCCTTGAAGTAGACGACGGGATTGTGCTTTTGCGCATATAGCGCGCCCCTGCGGCCGCCGGGCGCCGCGACGACGAGCGATCCCGGCCTGGGCAGGGATTCCTCATAAATCGCGAAGGTCAGGCCGGCGCGCCGCAATTGATCGACGAGCGAATCACCCTTGATTCGATTGCAGGCGGCGAGCGGCCAGAGGTCGGAGGCGAAACAACTCGGCCGGTCGTTGCGCACGCCGAAATCGTCGCCGCCGATCAAGGCCAGATAATTGGGAAGACTCGGATGGGTCACGCCGAAATAACGGGTCGCCAGGCCTTGAGTTTCGGCCAGATGCCGCAAGAACGGCGCGGGTCCGTTGAACAGGGCGTCGTCGAAATCGTGATTCTCGAGCACGACGACATAGAGATGGTCGAATCTCGGCGTTGGCGCGGCGCGCGCGGCCGCGGCGCCAAAAAGGACGAAACAGACCGAAAGTATGAGTCCGAAACGATTTATCCACGGAAAACCGCGCATTGCCTTGATTTCCTAGCTCTTCGTGTTGCCGCGCGGCGCTAGCGTCCCCCTGCCCCTATCGCCGCGCCTCGCCGCCGCATGCCGCGAAAAGCCCGGAAAAGGCCGGTTTAACCGCTCATTCCCCATAAAATCAGACGCTGCCGTCAAGGCCAAGCGATTGAAATTGCGCTATTGACGCATCAAAAAAAAGTGTCAAACTTCCTTTGTTGCAGCCTTGTATGACAGGCGTGCGAAGCCGCCGGCAGATCAAGGAAAACGCCTTCGGGCTACGAACCCGATCGGCGGGCAATAACCCGATCGATGACATCTCATTCGGCGACAAGACTTAAAACGCCTTCGTCGCGGGTGACGCATCGACCAGAAGGCATCGTTCGGCCGCGCCGTAAGCGCTTGATCCGGAAAAGCGACGGGCCGGCGGTGAATCTTTGGAAAAGGGGCGCATGACTCCACCTCAGCTCGCACATTTCGGTCGTCCCCGGCTGGACGCGGCGTCTTGACGTCAAACCGGGCGGAGTCGTTCGAAATCTGCCATTTTGATGGGAGACGCCGATAAAAGCACAACGGAAAACGTCATAGCGGTTAAATTCCGCCTTAATTTCTGATGTCTATCGGAATTCGCATCGAGCGAATGGCAGGCCCCGAGCGCGCAACGCGTCGGGGCCGTTTATTTTTGCGTCTCTGATTCGCGCGTGAGCATTTCAGGTCACGTGATTCGCACAAACGAATCAGGCGGCCGCGAACCCGCCGCGGCCTCAAAAACAATTTTACCCCCCAGTCAGGTTGGCCTTGGCGCGCGCCCACCACCCCGAGCGTTTCGGCTTGTCCGGATCGGCCTCGGTGATCACCGGCAGTTCCGGCTGTCGCGGCGAGGGCTCTTCCTTTTCAACGACCCGCTCCGGCTCGGCCGGCGGCTGTTCGGCCTCAGCCTCAACGACCACGGTCTCGGCTTCGGGCGCAGGCTCGGACTCGGGCTCGGGCGCCGGCTCGGACGGGCTTTCCGCGCGCCAGGCCGGCAGAGGAGCGAATTCCTCGGCGCCTGCCGCGATCTCCTCCGCGGGCGCGGCGGCGGCTGGGGTCTGGGCCTCGCCGCCCTTCCCTTCCACGGCTTCGGCGGAAGGCCGCCAATCGCCAGCGAATTCCTCGGCCTCGCCGCTCTTGCCCCGCGGGCGTCGCCGCCAACGGCCACGGCCGCGACGGCGTTCGTCCCGGGCGTTTTCGGGCGACCCCTCGGCGTCGGCTTCCGCTTCGCCGCCGGCCGCGGCCTGCGAGATCAAGTCGCCGCCGATTTCGGCGAGCGTTCCCAATCCTTCGTCGGAAGGCTGAGGCGCGTTGGGCTCCGCCATCGCGGCGTCGCGATCGTAGCTGCGGCCGCGGCCGCGCCGGCGGCGCCGGCGGCGGCGGCCGTCGCCCTCGGCGTGTTCATCGCCTTCCGCCTCCGTGGCCTCGATTTCGGCCTCTTCCTCGAATTCCGCCTCGGCTTCCGCATCGCCGATCGGCTCGGCGTCGTCGGCGGGACGGCGCGGATCGAAACGGCGCATCGGATCTTGCCCCGGACCGGCGGCGGGTTCGCCGCGCTCCAGCGCGTGATAGGCGCCGCCGGCGAGCGAATCGTCCGCCTCGACGGTGACGCTCACGCCAAAGCGCTCCTCGATCAGCCGCAGCAGAGCGCGCTTCTGGTTGAGGATATAAAGCGAAATATCGGTGCGGGTGCGCAGGATGACATTATGCGAGGCGCTCTTGATCAGGGCGTCCTCCAGCACGCGCATGACATGCACGGCGATCGAGGCGGTGGAGCGCACCACGCCGGCGCCGGCGCAATGCGGGCAGACCACCGACGAGCCTTCGAGCAGGCCGGTGCGTATGCGCTGTCGCGACATTTCGAGCAGGCCGAAATGCGAAATGCGGCCGACCTGGATGCGGGCGCGATCGTTCTTCAGCGCCTCCTTGATCCTTTTCTCCACCGCACGATTGTTGCGGTTCTCCTCCATGTCGATGAAATCGACGACGATGAGCCCGGCGAGGTCGCGCAGGCGCAATTGCCGCGCCACTTCGTCGGCCGCCTCCAGATTGGTGCGCAGGGCCGTGTCCTCGATATTATGCTCGCGGGTCGAACGGCCCGAGTTCACGTCGATGGCGACCAGGGCCTCGGTCTGGTTGATGACCAGATAGCCGCCGGATTTCAGCGTCACCTGACTGTGGAACAAGGCGTCGAGCTGTGACTCCGCCCCCCATTTGGCGAAAATCGGCTGCGGGTCGCGATGATGATGGACATGGCGGACATGGCTCGGCGCGAGCAGCCGCATGAAATCGCGCGCCTCGCGATAGCCTGCCTCGCCGGCGACGACCACCTCGTCGATTTCCTTGTTGTAGAGGTCGCGTATGGCGCGCTTGATCAGCGAGCCTTCCTCATAGACCAGCGCCGGGGCGCTGGAGGTAAGGGTGAGTTCGCGCACTGTCTCCCAGGTGCGCATCAGATACTCGAAATCGCGTTGGATTTCCTGCTTGGTGCGCGCCGCGCCGGCCGTGCGCAGGATCACCCCCATGCCTTCCGGAACGTCCAACTCCTGGGCGATGTCCTTCAGGCGCTTGCGGTCGCCCGTATCGGTGATCTTGCGCGAAATGCCGCCGCCGCGCGCCGTATTGGGCATGAGCACGGAATAGCGGCCGGCGAGCGACAGATAAGTGGTCACCGCCGCGCCCTTATTGCCACGCTCCTCCTTGACCACCTGGATCAGCAACACCTGGCGGCGCTTGATCACCTCCTGGATCTTGTATTGCCGGCGCAGGCGCGGGGCGCGGTAAGGCGCCTCGTCCATGGCGTCGCCGCCGAGCTGCTCGACGCTTTCCTCTTCCTCGGCCTCGCCGTTCTCGCCGCTTTCGTCGTTCTCACCATTCTCCTGGGCTTCGCCGGTTTTGGCCTTCGCCTCGGCCGACGGGCCGCCCGTCTCCTCTTCGTCCGACTCGGCTTCGGCGGCCGGCGGCGCGGCCTCGGCCTCGGATTCCGCCTCGCCGACGACGGCCTGCTCGGGCGCGCGCGCCTCGGCCTCAACCGGCGCGTCCTCGTCATCCTCCGGCGCGCCTTCCTCTACAACCGCGAAACCTTCCGGATCGAAGGCGAGTTCATGGCTTTCGACCTGCGGCGCCGGCGCGGCTACCTCTTTCGGCGCCTCGGCGACCGCGGTTTCCTCTTGCCCGGATTCCGCCGCGCTCTCGCCAGCCTCGGCCGGCGGCGCGCCCCATTCCGTTTCGGCGACCAAAATCTCTTCCGTCGCATTCTCTTCCGCTGCGGCTTCCTCGCCGTTTTGCGGCGCTTCCTCGGCGGCGGCGCGCTCCTCCTCAGCGGGGAGTTCGCCGTTTACGCGCTCGTCATCGCCGGCGCGCCGCTTTTCGGCGCCGCGGCGATTGCGGCGGCTGCGGCGGCGCGGGCCGTCCTCCTCCTCCTCTTCGCGGTGGGAGCGGTATTCCTCTTCCAGCAGCGCGGCGCGATCAGCGTGCGGAATCTGGTAATAGTCGGGATGAATCTCGGAAAAGGCGAGAAAGCCGTGGCGGTTGCCGCCATATTCGACAAAGGCGGCCTGAAGCGACGGTTCGACCCGCGTCACTTTCGCCAGATAGATATTGCCACGTAACTGTTTCTTGGACGCCGATTCGAAATCGAACTCTTCGACTCTATTTCCGCGCAGCACCACCACCCGGGTTTCCTCGGGGTGGGACGCGTCGATGATCATTTTGTTGGCCATTGCGAACTCTTGCTGGCAGGGCGCGGCCATAGGCCAGGACCGCCGTCGCGCATGCGTAGGCGGCAAAGCCGCCCGGCCGGATTGCGCGCGAGGCGCCGCGCCAGGATTGGGGCGCCCTGCTGTGTCTGGTTGATGAAAGATAGATGGAATCCACTGGCCGCCGGTTGTGGCGGCCCGAAAGCCTGGGCGGTTGAAGACCCGACCGGCGGAAGCCAGCGACGGAGAAAAGCCGAAGATCGCCCGTCGCTTTTCGCGGAAAAACCTTGCGCCTCGCGGCGCCAAATCTTCCCCCGAACGCCGCCCGCCTGCGGACTGAGGTCGCGCGGCGGGTTTTCCTTGTCGGTGTGAGCGCGAGCAAAATCTTCACCTGTCCTCCGGCGCGCAGTTGCGCCGGACATGTTCGAAACATCAGGCGAGCGACTAGCGGCGCAGCATGGCCCGCGCGAAAAGCTCCCCTCGTGGGGCGCGGCGCGGCTAAACTGGGTAAGGCCGTTCTTCGCTCGTATGGCGCGAATCCGTCGCGCGCGAATACGAACCCATTCTATCTAGACAAGCGGCCGGGCTTTGGCAAGTTTTCTTCGCTCCGTTGCCGGCGCGCAACAGTCTGCCCCCACGTTCGACTTTTTGTGATGGTAAACGTCTGTTAACCTTGCCGTGGTTTGACTCGAGGCTCCCGTCCGGCCCAAAAAAAGCAAAGACGGATCGCCCCAAAATCATGATTTTTCGCCTCCCTCGACACGCGCAGACCGTTTACGCCTCCGCACGGCGGACGTTCCTCGCCCTTTTCCTCGTTTCGACGCCGGCTTTCGCTCAAGCCCCGACGCCGCCCGCCAAATCCATTCCCATCGCCATTTCGGTGCGCCAGGCGACGATGGGTCGGGAGGCGCGGTTGATCTTCGCCCTCAACGCCTGCGTTCAGAGCGACGCTTACGTGCTGGACAATCCGCCGCGCGCGATTGTCGACCTGCCGGAGGTCAATTTCCAGATCGACCCGCGCGAAGGACTGGCGAAACCACGCGGACGCCGCCGTGGCCGCGCGGCGGGGGCGCGGACCCGGCTCATCGGCTCCTTTCGCTTCGGACGGCTGTCGGCCGGCAAATCGCGCATCGTCGTCGATCTCTCCCGCCCGGCGGAAATCCGCTCTGTCGTCTGCGCGCCCACCAAGACCGCGGGGGTTTTCGAACTCAAGCTGACGCTCGCGCCCGAGAGCGGCGCGGCTTTTCGCGCCGCCGCGCGCGCCGGCGTCGCAAAGGAGGCGCGCGCCATAAAGTCGGAGGCGCCGACCCCCGCGCTCCCGCCGAACGACGACCATAAGCCAATCGTCGTGCTCGACCCAGGCCATGGCGGCATCGATTCCGGCGCGCTCGGCCCCGACCATATCGAAGAAAAGAACATCGTCCTCGCCTTCGCTAAGGTTTTGGGGGCGAAGCTGCGCGCCGAGCATCGCTACCGGATCGTTTTCACCCGCACCGACGACACATTCGTGCCGCTCACCCAGAGGGTGCGCATCGCGCAGAAAATCGGCGCCGCGCTTTTCGTTTCAATTCACGCCGACACCTTGCCTGGCGGCGGCGCCCGTGGCGCGACCGTCTATACGCTTTCGGACCGCGCCTCGGACGCCGAGGCGGCGCGTGTGGCGCAAAGTGAAAACGAGGCCGACTCGGCCGCGGGCGTTGAGGACAAGCAGGATTACTCCTCCGACGTCAGCGACATATTGTTCGAGCTGACGCGGCGGGAAACGCATGTCTTTTCCAATATTTTCGCCCGCGTCCTGGCCAATCACTTGAAGATTGTGGCGCCGCTGAACAAGAATCCCGAACGCTCGGCCGCCTTCGTCGTGCTCAAGGACCCCGATGTCACATCCGTCCTGCTCGAACTCGGCTATCTATCCAACGCCAAGGACGCTTCCAATCTCACCTCGCCGAAATGGCGCGAGAAGGCGGCGACCGAAGTCGCCCACGCCATAGACGCCTATTTCGCCCTGAATCGGCCGGCGGACAAGACCGCTGCGCCCACCGAGGAAGGCGCCCTCAAAGCGACACAAAGGATCGGCAACTAGGGCCCGAGGCGCTCTGACGGCCGAAGCTGGCGGCGACAATCGTGGCGCGCCGCCAAGGACCAGTCGTAACGAGCCATGGCCGGCGTTGCGAGACAATGCTATAGCGCGGCAGGCGGCGCGAATCCTCTTGCCGGCTCGGCCGTTCGACCCCACAGGGAACCGACCTCACAGGGAACATTGCGAATGGTGATTTCATGCGGATGATCGGCCGGTTCCTGGGGTTCATTTTCGCCACCGGCGCGATCGTCTTCGTTTTGGGGGCCGCCGTGGCCGGCGTGCTGATCTATATCTATTCCAAGGACCTGCCCGACTATACCCAGCTCAAGAATTACGAACCGCCGATCATGACGCGGATCCATGCCGCCAACGGCGCGATCCTCGCGGAATACGCGCATCAACGGCGCCTTTACATTCCGTCCGACGCCATTCCGCCGCTGGTCAAGGAAGCCTTCATTTCCGCCGAAGACAAGAATTTCTACCACCATCACGGCATCGATCCCGAAGGCGTCATGCGCGCCCTCATCATCCTGGCCGAGGGCGGCCATCATATTCAGGGCGCCTCGACCATCACCCAGCAGGTGGCGAAGAACTTCTTTCTCAGCGACCAGCGCACCCTTTCGCGCAAGATCAGGGAAGCGCTGCTGTCGCTGCGCATTGAGCAGGCCTATTCCAAGGACCGTATTCTCGAACTCTATCTCAACGAAATCTATCTCGGCATGGGCAATTATGGCGTAGCCGCCGCGGCCCTGAACTATTTCGACAAATCGGTGAACCAGCTGACCCTCGACGAGGCCGCCTATCTTGCCGGCCTGCCCAAGGGACCCAACAATTACAATCCCTTCCGCGATTACGACGCCGCGGTGGCGCGCCGCAATTACGTGATCGCGCGCATGGTCGAAAACGGCTACGTCACGAAACAGCAAGGCGACGCCGCAATGGCCAAGCCCCTGGTCGTCCATCCGCGCAAACTGTCGCCCGATTCCATGGCCGCCGGCTATTTCGCCGAGGAAGTGCGGCGCGAGCTGGAAGACCGCTATGGCGACAAGAAGCTCTATGAGGGCGGCCTTTCCGTGCGCTCCACCCTCGACCCGAAATTGCAGCTCATGGCGCGCAAGGCCCTGGTCGACGGCCTGGTGCGCTTCGACGAGGCCCACGGCTATCGCGGCGCCTACAAGCATATCGATATTTCCGGCGACTGGGGCAAGCCGCTCGGAGCCATTTCCCCGCTCCGCGACGTGCCCTGGCGGCTTGCCGTGGTGCTCAAGGTGAGCAATTCCGGCGCCCACATCGGCCTGCAGCCGCCGCGCCAGGATTCCGGCGCGCTTTCGCCGAAGCGCGAGACCGGGACACTTACGCCTGAGGGCGCGCATTGGACCCGCAAGCGCCTGAGTCAGATTCTCGATCCCGGCGACGTGATTTTCGTCGAGCCGATCGAAGGCCAGCAGGGCGACTACCGGCTGCGCCAGATTCCGCAAATCTCGGGCGCGGCGGTGGCCATGGACCCCTATACCGGCCGCGTCCTCGCCATGGTCGGCGGCTTTTCCTTCGACCAGTCGTCGTTCAACCGCGCGACCCAGGCCTGGCGCCAGCCCGGCTCCTCGTTCAAACCCTTCATCTATGCGGCGGCGCTCGACGACGGCTATACGCCCGCCACCACCATTCTCGACGAGCCGATCACGATCAATCTTCCCAATGGCCAGGTCTGGTCGCCGGAGAATTTCGAGCACGGCCATTACGGCCCGCATACTTTGCGCTACGCCATCGAACATTCGAAAAACCTGATGACCGTGCGGCTCGCCCGCGCCATCGGCATGCCGATGATCGCGGCTTATGCGAAGAAATTCGGCATTTACGACGACATGCCGCCGCTGCTCGCCATGTCGCTCGGCGCCGGCGACACCACTTTGATGCGCATGGTCACCGCCTATTCCATGCTCGACAATGGCGGCGTTCGCATCACGCCGACGCTGATCGACCGCATCCAGGACCGCTGGGGCCATACGATCTATAGACACGACAAGCGCAAGTGCATCGGCTGCAATCCGGCCAAATATGTTCCCGGAGTCCTCCCGACGCTGGTGGACGACCGCCAGCGCGTGCTCGACCCGCTCACCGCTTACCAGATCACCTCGATCATGGAGGGCGTGATCCAGCGCGGCACGGGAGTCTGCATCAAGGTGCTCGGCCGGAATCTCGCCGGCAAGACCGGCACCACCAACGACGCCAAAGACCTGTGGTTCATCGGCTATTCGCCCGACCTCGCCTTCGGCGTCTATCTCGGCTACGACCATCCGCGCTCCACCGGCAGGGCGTCCCAGGCCGCGCTTTACGCCGCGCCGATTTTCCGCGATTTCATGAAAATGGCTCTGGCCGGCGAGCCGAACACGCCTTTCCGCGTGCCCCCGGGCATCAAGCTGATCTCCGTCAGTCACAAGACCGGCTTGCGCTCCAGCGGCCCCGGATCGATCCTCGAAGCGTTCAAACCGGGCACGGCGCCGCCGGATTTCTACAATTATGGCGGCGCGGCCGGAGCGCCGTCCGCCAACGACAACATGGCGCCCCTTTCCAACCAGGCGGTCGGCGGGGGCACCGGCGGGCTCTATTGATGGGGCCGTCGGCGCCGAAGGGTTTACAGCCGGGCGCGGCCCCCTTATGTCTGGCCCCCCGCCTTTTCGAACGGAAAGAAGACTTATGCGCGCGGAAGCCGTGTCGCTCGTTGAGCAGATCAAGCAGTCGGTCGGGCTGCTGAGGAGGCATCTTTGACGTCGACGCCTCGACTCGCCGCCTCGCCGAACTGAACGCCAAATCCGAAGATCCAACCTTTTGGGACGATCCCGAACTCGCGCAGAAACTCATGCGCGAGCGAACCGAGCTTGAGGACGGGCTTTCCGCCCTGGCCAAATTCGAGCACGATCTCGAAGACGCCGTCACCCTGGTCGAGCTTGGCGAAGCCGAAGGCGACGCTTCCGCCGAGCAGGAGGGAATCGACCAGCTCAAAAGCATCAAGGCCGAGGCCGACCGCAAGCAGGTCGAGGCCCTGCTTGCCGGCGAAGCCGACGCCAACGACACCTATATCGAAATTCATTCCGGCGCCGGCGGCACCGAATCCTGCGACTGGGCGCGCATGCTCCTGCGCATGTACACGCGATGGGCCGAACGCCACAAATTCAAGGTCGAACTGGTCGAAGAGACGCCCGGCGAAGAGGCCGGGATCAAATCCGCCACGCTTCTCATCAAGGGCCATAACGCCCATGGCTGGGCCAAGACCGAATCCGGCGTGCACCGGCTGGTGCGCATTTCGCCCTTCGATTCCAACGCCCGGCGCCATACGAGCTTTGCTTCCGCCTGGATCTATCCGGTGGTGGACGACAAGATCGACATCCAGGTCAACGAAGCCGACTGCCGCATCGACACCTATCGCTCGTCCGGCGCGGGCGGCCAGCACGTCAACACCACCGATTCGGCCGTACGCATCACCCATATTCCGACCGGCATCGTCGTCGCCTGCCAGATGGAACGCTCGCAGCACAAGAACCGCGCCACCGCCTGGAACATGCTGCGCGCCCGCATTTACGAGCAGGAGCTGGAAAAGCGCGAGGCCGAGGCCAATAAGGTCAATGCGTCAAAGTCCGAGATCGGCTGGGGCCACCAGATCCGCTCCTACGTGCTGCAGCCCTATCAGATGGTGAAAGACCTGCGCACCGGCGTGGTGTCCGGCACGCCCGACGAAGTGCTCGACGGCGATCTCGACGCCTTCATGGAAGCGGCGCTCGCCCAGCGCGTCCATGGCGGCGG
>CAYRNB010000087.1:0-12258 GCA_964425315.1 uncultured Rhodoblastus sp.
TCCGCCGACAGCGGCCGAATGCCGCCAGCGCCAGAAATCAGGTTCATCTTCGACGGCGTTTCGGCGATAATCGACCGAATGAAAGACCCTCGCCTGTTCGCGCCGGCCGCCGCCCGCAATCGCGGTCCGATCCTCGACGTCCTGCGCGCTGTCTTGCCGGCGGAGGGACTGGTGCTCGAGATTGCCAGCGGGTCGGGCGAGCACGTCATCCATTTTGCGACCTTCCTGCCGACGCTGACCTTCCTCCCCTCGGATCCGGACGCTGAAGCCCGCAGCAGCATCGCCGCATGGATTGCGGCCGCCGGCGCGCCGAACGTGCTTGCGCCGCTTCCGCTCGACGCGGCGGCGCCGCCCTGGCCCGTCGTCAGGTCGGATGCGATTGTCTGCATCAACATGGTCCATATTTCGCCCTGGGCTGCGACCGTCGGCTTGTTCGCCGGCGCGCGGGCGATTCTGCCCGCGGGCGCCCCGCTCTTTCTCTACGGCCCATACAAGCGGAATGGCGCGCATACGGCGCCGAGCAACGCCGCCTTCGACGAGAGCCTTCGCTCGTGGAACGCCAACTGGGGCGTGCGCGACCTGGAAGCCGTCGCCGCTGTGGGCGCCGAAGAAGGCTTCGGCGAACCTGAAGTCGTTGAAATGCCCGCCAACAATCTCAGCTTGATTTTCCGTCGCCGTCCGGCGGCGTAGCGAATGCGGCTTGCCCCGAAGGCGGCGATTATATGGGGCGCGAGCGAAGGGCGGCGATGGCGCTCGCGCGCTCTCGATTCCCGCCCTCACTGCGCCGCCTGCGACTCGGCCAGATCGCCCGGCCGCCGCATCAGCGCGACCAGCGCCGTCGCCGCCGCGAATAGCAGCGCCAGGCCGAGGAAAACATCGGCGATCGCCATGACTCCCGCCTGGCGTCGCGCCACTTCCGCCAGCCGCGCCAGTGCGGCGAGATGGGCGTCCGGCGCGCCCGCGGCGGCGTAAAGCGCGGTGAGCTTGGCCAAAAAGGCCTCCGCCTGGGCATTGCTCCAACTCAAGCTCGCGTGCAGGCGCACGAGATGAAGGTCCATCCGCTTGTCGAGCGTGGTGTTGATCACCGCCAGTCCCACCGCGCCGCCGAGATTGCGGGTGACGTTGAAAAGGCCGGAAGCGTTCTTGAGCCGCGACCGCGGCAGGGTTCCAAGCGCCAGATTATTGATCGGCGCAATGCAGAACAGCAGCGAAAAACCGCGAAAGATCTGCGGAATCAGCAACTGGCCGAAATCCCAATCCTTGGTGAGGGAAGCGGGCAGATAAGCCCCATAGGCGAAGCCGAGAAAGCCAAGGCCGATCATCAGGCGCAGATCCATCTTGTCCAGCAGCCGGCCGACTATGGGCGCGGCGAGAAACTGGCAGAAGCCGGTGACGGCCAGCGTTTCGCCGATCTGCAGCGCCGAAAGACCGCGAATGCGGGCGAGATAGATCGGATAGACATAGGTCAGGCCGTAAAGCCCGACGCCGAGAACGAAATTGGCGAGCGAGCCGGTCCAGAAATTGCGGTCGCCGAAGGCGGTGAGATCAACGATCGGGTTTTCGGCGGCGAAAACGCGCCAGAAGAACACGCCGGCGCCGGCGCAGGATATGGCCGTGGCCCAGACAATGGTCGTGTCGTCGAACCAGTTCATGGTCGGCCCTTCCTCCAGGAGGTATTCGAGCGCGCCAAGAAAAAAAGCCATGGAGATCAGGCCCGTCCAATCGAAATTCTTCAGGAGATGCGGCTCGGGACTGTCGAAATCGACCAGGAGCCAGGTCGAAAGGGCGACGAAAATCCCGGGAACGACATTGATCAGGAACAGCCAGCGCCAGGAAAAGAGATCGGTCAGGTAGCCGCCGACCGTCGGGCCGATGGTCGGCGCCATGGTGGCGACCAGGCCGATGAGCGCGGCGACCATGCCGGTCTTGCTGCGCGGAAAAATCGAATAGGCCGAGGCGAAGACGATCGGGATCATCGCGCCGCCGATGAACCCCTGGAGAGCGCGCAAGACGATCATCTGGTCGATGTTGGTCGCGGTGGCGCAGAGCAGACTCATCAAAGTGAAGCCGCCGGCGGAAAGCGCGAAGACGACGCGGGTGGAAAAGGCGCGCGAGAGAAAGCCGGAAAGCGGGATCATCACCACTTCGGCGATGAGATAGGAAGTCTGCACCCAGGCGACGTCGTCGGGGCCGCACGAAAGGCCCGCCTGGATCGAGGCGAGCGAAGCCGAGACGATCTGGACGTCCAGTATCGCCATGAACATGCCGAAAACCATGCAGAGGAAAGCAAGGGTCCGGCGGGTGGACGGCGTCGGCTCGTTCAACGCCGCCTCAATGTTTCGCGGCGTCGCGGCGCGTATCCACGTCGACCACCACCGACATGCCGGCGCGCAACAGACCGTTCGCCGCCTTTGGCAAGCGGATGCGCACGGGGAAACGCTGGGTGATCTTGGTGAAATTGCCGGTGGCGTTTTCCGGCGGCAGCAGCGAAAATTCCGCGCCGGACGCCGGGGCTATGCTCTGCACCACGCCCTCGAAAACTTTGCCGTCCAGGGCGTCGACGCTGACTTTCGCCTTCTCGCCGGGCGCGAGGCGGTCGAGTTGGGTTTCCTTGAAATTGGCCTCGACATAGGCGCCTTCGTCGGGGGCCAGCGCCATCAGCCTTTCACCGGGTTGGGCGAACTGGCCGGGTTCGACCGCGCGATTGCCCACGATTCCGTCGAAGGGCGCCCTGATTTCGGTAAAGCTCAAATTGCGTTCGGCCCGGGCCAGAGCGACATTCATGACGGCGCGCGCCCGCGTCGCCTCCTCGATCTGCGATTTCAGAACAATGAGATTGGCCTTGGCGCCGGCGAGAAGAGCTTGCGTCGCGGCCACGGAGGCGGCGGCTTTTTGACGGTCGGCGACGGATTGGTCGTAGCGCTGTTTCGAGGCGAAATCGGCGGCGGCAAGCGTTTTGATGCGGGCGAGATCGGCATTGGCGCGCGCCAATTCCGCCCGCGCCGCGTCGAGCTGCGCCTCGGCCCGGGTCACCGAGGTCTTCTGCGCCGCCATCTGCGCCTTGATGCGGGCGATGGTCGCGTCCTGCGCGCCGATCTTGCCGCGCGCCGCCGCCACCGCCAGCCGGTAGTCGCCGGGGTCGATCCGGACCAGAACCTGGCCGGCCTCTACGTGCTGATTTTCGACGACATCGACTTTTTCGACATAGCCGGAGATTTTCGGCGCGATAATCGCCATGTCCGTCCGCACATAAGCGTCGTCGGTCGAATAGATGAACCGGCCGACGGCGAGATAATGGGCCAGAGCCGCGCCGCCGCCGGCCAGAGCGGCGACGAGCGCCGCGCCAATCAGCCAGAATTTGGGCCGGGGAGCGATCCTGGCCTCCGCCGCGGCGGGATCGGCGGCTTTCGGCTCGTCGCGCGGCGGAGCAAGGCGCGCGGCGATTTCCTCGGCGATTTCGTGCGGCGCGGGCCGCGGCCTGACTCGCGCCAACCTGTCGGAATGCGACGAAATCGCCTCGTTTTCATGCGGCGACGCCAGATCCGGATCAAAAAATTTCGCGCGCAATTTGCGCTCGTGGGGACGGCCGGCCATGTCCTCCATATAACCTCCTGAAAATCGCCTGCGCCCTGCGCCGAGCGCCGCCTTTACGCGCTGTTCCCAAGGCGACCGCGCTTCGGAACCGAAGGCCGCGCGCTGGCGGCGAAGAGCCTGAAATCAAATTTCTGGAATGACGAAATTGCCATTGGCGGGAGAAAAGCCATCGCGATGATGCGCGGCAAAGATGAATAATTCGCATATTTTTCATACCGAACCGTTCGGTCAATGATGGCCGCGGGAGCGCCGTGCCGGGAACTATTAAAAGAGGCGCGCGTCTTTGCTGGAAACGGGCGCAAAATCATACATATGTGCTAAATCAAGGAGTCGTCGCCGGGCTGTGCTATTTCGGCCGAAGCGGTTCAGGGTCGGACCCCGACTCGCCGCCGTCGCCGCAAAAAATAATAAAGGGGACAAACCATGGCGGTCAAAGGCGGGGAGAAGGGCGCGAATGCGAGCGAAGGCGCGCGCGCCAAGCCGACGCGGCGGGGCGGACGGAAAAAGCCTGCCGGCGATGACAAGGTCCGTCAGATCATCGACGGCGCGCGCGCCGTTTTCCAGGCCGACGGCTTCGACGGCGCCAGCGTGAACGACATAGCCGCCGCCGCGGGCGTCTCCAAAGGCACGCTTTACGTCTATTTCCCTTCGAAGGTCGCCCTGTTCGAGGCCCTGATCCGCCATGACCGCGGCCAGCAGGCGGAACAATTGTTCCGCTTCGACGCGCGCGACGACGGCGATGTCGAGAAAGTGCTGTCCCGGATCGGCGTCGGGCTGATGCGCCAGATGTGCGCGGCCGAAACCCTCGCCCATATGCGCATGGTGATCGGCGCGGTGACTAAATATCCGCAGATCGGCAAGGCTTTTTACGAGGCGGGACCGAAAGCCGGGCAGACGCGGCTGGGCGCTTACCTGGCGCGCGAGGTCGAAGCGGGGCGGCTCGCCGCCATGGACGCGGAACTCGCCGCCGACCAGTTCATCCAGCTCTGCCAGGCCGGCTATTACAAAGCGGCGCTGTTCTGCGTCGCCAGGCCCGGCGATGACAAGGCCCTGCGGCGCGCCGTCGCCGCCGCCGTCGCCGCTTTTCTGCGGATCTACCGGCCAGCTTAAGGAACGAGCGACATAAAGCTCAGGCGGAGCGCCGCTCCGCCGGCCGCGCCCGTTCATTGAAAAACAGGGCCTGGCTGACGATGGCCTTGACCGTCTCGGCGCGGAAGGGCTTTGAAATCAGGAACGTCGGCTCCGGCCGCCGGCCGGTCAGCAGGCTTTCCGGAAAAGCGGTGATGAAAATCACCGGCACGCCGAAACTTTCGAGAATCTCGTTCACCGCGTCGAGGCCGGAACTGCCGTCGGCGAGGCGGATGTCGGCGAGCACGAGGCCGGGACGGGTCGCGCGCGCGAGGGCGACCGCCTCGGAACGGGTGCGGGCGAGACCGACCACCTCATGCCCCAGCCCCTCGACGAGGTTTTCGAGATCCATGGCGATCAGCGGCTCGTCCTCGATGATCGCCACCCGGGACGCGACCTGTGCGCCGATCTCGCGGCCGGCCGCATCGACAAGGCGGCCGAATTCTTCCTCGCCGACGCCAAGGATATGGGCCGCCTGCGCGCGGTCGAACCCCTCGACCGCCGTCAGCAGAAAGGCCTGGCGGGGAACGGGGGTGATCGCCTCCAGCCGGCGGTCGGGCGTCAGGGCGGGCGATTCTTTCTCCTCCCGCGCGCGGTTGAGGGGCGCCGCGTTCCAGATGCGCGAAAACAGACGATAGCTTTCCACGCGCGGATCGGCGTCGAGGCTAAAAGACTGGGGATCGGCCAAAAGGGTTTCCAGCAAAGCGGCGACATAGGCGTCGCCGCTCACCTGCGAACCCGAAAGAGCGCGGGCGTAGCGGCGGAGCAGCGGGATCTGCGGAGCGATCAGGCTGGAAAGGGACATGGACGCCTCGACCTCGCAACAGGCCGCGAACAATCACGGCCTTTGCTGTATAATAGCGCTTTCATTCGAGCCATTGTAGGGCGCAGGGAACAAAAATTCGCGAGCGACGTTTCGGCACGGAATTGGCGCGGCCCCGACGCCGAAGTTTCCGTCCTCGGGGAAATTAGCGCAAAAAGGTAATGCGGATTGCCAAACGATAGCCAACCAACCATATCACGGGATGAAGGTCTGACTTGCATGGGCGGCGGCAAGGACAAGAAACCCACCGAACCGTCGCTTGAGCCGCTCCTTCAGGCGCATATCGGCAAGAAATTAAAGGAAATGTATTCCGCCATGGCGCGTGAGCCCGTGCCCGAAAGGTTCAAAATTCTGCTCGACCGGCTGGAAGCCGGCGAGCGGCCGGCGCCCGCCGCCGAGACGGCGGACGACGAGGCCGGCGGAACATGAAGCAGAAGACCGGGTCCGGTCTCAAAGACCGGCTGCTGGCGGAAATTCCATCGTTGCGCGCCTTCGCCCTTTCGCTTTCGGGCAATGGCGACCGCGCCGACGACTTGGTGCAGGACACATTGATGAAGGCCTGGGCCAACGCCGCCTCCTTCACCGAAGGCACCAATATGCGCGCATGGCTCTTCACCATCATGCGCAACACGTTCTTCAGCCAGTACCGCAAATCCCGCCGTGAGGTGCAGGACGTCGAGGGCGAGGCGGCCGCGCGTCTGGTGGCCATGCCCGACCAATTGGCGCATCTCGACTTCGCCGATTTCAAAGCCACACTCGCCCGCCTGCCGGCCGATCAGCGCGAGGCCCTGACCCTTATCGGCGCCTCCGGCTTTTCCTATGAGGAGGCGGCGGAAATCTGCGGCTGCGCCGTCGGCACCATCAAGAGCCGCGTCAACCGCGCCCGCCGCCGGCTGATGGAAATGCTGTCACTGCGTTCGGCGGAGGAATTCAGCCCCGATCCAGTCCCGCCGCCGCCGGTGTCGACGTCCTCGCGCGGCGGTGAATGACGCCTGCGTAGTCGCCCGCCTTGCCGGCGCCGCGCGACGGGAGAATAATGCAGCGCCGACGCTCGCGCCTTTCGGGGGAGGACGCGCAAATGGGGCTTTATTCCCGCCTTCGGGCGGCCTTTTTCCTTGTCTGCCTTTCCGCTTCCTGCGCCCTCGCCGCGCCGCCAAAAGCCTATATCAATGACGATCTCTCCAGTTCCGCCGCACGGCTCGAGCAGAAGCTCGCCGACGACAGCGCCGATCTGCGCGCCGCGACGCCGCTGACCGATCTGCGCGGGCAGGCGGCGGCCGCCGTCGCCAAGGGCGACATTATCGAAAGCCTGCCGCTGCTTGCGGCCATCGTCTCCGCCGCGCCGCAAAATTCCGCCGATTGGCTGGTCTACGCCCGCGTAGCCCTGGCCGCCGCCGGACTGAAGGGCCAGGACGCCGCGACGCTGAGGGACCAGGCGCTCGCCGCCGCCTATGATTCCTATCGCCACGCCCGCGACAAAGCCGACGAGGCGACGGCCCTGACCCTCATCGGCCAGATATTCGCCGGAAGCAGGGACTGGCGCCCCGCGCTCAACGCCTATCGCGCCAGCCTCGACGCCGCCGCAAATCCGGCGGTGCAAAAGACTTATAGCGATCTGCGGGTCAAGTACGGCTTCCGCGTGCTGAATTATAAGGTCGACAACGAATCCGCGCTCCCGCGCGTCTGTTTCCAGTTTTCCGAGGATCTCGCCCGCAACCGCACGGATTTCTCGCCCTTCGTGGCGCTGGCCGGGCGCGGCGACGCCGCCGTCTCCCACGAGGAGCGGCAGATCTGCGTCGAGGGGCTGAAGCATGGCGAGCGCTATTCCATCGTCCTGCGCCAGGGCCTGCCTTCGGACGTCGGCGAAAAGCTGCTGAAAAATCTGAATTACGACATTTACGTGCGCGACCGCTCTCCGCAGGCGCATTTCACCGGCCGCAATTACGTGCTGCCGCGCGTCGGGCCGGAGGGCGTGCCGGTGGTCTCGGTCAATACGACAAAGGTGAAGATCGTCGTTTACCGCATCGGCGACCGCAATCTGCAGCCGACCCTGCGCTCGAGCGATTTTATGTCGCAGCTTTACGCCTATCGGCTGCGCCAATTCGCCGCCAATGACGGCCAAAAAGTCTGGTCGGGAACGCTCGACGTCAAAACCGAGCTGAATAAGGATGTGGTCACCGACTTTCCGGCGCTGGAGGCGCTGGGCCAGCCCAAGCCCGGCGTCTATGTCATGACCGCCCGCGCCGGCGACGATTTGCAGGCGAGCGACAACGACTTCGGCCAGCGCGCCACCCAATGGTTCGTGATCTCCGACCTCGGCCTCACCTCGCTCAGCGGCCACGACGGCATTTCCGTACTCGTCAGCTCGCTCGCGACCGCCGCGCCGAAAGCGGGCGTCGACGTGCGCCTGCTCGCCCGGAACAACGAACTGCTCGCCACGGAGAAGACCAACGCCGCCGGCGAGGCGCATTTCGCTCCCGGCCTCTCCCGTGGCGCCGGCGGCGAGGCGCCGGGCCTCATCGTCGCCAGCGACGGCAAGGCCGATTATAATTTCCTCGATCTGCAGCAGACCGCCTTCGATCTCACCGACCGCGGCGTCAAGGGCCGCGCCGCGCCAAAAGCGCTCGACGCTTTCGTCTATGCCGAGCGCGGCGTCTATCGCTCCGGCGAGAAAGTCCATCTCGCCGCTCTCTTACGCAATTCCTCCGGCGTCGCCGCCTCCGCGCCCCTGACCCTTGTGGTCAAGCGCCCGGACGGCGTCGAATTCAAGCGCGTCGCCCTGCCCGATCAGGGTCTCGGCGGCCGCACGCTCGATCTCACGCTGCCGAAGGGCGCCGCCTCCGGCGGCTGGACCGTGCAAGCTTTCGCCGATCCGAAAAGCCCGGCGATCGGCGAAACGCATTTTCTGGTCGAGGATTATGTCCCCGAACGCATGGACATGGTTTTGACGCCGAAAACCGCCGCGGTTCGCGCCGGCGAAACGGCGCACATCGCTGCTAAGGTTCGCTATCTCTATGGCGCGCCGGGCGCCAATCTGACCATTTCCGGCGAAGTCCAGGTCGAAGCGGCCGAGGATCACGGCCTGCCGGCGCTTAAAGGCTATGAAGCCGGCGTCTCCGACGAGGGATTTGCCGGCGTCCAGAGCGAAATCGAGCAGAGCGCGACCACCGACGCGCAAGGCGCGGCGACCGTCGATGTTCCCATTCCTCTGGTCAGGGCGACGCGGCCGCTGGAGGCGAAAATCACGCTTCGCGCCGGTGAAACGGGCGGACGCGCCATCGAGCGCATCGCCTATCTGCCGCTGCTGCCGCCGGGCGGGCTGATCGGCGTCAAGAAAACCTTTTCCGGCGCGCTTGCGGCGGGCGACCGCGCGACGTTCGAGGTGATCGCCATCGACCGCGACGGAAAGCGGGCCACCCGCCGCAACGTTCATTGGTCGCTCTACCAGATCAACAACGATTATCAGTGGTACCGCCAGGACGGGCGCTGGAATTTCGAGCAGGTAAAATCCTCGCGTCGCGTCGCCGAAGGCAATGTCGATCTGACGCCGCAGGCGGCGGCGAAGATTTCCGCCATCGTCGGCCTCGGCCAATACCGGCTGGACCTGCGCGACGACGACCCCGCCGACGCGCAGACGTCGGTTGCTTTCAACGTCGGCTGGTCGGGCGGCGCCACGGCGGAAACGCCCGATCTCCTCGACGTCACCCTCGACAAACAGGCCTATGCGACCGGCGACACGATCAAGATGAAGGTTTCCGCCCGCTCGGCGTCCAAGGCTGCGCTCGCCATTGTCGGCGACGGGGTGAAAAAGACCATGGAGGTCGATCTCGCCAAGGGCGCCAATGAAATCTCCCTTCCCGTCGATCCCAAATGGGGCGTCGGCGCCTATGCGCTCGTCCTCGCCCATCGCCCGCTCGACAAGGCGGCCGGTCGCATGCCCGGCCGGGCCATCGGCCTCGCCTGGTTCGCGATCAATCCCGCGGCGCATCGGCTCGACATCGCCCTCAACGCGCCGGCCAAAGCGCGCCCGCGCGAAAAACTCGAACTGCCGATCGAGGTGAAAGGGCTGACGCCGGGCGAAGAAGCCTATATCACCGTGGCGGCGGTCGATGTCGGCATTCTCAACCTCACGCACTACCAGACGCCCGACCCGCGCGGCTATTTCTTCGGCCAGCGCCTGCTCGGAACCGAAATCCGCGACATCTACGGCTATCTTATCGACGGCCTGCAGGCCTCGCGCGGCGCGATCCATGTGGGCGGCGACCAGGGCGGACCGGAGACCACGGCGGAAAAGCCGACGCAGGAGCCGCTGGCGCTTTATTCCGGCATTGTCCGCGTCGGACCTGACGGCAAGGCGAAGGTCGCCTTCGACATGCCCTCCTTCAATGGCACGGCGCGCATCATGGCGGTCGCCTGGTCGAAGACCCGGACCGGCTCGGCCGAAGCCGATGTGATCGTGCGCGATCCCGTGGTGGCGCAGGCGAGCCTGCCGCGCTTCCTGGCGCTTGGCGACCAGTCGCGGCTCAATCTGCGCCTCGACAATGTCGAGGGCGCCGCCGGTCTCTATAAAGTCACGCTCGACCTCAACGGGCCGATCGCCGCCGAGGAAGCCGATCTGCAGAAAGACGTGCGGCTCGCCGCCGGCGCCAGCGCCTCGATCGACATTCCCTTGCACGCCACGGGCGTCGGACCGGCCACGATCGACATTACGCTCACCGGACCGAATTTCGAGTCGACGCAGAAACTGGCGATCAATGTCGAGGCGGGAACCAGCGAACTGGTCCAGCGCAGCATACATCCCCTGCAGCCTGGCGAAAGCCTCGCCCTGTCGCATGATCTCCTCGTCGGTTTCGTCCCGGGAACCGGCGCGGTTTCGGTGACCGCCGCGCCGCTCGCCGGCGTCGATGTCGCCGGACTGATCCAGGCGCTCGACACCTATCCCTTCGGCTGTTCGGAACAGACGGTCAGCCGCGCCCTGCCCCTGCTTTATTTAAGCCGGCTCGGCGATCAGGGCCTCGTCGCCCCGGGCGATGTCTCGAAACGCGTCAACAACGCTATTGCGGTTTTGCTGTCGCGTCAGGATTCGTCCGGCAATTTCGGCCTGTGGTCGGCGGGCGGCGTCGAGGACCTGTGGCTCGACGCCTTCGTCGCCGATTTCCTCACCCGCGCGCGCGAAAACAAATATTTCGTGCCGCAAAGCGCGATGGATCAGGCGCTCGACCGGCTACGCAATTTCGTCGTCAATGTCTCCGAAGTGAACAAGGACAACAGCGCGGCGCTGGCCTACGCCGTTTACGTGCTGGCGCGCAACGGCCGTCCAGTCATCGGCGATCTGCGCTATCTCGCCGACGCCAAAATCCAGGCCTTCGCCACGCCGCTGTCGCGCGCGCAGATCGCCGCGGCGCTTTATCTGCTCGGCGACCGCGCGCGAGCCGACAAAATCTTCGCCTCGGCGGCTTCCGTCCTGAAAAAGCGGCCGAAGTCCGTCTATTCGCGCGCCGATTATGGCTCGCTACTGCGCGACGGCGCGGGGCTGCTGGCGCTCGCGTCTGAAAGCAAGGCCCACCAGTCGGTGATCGTCAAGGCGGCGCAAGTGGTGGAAAGCGAGAGCGCCGCCACCGCGCACGCCTCGACGCAAGAGGAGACCTGGATGGTTCTCGCCGCCCAGGCCATGGCCGGCGAAGCGGAAAAGCAGGCGCTGACCATCGACGGCGCGCCGCACAAGGGACTCTATTCGGCGCGCTTCGCCGGCCCCGCTCTCGCGAGCCAGCCGGTCACAATCGCCAATAAGGGCGAAAGCCCCATTCGCCTCGCGCTCACCGTCTCGGGCCGTCCGCTGCTGCCGGAGCCGCCGGTCGAGCACGGCTATAAAATCGAGCGCGGCTTCTACCGCCTCGACGGAACGCCGGTCGATCCCAGTGCGCTGAAGCAGAACGACAGGATTGTCGTCGCGCTGAAGATCACTGAGACGGAAGCGGCCTATGCGCGCCTCCTCCTCACCGACCGCCTGCCGGCCGGACTCGAGATCGAAAACCCCGCTCTGTTCGACGGCGGCTCGGCCGGGAAACTCGAATGGGTGAAGGCGACGGTCGAGCCGACCCATACAGAATATCGCGACGATCGTTTCGTCGCCGCTTTCCAGCGCAGCGGCTCGGACAAGGCGACATTCGCCGTCGCCTATGTCGTTCGCGCGGTGACGCCTGGCAAATATGTGCTGCCGCCGGCGACCATCGAAGACATGTACCGGCCGGAAAGATTCGGCCGCACGGGTTTCGGCGCGGTGACGATTTCGGGAAGCGCGAAAAAGTGATCCCGTATCGCGTCAGCCGCCTCATCGCCGTCGCCGCGATTTTCGCGGCGCTGGCGGCGGGCGCGTTGCTGGCGGTCGAACGAAACCCTCGTCTCGTCAGCCTCAAGCCGCTTGATCTCTCCGCGCTCGATCGCGTCTCGGCGGTTGCGCTCGACCGCCGCGGCCGGATGCTGCGCGCCTTCGTCACGCCGGGCGGCTATTGGCGGCTGCCGACGAAAACCTCCGAGGTCGACCCGCGCTTTTTCCTTCTGCTGAAAACCTATGAGGACAAGAGATTCGAAATCCATCACGGCGTCGATTATCACGCGCTTTTGCGCGCCGCCTGGCAATTTGTGCGCTATCGGCACATCGTCTCCGGCGGCTCGACTTTGACCATGCAGGCGGCGCGGCTGCTGGAGCCGCG
>CAYRNB010000088.1:0-12234 GCA_964425315.1 uncultured Rhodoblastus sp.
CCTTGTCGACATCACCAATTTCCTCACCCTCGATCGCGGTCGGCCGTTGCATGTCTTCGACGCCAAAAAGGTCGCGGGAAATCTGGTCGTGCGGCGCGCGAAAGCGGGCGAAAGCCTGCTGGCGCTCGATGGCAAGGCCTACGCCCTCGATGAGGCCATGGTCGTCATAGCAGACGATCAGGGCGTGGAATCGCTTGCCGGCGTGATGGGCGGCGAATCGTCCGGCTGCGACGAGAATACGGCCGACGTCCTGATCGAATCGGCCCTCTGGGACCCGCAGAACATCGCCCACACTGGACGCAAGCTCGGCATTGTTTCCGACGCCCGGTACCGTTTCGAGCGTGGAGTCGATCCCGCCTTCGCCCTGCCCGGCGCGGAATTGGCGACGCGCATGGTTCTCGACTTGTGCGGCGGCGAACCGTCGGAATTGTTCTTTGCCGGAAAGGTTCCCGAGTCGGGCGCCGGATTGGACTTCCCATTCAGCGAGGTTCGGCGACTCACCGGCCTGCGACTTGAACCGGCGGAGATGGCTGGCGCGTTGGAAAAACTCGGCTTCGCCGTCGCCGGCCAGATCAGCAACGCCAGCCGGCTCCATGTCCGCGCGCCGAGTTGGCGCGCCGATATCGAGTGCAAGGCCGATCTCGTCGAGGAAATCGTCCGCCTCGCCGGTTTTGACCGCATCGAGCCGGTCGCCTTCCCTCGCGCGACCGAAATTTCTCGCCCTGTCCTCACCCTCTTGCAAAAGCGCACGGGTTTGGCGCGCCGCGCTCTTGCGGCGCGCGGCATGGTCGAGGCGGTGACCTGGTCCTTCGTCGCCAAAGGCCAAGCGGAAATTTTTGGCGGCGGCGCGCCTGAGCTTTCGCTCGCCAATCCCATAGCCGCCGATCTTTCCGACATGCGCCCGAGCCTCCTTCCAGGCCTGATCGCCGCCGCCAAAACCAATGACGCGCGCGGTTATGGCGACGTCGCCCTTTTCGAGGTCGGGCAGGTCTTCAAATCCGATGAAGAGGACGGTCAATATATGACCGCAGCCGGACTGCGGCGGGGAACCGCCAGGCCGGGCGGCGCTGGGCGCAACTGGGCCGACAAGGCCGCGCCTGTCGATGTCTTCGACGTTAAATCCGACGCGCTCGCCTTGCTCGCGACATTGGGCGTCGCGGCCAATGCGATTCAGATCATCGCCGGCGGCCCCGACTTCCTGCATCCCGGCCGTTCGGCGACTCTTCAGTTCGGTCCGCGGCACATCGTCGGCTGGTTCGGCGAATTGCATCCGCGCGTGCTGGAGGCGTTCGACGCGTCTGGGCCGATGGCGGCTTTTGAAATCACCCTCGATCTCATTCCGCCGCCCAAGGTCAAGCCGACCAAAATAAAGCCGAAGCTCGAATTGTCCGAGTTCCAGCCGGTCGAACGCGATTTCGCCTTTATCGTGGACAAGTCGGTGAAGGCGGCCGATCTCGTCAAGGCGGCGCTTTCGGCCGATCGCAGCCTGATCGCCGGCGTCGGCGTCTTCGATTTATACGCGGGACCGGGCGTACCCGAAGGCAAGAAATCCATCGCCATCAACGTGACGTTGCAACCGCGTGAGAAGACATTGACCGACGCCGAAATCGAAGCGGTGGGGCAAAAAATCGTCGCCGAGGCGGGCAAGAAGACCGGCGCCGTCCTGCGCGGATGAGGATATGGAGGCTCGCATGGCCGGACAATTCTGCTGGTTGGAATTGTTGGCGAGCGACATAAGCGCGGCCTGGTTCGCGCAATGATTCGCTCCGCAGAGTTCGTTTTTTCGCCAGTCGCCGGGACGCTTTGAGAAGACTCCGGCTTCACTCGTCGTTGAGCTTGGCGATAGCGGCGGAATCGGGATATTCGGCGAATTCGATCACGAGGCCGTCGCGAAAACGCAAAAAATCGCAGACATCGATGGAGCGCGTCTCCCCGGTCCCGCGATGGCGAATCCTCGAAGAGCGATGCAAGGCGACCCTTTCGCCGTCGATCACCATTTCGTGGATGATCGAGCCGAGATTTTCATAAATGGCCGCCATTCGCGCCATGGCTTCCACGAACAATTTCTTACCACGCACGGGTTGGGAAAACGGGTAGATGGTCCAGTTTCCCTGCACGTTGTAGAAAATATCTTCGGCCGCATATTCGATAACGCCAGGCATGTCCCCTATAGCCCGACGCTCGAAAATCGTGCGGACGCGATGTTCGATCATTTCCCGATCCAGACGCCCCAGTCGTCCCAGCGTTTCGTCGCTTTGCACCTTTTTCTTCCCAGCAAAATTCACGAAAGATTCAGTTCCTTGAAAAAGTCATTCCCTTTGTCATCGACGACGATGAATGCCGGAAAATTCTCGACTTCGATCTTCCAGATCGCCTCCATCCCCAGTTCCGGATATTCGAGCACTTCCACCTTCTTGATGCAATCCTGGGCGAGGCGCGCCGCGGGGCCGCCAATCGAGCCGAGATAAAAGCCACCGTGCTTCTTGCAGGCTTCCGTCACCGCGGCGGAGCGGTTGCCCTTGGCCAGCATGACCATCGACCCGCCGGCCGCCTGGAACGGATCGACATAGGCGTCCATGCGGCCGGCCGTCGTCGGGCCGAAAGAACCGGAGGCGTAGCCCGCCGGAGTCTTGGCCGGTCCGGCGTAATAGACCGGATGGTTTTTCAGATAATCCGGCATGGGCTCGCCCTTTTCCAGCCTTTCGCGGATTTTCGCATGGGCAAGGTCGCGCGCGACAATGATGGTTCCGGTCAATGAGAGCCGGGTCTTGACCGGATATTTGGTCAGGGTCGCCAGAACTGAGGACATCGGCTGGTTGAGGTCGATCTTCACCACCTCGCCGCCAAGCGCCGCTTCGTCAATCGCGGGGAGGAAGCGCGCGGGGTCGTGCTCCAACTCCTCCAGAAAGACGCCGTCGCGCGTGATCTTGCCGAGCGCCTGGCGGTCGGCGGAGCAGGAGACGCCAATGCCGATCGGCAGCGAGGCGCCGTGGCGCGGCAGCCGGATCACCCGCACGTCGTGACAAAAATATTTTCCGCCAAATTGCGCGCCGACGCCGAGGTCCTGGGTGAGCTTGTGGATCTCCGCCTCCAGCGCCAGATCGCGGAAGGCGTGGGCGTCCTCGCCGCCTTCAGTCGGCAGATTATCGAGATAGCGGGCGGAGGCGAGTTTGACCGTCTTGAGATTGAGCTCGGCGGACAGGCCGCCAATGACAATCGCGAGATGGTACGGCGGGCAGGCGGCGGTGCCGAGCGCCAGAATCTGCTTTTTCAGCACGTCCAACAGCCGGTCGTGCGTCAGCATGGAGGGTGTGCCCTGGACCAGATAAGTCTTGTTGGCGGAACCGCCGCCCTTGGCCATGAACAGGAATTTGTATGCGTCTTCACCCTCTTCGAAAATGTCGATCTGGGCGGGAAGATTGGTGCGGGTGTTCTTCTCCTCGAACATGGAGAGAGGCGCGAGTTGGGAATAGCGCAGGTTCTTCTTTTCGTAGGCGTCGCGCACGCCCTGGGACAAGGCTGCCTCGTCGCCGCCTTTAGTGAAGACGCGCCGTCCTTTCTTGGCCATGACAATGGCCGTGCCGGTGTCCTGGCACATGGGAAGAACGCCTCCGGCGGCTATATTGGCGTTCTTCAGCAGGTCGAAGGCGACGAATTTATCATTCGACGTCGATTCCGGATCGTCGAGGATCTTGCGCAATTGCGCCAGATGGCCGGGGCGTAGATGATGATTGATCTCGCTCATCGCCGCTTCGGCGAGCAGCCGGATCGCCTCGGGTTCGACGACCAACATGTCCTCGCCATCGAATTTTTCCACGCGCACGCCTTGGCCGGAGAGCTTTCGGTAGGGCGTTTCGTCCTTGGCGAGGGGGAAAAGCGGGGCGTAGGCGTTCATCGCGGCGGATCCTCTGGAAATGATGCCGCGTTTTAGGCGTTTACGCGTAATTTTCCTAGGGCGTCCCGTGTTCCCAGGCGACCTCAATGAGGTCATAAACCGTTGTATTTATTTCTATTATGTCAACATCTGCAACTTTCGGGGGAAGCGGCCTCCTGAAGCAGATCAAGCCGACCGAATGCTGAGAAACGAACGCCGTCGCTTGATATATTCGATTATTCACATATAGTCACACACAGAAAGGGAGAGGGAAAATGATCTTCGAATGGCCGGAAACCACGAAAAAACTTTCGACGCAACTGCGCGACATGCGCACGGGCGCCGGCGTGGCGGAAGTCATGAAGACATTCGCCGCCATGGCGCAAACGGCGACGAAACAGGGCGTTCTTGACGCCAAAACGAAGGAGCTGATCGCCATCGCCATCAGCGTTGCGACCCGCTGCGATGACTGCATCGCCTTCCATGTGAAGGCGGCGGTTCATCATGGCGCGACACCCGAGGAAATCCAGGAGACGCTCGGCATGGCGGTCTATATGGGCGCCGGGCCCTCGGCCATGTATGCGAGCCACGCCTGGCAGGCGTATAATCAGTTCGCCGCGGCGAAAAAAGCCGAGGGCTGAGTTTCCTCACATCAGCCGCAGCCGGGTCTCGCCGCTGACCAGCGCTTTGCCGGCCTGCGCCGCTTCTTCCGCCCGATCGAGCCGCAGCAGGGCCAATCCTTGCGCGCCGGCGCTCGACCCCATGACGCCGATCTTCATCTCGCCCGCCATGACGTCCGCGCCCGGAGGCGGCGCGGCGCCTTCGAGATAGACCCTGATGACGCGATTGCGCGTCAGGCCGCGATATTGCATCCGCGCCACGACTTCCTGCCCGACGAAACAACCTTTTTTGAAGTCGACGCCGTTGAGCTGGTCCATATCCGCTTCATGCGGAAAGGCGTCGCCATAGACGAAATCGACGCCGCCTTCGGGCACGCCGAGGGCGATTCGATGCGCGTCATAATCCGCTGCGCCGGCATCGCCGCCGAAAGTCAGCATAAGCGCAGGAATTTCGCCGCAAGGCGCGATCAGCCGCGCGCCCAGGTCGGGATGGCGGCCGTCGCGCGCGCCCTCTCCGGGCTGGCCGCCATAGAGCGCAATAACGCCGAAGCGATCGCTCTCGTCCGTAATCTCCACCTTCGCCCGTAATTTATAGAGCGTCAGGCGCTTGATGAGCTCGGGAATCTTGTCCCGCTTGACGTCGAGCAAAATGGCGTCGTCCGCCGCCGTCATCAAAAAATCGAACAAGATCTTGCCCTGTGGCGTCAATAAAGCCGCCCAACGCGCCTCATGGGCGCCGAGCGTCAGGACGTTGCCGGTCACGAGACCTTGCAAAAAGGCGCGCGCTTCAGCGCCGCCGACGCGAATGATTCCTCTATCCGACAGATGCGCCGCTTTCATTTATTGTCCTCGCCTGCCGAAACCCGAAAAGGCGTTCGCCTCCGGCCTGTTCCCGGCCTCGCGCGCGATATAATGTCGGCGATGCCGACATACCAACGCGCGTCAGACCGCTTTGGTCCGCGGCCCATGCGAAAAACTTGCCGGAGGCCCCCATGCCGCAAAAGAATTTCGATTTCGTCCTACGCGGCGGCGTTCTGGCCAATCATGACGGAGTTTTCGCCCGCGACATTGGCGTGATCGGCGAAACCATTACGGCCATTGGCGACCTGTCGGGCGCAAGCGCCGGCGAAACCGTCGATTGCGCCGGCCTGCACATATTGCCGGGCGTCATCGACACTCAGGTGCATTTCCGCGAACCGGGACCGACCCACAAGGAGGACCTCGAAACCGGCTCGCGGGCGGCAGTGCTCGGCGGCGTCGTCGGCGTGTTCGAAATGCCGAACACCAATCCGCTGACCACGACGCCGGAGGCCCTCGCCGATAAGGTCGCGCGCGGGACGGGGCGGATGCATTGCGATTTCGCCTTCTGGGTAGGAGGGACGCACGAAAACGCCCGTCATGTCGCGGAACTGGAGCGGCTTCCCGGCGCGGCGGGAATCAAGGTCTTCATGGGCTCGTCCACCGGTTCGCTGCTCGTCGCCGATGACGCGGGCGTGGCGGAAATTTTGCGTCATTCGCGCCGCCGCGCGGCCTTTCACAGCGAGGACGAATTTCGTCTCAAGGCGCGTATGGGCGAACGCGTCACGGGCGATCCGGCCTCGCACCCCGTCTGGCGCGATGTCGAAACCGCCCTGACCTGCACCAAACGGCTGATCGCTTTGGCCAAAAAGGAGCGCGCCCGCATCCACGTACTGCACGTATCGTCCGGTGAAGAAATCGCATTTTTGGCGCAGCATAAGGATATTGCCAGCGTCGAGGTCACACCGCACCATCTGACCCTGAGCGCCGAGGATTACACGAGCCAGGGCACGCGGATTCAGATGAATCCGCCGGTGCGCGACGCGAGCCATCGCGAAAAACTTTGGCGCGGACTCGATCAGGGGATCGTCGACGTTCTCGGCTCAGACCACGCGCCGCACACGTTGGAGGAAAAAGCCAGGCCCTATCCGGAGAGCCCGTCCGGCATGACCGGAGTGCAAACGCTTGTCCCGATCATGCTCGACCATGTGGCGGCGGGCCGGCTCACCCTGTCGCGTTTTGTCGATTTGACCTCGGCCGGACCGGCCCGCCTATTCCAACTGGCGCGCAAGGGCCGCGTCGCCGTTGGCTATGACGCGGACTTGACCGTGGTCGATTTGAAGCGGCGCGAAACGATCACAAATGGCTGGATCGCCTCGCGTTGCGGCTGGACCCCTTATGACGGCAAAGAGGTTCTAGGCTGGCCGGTCGGAACTTTCGTCCGCGGCGCCATGGTGATGTGGCAAGGCGAGGTGCTAACGCCTGCGACCGGCAGGCCGATGCGATTCCTGGAAGCCCTCTGACTTCCTGGGAGGCCGGAAATCGGGTCGCCACGGCCACGCTGATTTCCGACGTCTCTTCCTGCGCAAGGCGCTTAGCTTCGAACGTCGCGCGGGGGCGAGTATCTAATGTTGGTCCTCATCGTCCCCCGCGTCTTCTTTGGCGTGACCGTTGCCCCCGATGCGGTCGCTCAGCGCCAGCAGGACGGTCGCGAGAACGAAACCGAGATGGATGCCGATGCTCCATTTCAGCGTGCGGTCGCTCACGTCGTTGATTTCCGCGAAGACCCGCAAGGTCTGGATACCGGTGATCGCGACGAGAGAAGACATGAGCTTCAGTTTAAGACCGCTGAAATCGATCGTCGCCATCCATTCAGGCCAGGACGAATTGCGCCGCACATCGCTGTGCGCGACGAAATTTTCGTAGCCGGAAAAAATAACCAGAACCACCAGCGAGCCGATCAGCACGATGTCGACAAGTCCGAGGATATCCAGCACCACAGAGGTTTCGCTGGCCGAAAGGGCTGTTTCGGCAAGATGGACCACGTGCTGCCCGGTCTTGAGCATCAGGACCAGCAGGCTGAAGGCGAGGGCGAGAAAAAAGGGCGCCAATAACCAGCGAGACGCGAAAAGGATTCTCTCGAAGATTAATTCGAGCCTTTTGCCCAATGGCATGCCTCACCTCGTTCGTCGCCCCGTTCAGGCCAGTCAGATGTCAAGTCCGGTCGGACAGGCGACGCCGCTGCCCCCGAGGCCGCAATAACCCGCCGGATTCTTGGCAAGATATTGCTGATGATAGGATTCGGCAAAATAAAATTCCCCAGCCGGCCTGATTTCGGTGGTGATCGGGCCAAAGCCGTTGGCGCTCAGCGGCGCCTGATAGGCTTCGCGCGATTTTTCCGCCGCCGCGCGTTGCGCTTCGCTGGTCGTGTAAATGGCGGAGCGGTATTGCGTGCCGACGTCATTGCCCTGCCGCATCCCTTGCGTGGGATCGTGCGACTCCCAGAACAAAGCGAGCAATTTGGCGAAGGAGATTTTGGCTGGATCGTAAACGACCTGCACGACTTCGGCATGGCCGGTGAGCCCGGAGCAAACCTCCTCATAGGTCGGGTTGGGCGTCGCTCCACCCGCATAGCCGACGGCTGTGACATAGACGCCTTCGCCGGCCTGCCAGAATTTCCGCTCCGCTCCCCAGAAACAGCCCATACCGAACAATACGCGCTCAAATCCGGCCGGATAGGGTGGGGCAAGGTCGCGGCGGTTGACAAAATGGCTTTTCGCCGTGGCGATTTTTTCCGCCCGTCCGGGCAGCGCCTTGTCGGCGGCGGGAATTTGCATTTTCCTGGCTTTGAAAAACATAGACGCCTCCTGGCTTGTTGGGCGCGATCTGGGGACGAAATAAGGATTTGGCGAGGTTTTTTCACCGCGTTTCGCGCTATAAGCATGGAAAAATGCTGCCGGCGGAGGGCGAATGGACTGGGATAAATTGCGTATTTTTCACGCCGCCGCCGTCGCCGGCTCGTTCACCCACGCCGGCGAGGCGCTCCGTCTCAGTCAGTCTGCGGTCAGCCGTCAGGTCGCCGCTTTGGAATACGATTTAAAGACGCCTTTGTTTCATCGCCACGCGCGCGGCCTTCTGTTGACCGAACAAGGCGAAATGCTGTTTCGCACGGTGCAGGAAGTTCTGGGCAAGCTCGAGAGCGCGCGCCTGCGCCTGTCCGACGCGCGCGAAAAGCCGCATGGCCTGTTGAAAGTAACCGCCAATACGGGATTCGGCGCCGCCTGGCTTGCGCCGCGCATCGCCGAATTTCGCGAGCTTTACCCGGATATCGAATTGAATGTCATCCTGACAGACGATGAACTCGATTTGTCGATGCGCGAGGCGGACGTGGCGCTGCGGTTGCGCGAGCCGACGCAACAGGACCTCATCCGCCGCCGCCTGTTTTCCGTCCACTATTCGCCTTACGCCTCGCGCGCCTATCTGCAGCGCCACGGCAGGCCGCAAAAGGCGGAGGACCTCGACACGCACAATATCGTTGCTTTCGGCGTCACCGGCGCGGCGTTTTTAAACAATCTCAACTTGTTATTGACGCTTGGGCGCGACCCAAGAAGTTCGCGCGCGCCCGCCGTGTCCATCAATAATATCTTCGCCATGCTGAGAGCGATCGAAAAAGGGGCAGGCATAGGCATTCTACCCGAATATGTCATCGACGAGAATTCGCCCTTGTCGCGCCTCGATCTGGGAGCCGAAATGCCGGTGTTCGAATGCTGGCTGGCCTATCCAGAGGAAATGAAAAATGTCGCGCGCGTCCAGGCGTTTCGGGATTTTCTCGTCGCCAATGCGCCGCTTTGGCGGCACTGACGCCGCGCCCGTTCGTCGCTTTTGTGATATGTTCTCGGACAAGATGCCAAAGCGAGGGCGATAAATGATCCTGACCTCCACGATTGTCTGCCCACACTGCGGCCACAAGGCGCGCGAATGCATGCCTGTGGACGCCTGCCAATATTTTTACGATTGCAAAGTCTGCGGAGCGGTCTTGCAGCCCAAACCAGGCGATTGCTGCGTCTTCTGTTCCTATGGCGATGCGCCGTGCCCGCCGGTTCAAGTTGGCGGCGCCGAAGACGGCTGCTGCGGCGCAGTCATAGGCGCGCGGAGCGAAATTGGCCAGGAATGACGCATCTGGCGCAGTATTCGAAGCAAAGCCGGCTTGAACAATTCCCGTTCTTCGCCGGCCTCGACGCCGATTCCCGCGAGGCCCTTGCGCGGCTGCGACAGCAGGAAATTCCCAAAGGCGTCAGCCTCTTTGCGCCCGGCGCCGAATGTCAGGGCTTTGTTCTCCTGCTGGCCGGGCGCATCCGCGTCGGCCTCACAGCTGAAAACGGCCGCCGGCTTGTGCTCTATCGCGTCGCCGCCGGAGAGACTTGCGTCCAGACGACGCTCTGCCTGCTCGGCGGACTAGCCTATTCGGCCGAGGGAGAGGCCGAGAGCGACCTGAAACTCGTCGTCGTCCCTGCGCCTCTGTTCCGGCGGCTATTGCGGGAATCGCCGGTTTTCGCCCAATTCGTCTTCGAGCGCTTCGGCGCGCGCCTAGCTGAAATGACGCGGCTGATCGAGACCATCGCCTTTTTGCGCGTGGACGCACGGCTCGCGGCGGCCCTGCTGGCGCGGGCTGGAACAGGCCGTGAAATCACTGTGACGCACCAGGGACTCGCCGAAGACATTGGCGCCGCCCGCGAAGTAGTCAGCCGCCAGTTGGCTCTGTTCCAAAGCGATGGTCTTTTGCGCCTGGGGCGCAGCGCCATTGTCCTTGCCGACCGCAAAGCGCTGGCCGATCTCGCCTGCGTGACTTAGATCACCGAACTCCTCCTCAGCTTCGCCTAATATGCCGCCAGCGGCGCGTTCCGCGAATCCAGCGGCGCGTTCCGCGAATGAAGCGAGGAGGTTTTCATGTCGGCCAATGTCGGAACCGTCGATCGCATTTTGCGCATCGTCGTCGGAATTATCCTCATCGCGCTGGTTTTCGTTGGTCCCCACACGCCCTGGGGCTGGATCGGCGTCATTCCCCTGGTGACGGGCATTGTCGGCTTCTGCCCGGCCTATTCGGCCTTCGGCCTGAACACCTGCGCGAAAAAGTAACTTTGCGGCGGCGGCGCTAAAGCCGCCGTCTCAGTTCGCGAATCTGAAATGCAGCACGTCGCCGTCGGCGACGGCGTAATCTTTGCCCTCCAGCCGGAATTTTCCGGCTTCGCGCGCGCCCGCCTCGCCCTTGCACGCGACATAATCGTCATAGGCGACGGTTTCGGCGCGAATGAAGCCTTTTTCGAAATCGGAATGGATGACGCCGGCCGCCGCCGGGGCCCTCGTACCCCTCTCTATCGTCCAGGCCCGGGCTTCCTTGGGCCCGACCGTGAAATAGGTGATGAGTTGCAGGAGGCCGTAGCCGGCGCGTATGACGCGGTTCAGGCCTGGCTCGGTCAAGCCCACGGCTTCGAGAAAGTCTTTCTGCTCGGCCGCCGGCAGAATGGCGATCTCACTTTCGATTTTGGCGGAAACCACAACCGCAACTTCGCCTTCCTCTTCGGCGCGCGCGAAGACTTTTTGTGAAAATTCATTGCCCTTGTCCGCCGATTCCTCCTCGACATTGCAGACATAAAGCACCGGCTTTGAGGACAGAAGGCCGAGTTGACTGAATGTCTTGCGCTGATCGGGAGCAATTTCGGCCATCCGCGCCGGCTTGCCTTCGCGCAAGAGGACGAGGCAGCGATTGACGAGGTCGAGTTGCTCTTTCGCCTCCTTGTCGCCGCCCCTGGCCTTCTTTTCCAGATTGACGACGCGCTTTTCCAGCGATTCGAGATCGGCCAGCATCAATTCGGTTTCGATCGTGTCGATGTCACGGATCGGATCGACGCCGCCCTCGACATGGGTGACGTCGCCGTCGTCGAAACAGCGCACGACATGGGCGATCGCATCGCATTCCCGGATATTGGCGAGGAACTGGTTGCCAAGGCCTTCGCCCTTGGAGGCGCCACGCACCAATCCAGCTATATCGACAAATGTCAGGCGGGTAGGAATGATTTCTTTCGAGCCGGCGATTTTCGCCAGAATATCGAGCCGCGGATCCGGCACGGCGACATCGCCGACATTGGGTTCGATGGTGCAGAAGGGATAATTGGCCGCCTGCGCCGCCGCCGTCTGCGTCAGGGCGTTGAATAAAGTCGATTTGCCGACATTCGGCAGGCCGACGATGCCGCATTTGAAACCCATGGACTGAGGCTCGCGTCGTCAAGGAAGGAATTCGGTTCGCCCTATGGGGCGCGTTGAGTCAAAAGGCAAGCCCGCCAGTCGTCGCCCGCGGCCTTAATTCGGCCGCTGCAATTCTGCAACAATGCCTAGTTTAGTTGTTAGAAGACGGTCCATGAAGGGAAAGTTCGAGGCGAATTCGGCCCATTGGAAGGGCGCGTTGAAACTGTTTTTGGGGGCGTGCCTGCTGCTTTCATTTGCTGCGACCGGAAGCTGGGCGAGTCAATGTCCGCCCGGCCAATTCTACTGGGTGACGAAACATACCTGCATTCCCAAGGCCGAGGCGATCAAGCGCGGCTTCTATCATCGTCGCGCCCAAGCAAAAAAGGTCGCGGCGAAACCGATCGAGGAACAAGCAAAACCGACGCCGCTCCCCGCGCCAAGGCCCGCAAGGGAAGCGGTAAAGCCTGAATCGGCGCCGGCTGTGGCAAAGCCTAAACAATCGGCCGCCGCGCCGGCAAAGGACCCGCCCACGCCTCCTCCCGCGCCGCGGCCTGCCATAGCTCTTTCGCCTGCCGCAGCCCTACCGGCGTCCGCAACGCCTGCCGCAGCCGCCACAGCGCCGGCCGCGCCATCGCCATATGGCTCGCTGACGATCGAAACCTTCCCCAATCCCTGACCTGAACCCTGCCGTTGCAAGCC
>CAYRNB010000089.1:0-12019 GCA_964425315.1 uncultured Rhodoblastus sp.
CTATCTGAAGCGCGTCTCGACCGTGCGCACTTACGGCGACGCCATCTTCCGGGCCTTGCGACGATATTTCGGCAACCGCATCCCCGAAACGATCATCGAGCCGGGCCGCGGCATGGTGGGCGACGCCGGCGTGATCGAGGCGGAAGTCGTGCTGATTTCGAAAAAGTCCGACGACGACGAGGTCAAGTGGGTCTATCTCGACATCGGCAAGTTCAACGGGCTGGCCGAAACCACGGACGAAATGATCCGCTATCCGATCCGCACGGACTATGACGGCGACCCGCGCGAACCTTGCGTCCTCGCCGGCCCGACCTGCGATTCGATCGACGTGCTCTACGAGAAGGAGCCCTACATGCTCCCGATCAGTCTCGAGATCGGCGCGAAAGTGCTGATCGAAGGAACGGGCGCCTATACGACGACCTATTCCTCGGTCGGCTTCAACGGCTTCCCGCCGCTGAAATCCTACGTGATCTGATACGGTTTCCGCGTCGGATATGCGGAAATCGTATTCCGTTGGCGCGAAAATCCGCCTTCGACCTCAAGGATTTTCGCGCCATGGCGTTTTCGCGGATTGCAAAGCAATCTCGCGGAAACCTTAGGAAACAGGCTCTCAGTTTCCCGACATCGCGCGTCGCCCTTTCTCGGGCGGCGGCCTCCTCAACCGCGCGCCGGCGTCGCCTCCGGCGACGGGTTTCTATGGCCCGAGGGAGGTCCCCATGATCCAGTTCGCCCAAAAAACCCAAAAATTCGGCGAAGCCGCGATTCGCGAGGAAACGGCGCGCGATCATTTCGCCCGCGAAACCCTGCTCGACCGCAGCTTCGGGCCGCAACGCCGGCGCAAGACCTGCGAGCGCCTGCGCGAGAATCGCCAGCCCGCCGCGGGCCTGGCCTTTGCGGCGCTCAGCGGCGGCGTGCTGGTCGGGACCTTGCGGTTCTGGTCGATCTCGGCCGGCGAGAATTGCGACGCCTTGCTGCTCGGCCCGGTCGCCGTCGCCGCCTCGCGGCGCTCGCAGGGACTCGGCGCCCGCATGATCCGTCACGGCCTGTTTCACGCCCGCGCGCTCGGCCACAAGGCGGTGATCCTGGTCGGCGACGCGCCCTATTATGAGCGCTTCGGGTTTTCGCGCGACCTGACGGAGAAACTGGAGTTGCCGGGACCTGTCGATCTCGCGCGCTTCCTTGGCCTCGAACTGCAGGAAGGCGCGCTCGCCGGCGCCAAGGGCCTGGTGCGCGCGACAGGCGCCCTGGCGCCGGTGCGGAGCGTCTCGGTCGCGGCCTGAGTTTTGCACCGCAGGGGGCGAACCCACGCCCCCTGTCGCGAAACTGACATGACCAAAGCCGAAATCAGCAAAAACGTCGAACAGATCCTGATGGGGGCGCGCAACGCGCGCTCTGAAGTCGCCTCGTCCGAAGCCGCCGTTCAGGAGGCCCTGGCTTTGGCGCCCGAAGATCTTTCCGCGCGCATGGGGGCGTATAAACTCTACCTTTACAACCACAGGCTCGACGAGGCGGCGCTGCAGGCCGAATGGCTCTTGCGCCATTTTGCCGCGGAGCTGGGCGTTTCCGCCGACTGGCGCGAGGTGCGCACGGGGGACGCGCCCTTCACCGAACTGGAGTTCAAGCCCCGCCGCTATCTCCAGGCCCTGATCGCGCTAGGCTATTGCCGCGCCCGCAACGGCGATCTCGCCTTCGGCCGCGCCGCCTTGGAAAAGGCGCAGAGCCTCGATCCCGCCGACCGTTTTGGCGCCGGACGCCTGATCGCCTCGCTCGACCGGCGCGCGCGCGGCGAAGCGGAAGACGACTGAACCTTGACCGGCCGCGCCAGTTTTGCGAGTAAACCGGCCAATCCTTCAGCCTTCCTCTTTTTCATAACTACAGGATGACGTGATGAGCGACTGGCCCGTCCATGGCCGTATTTCCGGCCCGATCGTGATGATCGGCTTCGGCTCCATCGGCAAGGGCGCGCTGCCCCTGATCGAGCGCCATTTCGAATTCGACCACAAGCGCCTGGTGGTGATCGATCCGGAAGATGTGGACAGGGAGATCGCCGAAGTTCGTGGCTATGAGTTCATCAAAGCCGCGGTGACCAAGGAAAATTACCGCGAATTGCTCACGCCCCTGCTCACCCGCGGCGACGGCCAGGGTTTTTGCGTCAATCTCTCGGTCGACACGTCCTCGCTGGAGATCATGCAATTGTGCCGCGAGATCGGCGCGCTCTATGTCGACACCGTGGTCGAGCCCTGGGAAGGCTTTTATTTCGACAAGCGCCTCGGCCCCGAGGCGCGCACCAATTACGCCTTGCGCGAGTCCGTCCTCGCCGCGCGCCGCAAATCACCCGGCGGACCGACCGCCGTTTCCTGCTCCGGCGCCAATCCGGGCATGGTCTCCTGGTTCGTCAAACAGGCGCTCGTCAATATCGCCGCCGATCTCGGCGACAAGGCGCCTGAGCCGCAGACCCGCGACGAATGGGCCGCCTTGGCGCAGCGCCTCGGAATCAAGGGCATCCATATCGCCGAGCGCGACACCCAGCGGGCGAAAAACCCCAAGCCGCGCGGCGTCTTCGTCAACACCTGGTCGGTCGAGGGATTCATTTCCGAGGGCCTGCAACCATCGGAACTGGGCTGGGGCACGCACGAAAACTGGATGCCCGAAAACGCGCGCACGCATAAATTCGGCTGCGGCGCGGCCATCTATCTGCTGCAGCCCGGCGCCAACACCCGCGTGCGCACCTGGACGCCGACGGCGACCAGCCAATACGGCTTTCTCGTCACCCACAACGAGTCGATTTCGATCGCCGATTATTTCACCATGCGCGATGACAAAGGCGACGTGATCTACCGGCCGACCTGCCATTACGCCTATCACCCGGCCGACGACGCGGTGCTGTCGCTGCATGAAATGTTCGGTCAGGCAGGCAAGGCGCAGCCGAAATTCCACATTCTCACCGAGGACGAGATCGTCGACGGCATCGACGAACTGGGGGTGCTTTTGTTCGGCCACGCCAAGGGCGCGTACTGGTATGGCTCGCAACTCTCGATCGAGGAAACCCGCCGCATCGCGCCTTACCAGAACGCCACCGGCCTGCAGGTTTCCTCCGCCGTTCTCGCCGGCATGGTCTATGCGCTGGAAAACCCGGAAGCCGGGATTCTCGAAGCCGACGAGCTTGACTACAAGCGCTGTCTGGAAGTGCAGCTACCCTATCTCGGCCCGGTGATCGGCGCCTATACCGATTGGACGCCCCTGGCGGGCCGCCCCGGCCTGTTCCAGGAAGACATCGACGAAAGCGATCCCTGGCAGTTCCGCAACATTCTGGTGCGGTGACCCCTCATCCGTCTCGGCGGCCTCTGGCCGCCGATCCACCTTCTCCCGCAAGGGGAGAAGGGATTCTCGGCGAAGTTTTCCTTTCAATCCGAACGGCTCAGATCAGCCACGAGAAAGCCTTGCGCACGAAGGCTTCGCCGTCCTTTTTGACGCAGCCGCCGTGGGCGATGAGGACTTTCTCGATTCCCCAGTCGAGGATGCGCTGAAACGATTTCCGCGCGAGGCGCCGGCGCAAAAAACTTGCGCGCAATTCGCGCGGCGCGCCCGGATTGGGCGCCACTAAGCCATCGAGCCGCGCCACAACGCCGCGCCAGCCCTTGAACCAGTCGGGCGGAAAATTCTGCAGCGTATCGGTGAAAATCGCCGTTCTGCTGGAGCGATGGAAAAAGATCGCTTCCGTCAGCGCGAACGAGCCATGGAGCAGGACCTGGTCGATTTCGTCGGCCCAGAGCGGATCGGGCGCGTCGCGTAAATCGTCGTCGAAGGCGAGATCCTTGCGCCGGCGGCGCAATCCGGGCGAAGCGAAAAGACGCGCCTGCGGGTAAGCCGCCTTCCATTCGCCGAGATAAAGGTGATGCAGGAGATTGGGCGAGATCAGGCAGGAAACCTCGCCGAGCGAATCGATCTGGCTTTTCAGCGCCGGCGTCAGCGCAATCGGCGACCAGATGAACAGGCCGTTGTTTTTCAGCCGGATCGCCGCCATGCGGGTCGGATAGGGAAAGGTGTAGAAGGAAACGACGGGGCCTTCCCCGACCCAGAGATCGGGCGCGAATTCCGTCAGTGGCGCAATCATGGCTTCGCTCCTCCGCCGTGGCGCAAAATCCGCCCGCCTCCTTTTCGCCAGACTTGGGCGCATTGTGTGCGACCAGCGAAATGGCGGGGGCCAATGAAATTATCGGGTAACAAGCAAAAATTTTTGACGGAAGCTTGGCTGGCGATTCTCGGTCTCGCCCTGGCCGCCGCGCCGGCCTTGGCCCATCCGCATGTCTGGGTGACGGCCAAGGCGCAAATCCTGTTCGGCCCCGACGGCAAGATCGCGGCCATCCGCCAGGCCTGGACTTTCGACAAAATGTATTCGGCTTACGCCACCCAGGGGCTCGGCAGGGACGGCAAACGGCCTACCACGACGCAAATGGCGCCGCTGGCCGAGAGCAATATCAAGTCGCTCGCCCAAGCGAAATATTTCACTGTCGCCAAGACCGGCCCGACATTTTATGAATTCGGCAGACCGACGGATTATTCGATGGACGAGAACGCCAAGAAGCAGGTGACTCTCTATTTTACCCTGCCGCTCAAAACTCCAGTTTCGGCAAAGAAACCCTTTGTGTACATGGTCTACGATCCGACCTATTTCGTCGATTTCGAAATGGCCAAGGGCGATCCGGTCACCATGAAGAACGCGCCTTCAGGCTGTTCGATTTCGACGCTCAAACCCGATCCCTTAAACGCCATCGACGCGGCGAAACTTTCAGAAGCCTTCTACGCAAACCTATCGCCGGGCGCCAATTTCGGCCTCAAAATGGCCACGCGCGCGATTGTGGCCTGCCCATGAAGCGCGCCGGCTTGGTCTATTCGCTCCTGCTCCTCGTCGCGCCCTTCGCCGGGGCTGGCCAAGCCGCGGCCCAGTTCGCGCGAAGAAACCCTTTTGCGATCGGCGTCAACGAGGGCGGCGTCGGCCATGTCGGGCGGCTCGGCCTGTGGCTGATCGAGCAGGAATCGCATTTCTTCCTGCTTTTGCGCCATGCGCTCGACGCCGCGCAAACGAGTTCCAGCGCCGCCCTGTGGCTGGCGGGCGTCGCGTTCGCCTATGGGGTCTTTCACGCTGCGGGGCCTGGCCACGGCAAGGCGGTCATCACCTCCTACATGCTGGCCAATGAAAAGGCGCTCAGGCGCGGCGTTCCTCTCGCGGCGCTCGCCGCCTTGTGGCAGGCGCTCGTCGCCATCATGATCGTCGGCGTGGCGGCGGCCCTGCTCAATGTGACGGCGGCCAAAATGACGGCCGCGACCCATACGGTCGAAACCATCTCCTATGTCTTCATCGCGGCGCTCGGCGCCTGGCTCGTCTGGCGCAAGGGCAGGGATTTCGTCGCTAATCTGCGCGCGCCACGCCTTGCCGTCGCCGCGCGGTTCCAATGCGCTGACCCCGAGCACGGCGCCGGCTGCGCCCATTGTTTCGTTCCAGATCCCGCCATGCTCGGCGCCGCCAATTTTTCCTGGCGCCAGGGCGCGGCCACGGTTCTCGCCGCCGGTTCGCGCCCCTGTTCCGGCGCGCTTCTGGTGCTGGTTTTTGGCGTGGCGCAGGGGGCCTTCGCCACGGGAGTCTGGGCGACTTTGGCCATGGCTTTCGGCACGGCGCTCACCACCAGCGGTCTCGCGGCAAGCGCCGTTCTCGCCAAGGGAGCGATGACGCGCGTCCTCGGCGCCAGGAGCCGCCGCGCCGATGTTTTCGGGCGGCTCGTCGAGGTCGCCGCCGCCTGCCTCGTGCTTTTTCTCGGCCTGACTCTGCTGGCCGGGACCTATTTCGCCGGCGCCGTCGCGTAATTTTGACCACGGCGGCGCGGAAATCTACATTGCGCTTGGGAAGCGCCCGGCCCTCTTCGGGTCGCGTTTCCGGCAATGGGAATACTGGGAGGGGCAATGGGGGATTCGTTCAAATCCCATAAGGACAAGAAAGCGCGCGACTGCATGACCTCGCCGGCGGTCGGCGTCGCGCCGGACGAAACGACGAGGGCCGCGGCGGAAATCATGCTGAAGCTGCGGGTCAGCGGCCTGCCGGTGGTGGACGCTTCGAACAAGCCGCTCGGCGTGGTCAGCGAAAGCGATTTTCATTTCTCCGGCGCTGCGACGCGCCAAAATCGACGCGAGACCTGGTTGAAAATTCTGTCAGGCGGGCAGGATATGGCCGCGGCCTATCTCGACGCGCTCGAAGAGGCGAGCGAAACCGTCCGGCAGATCATGGCCAATCCCGCCATCTGCGTCGACGAAGAAACGAGCGTTGTCGAAGTCGCGGAGCTGATGAGCAAGCATCGGGTGAAAAGGCTGCCGGTCCTGCGCGAGGAAACCGTGGTCGGCATCATCACCCGCTCCGATCTCTTGCGGTTTTTCGCGCCGAAAGCGGTTCCCGCCTCCCGCCCCGTGACCCTGGAGGAGATGGAGGAGGCGCTGGCGGAAGCCGGTTTCAAGCGGCTGTCATCCCGCCTGAAGGAAGCTGCGTCGGAAGCCGCCGAGGCCGGCATTCTCACGGCGGAGGCCTTGAAGGAACTGGTCGCCGAATTCGAACGCAACAAGACGGCAATGCACAAAAATGTGGGCCGTCAGGCCAAGGAACAGCGCGAGGAACAGCTGAAGGCTTTGCTGAAAGCCCGTTTCTCCGACGCTGAGATGGCGCATCTGATGACGCTGGCGCGCGAGGCCGCCCGGCGCGGCGAGACGAGCGTCCCGGCGCTGATCTTTCCCGCCGAGCTTTGCGACGACGGCGGCCGGGCCATCAATCTGCCCGACCCCGCCTGGCCCTCCACTTTGCGCGGCAAGGCGGCGGATTTCTTCGCCCGCTGGAACCGGGAATTGCGCCCGCTCGGCTATGCCCTTTCGGCGCGGATCGTCAGCTTTCCCGATGGCTTTCCCGGCGACGCGGAACTGGCCCTCGTCTGGGGGCGGTGAGGGGGTGTGGGAAGGCTTGGCGTGAGCGCCAATGTCAAGGTTGGGCGGAGGGCCGAAATTCGCTGAATGACGGCGATCCGGTGGACAGCGGGCCAAGGCGCATCGGCGGGTCTGCGCCACAACCGGTTATCGAGTTGCGCGCGGATGCACATGAGAAGGCCCCGGCGCAACGCCGGGGCTTCGTTGTTCTGGGCGTTGGGCGCAGGTCACTGCTGCAGTTCAATTTCGCCGGGCCGCCATGTCTTGTTGAACCATGGCTCCAACGGGCCGTAGAGGCGAAGGATCATGAACCAACCCTTGCCCGGAATCGTCTGCACCCAGTTGTTCTCAAAGCCGGCAGGCGCTTTCGGGCCGAAATAGACATCGACCGAACCGTCGGCGTTGACCTTGAGCCCCTTCTTCTGGCTGCTCACGCTGGGGAACCGCTGATCGGTCTGCAACATGGAGCGTGTTTGGTTGCTGTAGACAATAACCGACCAGAAATCCTTGACCGGAATATGCGGGGGCAAGTGCAGTTTGTAAGTCTTGCCGCCGTCCAACGCGTCGCCCTTGGAGTCCTGCGCGGTCCACGGGTACTGAGAGCCCTCGCCAACCATCTTGATCGCCATTGCGGGCGTGACGCCCGTGGCGAAGTAATAGAAGAAGGCGGCGCCGTCCAGATTGCTGACGCCCGGCGCGCTTTCGAATTTATAGCCGCCGAAGAAGGGCAGTCGCCAATGGCTGTTTGGATAGAAGTAGGCTTCCTTGCTGCGAATCTTGAAGGCAATGGTGCGCGCAGTGACAGCGCCGATTTTCGCGGCGTCCGTCAGAATCTTCTTCATCCTCGGGTCGGGGTTGAAGGGCTTGCCCTTCTCGATGCCGATTGAGGCAAACAGACCAAGCGTCGTCGGGTCGCTGCCGGCGGCCGGTTCTTCCTGAATGACTTGGTTCAGCAGGTTCCAGAACGCGTAATTGTTGGGGTAGACGAAATTCGACGGGATGCCGGAGGCGTTGACGAATTTCATCTTGGGCGGGTTGGCCGCATCCCCGAGCCGATAGATTTTCAGATGTTTCCTGACCGACTCAACTCCCGGCTTGGTCGAGCCATCCACAAGAAATGACCGGAACGGCATCCAGGTTCCGTAAGTGCTCGGCCGCACGACGAAATAGCCCTTCGGGACCTCGCCTTTGTACCCCGGCGGCAGGATCAGATATTTGCCGCCTTTTCCCTTGTCGGCGCCGGTAATGCCGACATCGGCGACCCAGTGATACCAGAAGTCGTCGATCAGCCCCAAAACCTTGGGCGGGATTTCGACGACCAATGGCCCCTTATGCGTGTCGAGCCAGATGAAGCTGTAAATGGTGTTGTCGTTTGCCGTCAGCTCCACCGTTCTCGAATCGACAAGATTTTCCCAGATGACATCCGTCTGGTTCACAGGTCCGAACTTGCGCAGCGTGTCGCGCATGCTGGCCTGGTTCACGATCGGGAGGGCGAGCAGATAGGCTTGCAGCGCCCGCGACTCATCCAGGTTGTCATAAATTTTCTTGACGGTCGCGGGATCGGGGTAGCCGTCGGAAAGGTGGAGGACGCCAATTGACGTTTCGACAGTATTGGGCGTCGCCACGCCGGGCGGAGTCGGGGCTTCATATTTATACTTCTGCGCGCTGGACGGCATTGCGGAAAATGCAAGCAACGCCAGTGTAGAAAAAGCCACACTTCCAATTTTCATGACAAAACTCCCGTTTTTCACTGAAAAGAACGCTTACCATTAGCATCGACGCCTCGCATTGATTTTCGTCATCCGAATCAATTGACTGCTTCGGAGCGACTTGGGCCGGTCGCCACACGGCCGGGGTGACCGCGTCCATTTCCTGACGAGACCGTCGTAGCGACCCGTCGACCGCTTCAATTGGCTCGATCTCGGCCCAATCGCGACTGCGGCGCCGCCGTCAAAGGCTCGATTTCGCCGGTGAGGCCAGGTCGTCGTTCGGGAGATAGCGGAATATCCAGGCCGCCGAGGCGAGGGCGGAGAGGGCGAGAAGGGCGAAGGCGCCGCCGAGATCGAGGCCCGCCGCCTGCAAGGCGGCGACCGCCGCCGTGCCAATGACCATGAAGGCGGCGTTCAGCACATTGATCGCCGCCACCACGCGCGCGCGCCTTTCCACCGGCGCCCAGGTCTGCGCCGCGGCGAAGCTCGGCACCGCCAATACGCCGCCCGCCGCCGCCATGACCGCGAAATCGACGCCGACCCGCCAGGCCGCGACGGCGCTGAAAAACGCGCCGAGGCTTCTCTCCGGCGTCGGCGGCGCGCCATGAAGGACAAAAGCAAGGTCGGCGGCCGCGACGGCGATGACGACGGTGGCGATCGGCGTGGGTTTCAGATTGATCCGGCCGTGACAGAAGAAGGCTCCGAGCCAGGAGCCGATCGCCACCGCCACGGCAAAAAGAGCGAGGCTGAGGCTCACCGCCATCTCATTACCGCCCAATTGCATTTTGATCGTTGGCGGCAGCAGCGACAAAGCGATGACGCCGAACATCCAGAAGAAACTCACCATGATCCCGGCGCGCCAGATGCGGACTTCGCCCCATAGATCCTCCAGCAGGCGCAAGGTGGAGCGGAAAATATTGGCGTCCACTTTAAGATCGGGCGCGGCCTGCCCGGTCTTGGGAATGAACAGACTCGCGCCATAGCACAGGATCGAAATGAGGATCATGGCGTAGGCGAAATGCGCCGGGTTGCCGCCGTTTCGCGCCGAAAGCCCGCCCGCCACCGTTCCGAGCAATATGGCGATGAAGGTCGCGCCCTCGATCAGGGCGTTGCCGATCGGTAATTCCTCCTTGCGCAGATGGTCGGGCAGAATGCCGTATTTGATCGGCCCGAACAGAGCGGAAATGACGCCGAAGAAAAACAGGGCCAGAAACAGGATTTCGACCGAACTCAGCGAAAAGCCGGCGACGCTGAGCGCCGCGGCGCCGAATTCCGACAGTTTCAGCCGTTGAGCCACCCTGGACTTGTCATAGCGGTCGGCCATTTCGCCGCCGAGTCCCGAAAGCAGGAAAAAGGGCAGGATGAACAGGCCGCTCGCCAGGGTGATGAGCGATTCCGCCTGCGCTTCCGACAATTTGAACATGATCAGGAAGATCAGCGCGTTCTTCAGGAAATTGTCGTTGAAGGCGGAGAGGAATTGGGTCCAGAACAGCGGCGCGAAACGCCTTTGCAACAACAGGGTCTTCATCCAATCCTCGCAAAAGACGAGTCCGCTCCGCCACAATGATAGCGCGACCGCGGAGGAATACGGAATTGCATGGACGCGGGCAAAAAGTCGAAAAGAAAAGGAAAGCTCAAAAAACCAATCGCGTCCCGCACCCCGGCGACGTCAATTGGCCGGCGCATCGCCAAAGGGGGAGCAATTCGTGGTCGCCAGCGGGACCATCGCCGTCGCGGCGGCGAGGAAGCCTTTCTATCGGCTGCTCTATGTCCAGGTCCTCGTCGCCATCGCGCTCGGCGTCGTCGTCGGCCTGCTTTATCCCGACCTCGCCAAATCCTCCGGCGTCAAGGCGCTCGGCGACGGCTTCATCAAACTGATCAAAATGGTGATCGCCCCGATCATCTTCTGCACGGTGGTTTCGGGAATCGCTCATATCCAGGACGCGCGCAAGGTCGGGCGCGTCGGCGTCAAGGCCCTGGTTTATTTCGAGGTCGTCTCCTCCTTCGCGCTGGTGATCGGCCTCGTCGTCGGCAATGTCCTCGAGCCGGGCGCGGGTTTTTCCGGCAAGGCCGACGCGGCGGCGGTGGCCAAATACGCGGCGCCCGGCGCGCATAGAAGCGCGGTCGATTTTCTTCTCGACGTCATTCCCGATTCCGTCATCGGCGCCTTCGCCAAGGGCGAGATTTTGCAGGTGCTGCTGTTCTCGATCCTGATGGGCTTCGCACTGATGGCTCTCGGCGAGCGCGGCGCAAACTTGCGCCGACTGATCGACGATCTCGCCCACGCCATTTTCGGCGTCATCGCCATCGTCATGAAGGCCGCGCCTTTCGGCGCTTTCGGCGCCATGGCCTATACCGTCGGCAAATATGGCGCGACGGCTCTGGGCAGCCTCGCCGGCCTGGTCGCGACCTTCTATCTCACTTCGGCCCTGTTCATCCTGGTCGTGCTCGGCCTCATCGCCCGTTTCGCCGGCTTCAATATTTTGAAATTCCTCGTCTACATCAAGGACGAGCTGCTGATCGTGCTCGGCACGTCCTCTTCGGAAAGCGCCCTGCCCCAGCTCATGGCGAAGCTCGAAAGGCTCGGCTGCTCGCGCTCGGTGGTGGGGCTTGTGGTTCCGACCGGCTATTCCTTCAATCTCGATGGCACCAATATCTATATGACGCTCGCGACCCTGTTCATCGCCCAGGCGCTGCGCATCCCGCTCGACCTCCACCATCAGCTGATCATTTTCGCCGTCGCCATGCTCACCTCCAAAGGCGCCTCGGGCGTCACCGGCGCCGGCTTCATCACGCTCGCCGCGACGCTTGCCGCCGTCGATCCGCGCCTCGTGCCCGGCATGGCTATCGTCTTCAGCATCGACAAATTCATGAGCGAGAACCGGGCGCTGACCAATATTATCGGCAATGGCGTGGCGACCGTGGTCATTTCCTGGTGGGAGGGCGAACTCGACCGCGAAAAGCTACAGGCGGCGCTCGCCCGCCCTTCCGACGTTTCCGATGTCCTGCTTGAGGCGGCGGAAGAGCGCGCGGACTGATTTTGGCCGCCGACGGCGCGGACGCCATCGGTCATTTTCAACGCCGGCTGGTGTTATGCCTTTATGGCTGCTCCGCCTCACTTCGAGCGTCTAGCCATGAAAATTCCGACCAGAGACGAGACCACGGAAACCCGCGCCGCCAGGAAGCCGATCGCCGGAGGCCGCGCCGCCAAAGCCGCCGCGACGCCCAAAACAGGCGTGAAGGCCAAAGAGCGCCCCGCCAGCAAAGGCCGCGTCCATAAGGGCAGGACGCGGGACTAGCCCGCATTTCTCACACGGGGCCGGCCTGCGTTGCGATTTCGACGAGTCGAG
>CAYRNB010000090.1:0-2413 GCA_964425315.1 uncultured Rhodoblastus sp.
CGTCACTTGGCGTCGGGCGCGATGAACTGCCCGAAGCCGCGCGGGCTGGCGCCCACCGGAATTTTTTTCGTCACTTTCAAAGTCTTCACGTCGATCTCGGCGAGATCGTCGTCCATCCAGCAGACGACCAGAGCCTTGCTCTGGTCGGGCGAGATCAGCAGGCCTTCCGGATAGCCGCAGGCGTCGATGACGCCGAGCGGCGCATAGGTCCTGCCGTCGAAAACCGAAACGCTGTCGTCGTGCTGATTGGTGACGAAGATGCGCGATCCGTCCCTGGTCGCGGCGACCACGTAGGGGTAGCGGCGCACTTTGAGCCGCCGCGTCTCGCGCCGCGTCTTCACGTCGACGACGGAGACGTCGGCCGATTTGACATTGGCGACCAGAAGGCGCGGCCCGTCGGGGCCGTGCGGATCGTAGGTCACGCCGAAGGGCGCCTTGCCCACCGCGATTTCCGCCTCGCTCTTCAGGGTCGCGAGATTGACCACCGAAACCGTGTCGCTCTCGCGATTGGCGACATAGAGCCAGCGATTGTCCGGGCTCACCGCCATTCCGGCCGGCGATTTTCCAACTGTTATGGCGCCTATGATCGCGCGTTTCGCCGTATCGATCACATAGACCTTGTTGACATACCAGTCGGCGACGAAGAGGCGCGCGCCCGTCTTATCGAGCGTCAGGCCGAGCGGCCCTTCGCCTACGGGGATTTCCGCCACCTCCTTATATGCGCCGGTCGGCTGGCGCACGACCACCGAAACGCTGCGCGAGACCGGATTGGAGACATAGACGCGCGCGCCGCCCGGCGCCACGGCCACGCCGGCGGGCTTGCGGCCGACGCTCACTCGCTGGACGATCCGCCCCCGCGCCAGATCAACGACGGACAGGGAATTGGCGGCCTGATCCGTCACGAAGGCGAGCGGACCGGCCGCGGCGGTTACGGTCAGGGCCAGAAAGGCGAGAAGCGCGCGAATGATCACTTTGCGGATTCGGCGATGCTCTTCAGATTTTCAAGTCCGGCCCGATAGTACTGAACGACGGCGCCGATGGAGGCCTTGTCGTTCAATTGGGGCGGCGGGTCGTTGAGCATGTAGCCACGATAGAACGCGCCTTCCCACAGGGCGATCGACTTGTCCTTGCCGAGCGGAACCACGCTGATCTTCGATTCGTAGTCGTTTACCGGCAGGACATTCGGGTCGACCTTGTCGATATAGGTTTTGTAATAGAAGTGGGCGGGGTCGTATTTGTCGAGAACTTCCTTGAACGAGGCGTTGCTGACATATTTCAGCACGACCGTGCGGGTGGAGTCCTCCTTGTTGCCCTTGTCGGCCACGCTCGATGCGACCAATGGGTGCCATTTGGCCAGGGAATCGAAATCCTTGATGACAGCCCAGACCTTGGCGGCGGGCGCGTCGATGACGATCGCCTCCTGGACTTTTTGCCGCGCCGGTCCATGCGCCAGAGCCGGCGCGGAGAAGGTTGCGAACAAGGCGGCCGCCAAAACCAGGATTCTCATATTTCCCCCCATTTCAATGCCGGTCGTCGCGCCGGCCGGGCGGAATATGTCCAAGGCGCGCCGGTCCGCCAATCCCTGCGGCGGCGATAATCGACGGTTCAACGGCCTCTTATATGAAATTTAAGAGAACGCGCGGCTCTCAAGCCTTCTTGCCGAATTCGGCGACGCCGCCATGCGCCGCCGACCAGGGCGCGGGATCACGCAAAAATTTCTCCACCTCGTCGAGCGTCGCGCCGGGCAGATAGTTCGTCCGCCGCGCCACTTTGAGAACGTCCCACCAGGTGGTGAGCTGGCAAAGCTCGATATTCTGCTTGCGCAATTCTTCGCGCGCCTGCGGGAAAATATCGTAGAAGAAGAAAACGAATGTATGGTCGCATTTCTGCCCCGCCTCGCGGATGGCGGAAATGAAATTGACTTTCGACGCGCCGTCGGTGGCGAGGTCCTCGACCAGCAGGGTGCGGGCGCCCTCGGTCACTTCGCCCTCGATGCGGGCGTTGCGGCCGAAACCCTTGGGCTTTTTCCGCACATATTGCATGGGCAGGGCGAGCCGGTCGGAAATCCAGGCGGCGAAAGGAATGCCCGCGGTCTCGCCGCCAGCGATGATGTCGAGGCTTTCATAGCCGATCTCGCGCTGGATGGTTTTCACCGCGAAATCCATCAGCGCGCTGCGCAGGCGCGGAAAGGCGATGAGCTTGCGCATGTCGGTATAGACCGGGCTCGCCCAGCCGGACGTGAAAATGAAGGGCTTTTCCGCATTGAAGAGAACGGCGCCGACCTCCAGCAGCATTTTGGCGGTTTCCTCCGCGATGAGCTGCTTTTCAAGGGCGGCGGGGGATTGGGCCGTGCTGTCCGTCATGGCGCCTCCTTTGCGGCTTATCGGTGCGGATGCGGCGAGGTCGCCAGCGG
>CAYRNB010000090.1:2513-11880 GCA_964425315.1 uncultured Rhodoblastus sp.
AATGACGCGAAACCCGGCGCGCGTCAATCGCCGCGGGCCGGGTTTTGGCTACCGAAAAAAGCCGTAAATTCAAGCCGCCGCGGTCGCCCTTTTTTGGCGGGGCGCGATCTTGCGCAGGCGCCGCCGCACCGAAGCCCAGAAGGCGCGCATCTCCTCCGCCGCCGTTCCCGAAGGATTGAATTCGGTGACGCCGAGGCCCAGCCGGGTCGCGTCCTGATAATCGACCCTGGCCGTGACCAGCGGCGAAATCAGGGCGCCCATCGCTTCGAGCGCAGCCACGCCTTCATGGATTCGTCCACTTTGCTGCGCCGGGGGGCATTGATTGAGCGCGAAAGCGAATTCTCGCTCGGACTCTTTAAGTTTCTTGCGGGTTTTCTCGCTGGCGGCGAGGTCGAAAGCGTTGGGCCGCGCCGGAACGATGCAGAGCTGCGCCGCCTTGATCGCCACATCCGCCGCCGGGTTGTCGCCGCCCGGCGAATCGATGACGACCAGCGTCACGCCTTTCTCCTCTAGTTCGCAGAGCAGAATTTCGAGCTTGCTCGTTGGCGCGGCGACGACCGGAATGTCGCTCGATTCGCGCGCCTTCGACCAGTAGGTCAAGGATCGCAAGGGATCGAGGTCGATCATGAAAACGCGTTCGCCGGCCTCCTTGGCCGCGACCGCGAGGCAAGCGGCGAGCGTGCTTTTTCCCGAACCGCCTTTTTGCGTTACAAATGCGATGCGACGCATGGGGTCTCCCCTGGATCGAGGACGGCGCATCCGCGCCTTGCGCAAGCATGAATCAATTTGCCTGATTCGTAACCATCAAATTGATCGTCGCGAGAAAAATATTAACTGCTTTATGACGACGGCGGGAACGAGCACGGATTGACATGGCGTCAGCCAAAGAAGACCACGTAATGGAACACGTTGAAAGATGACCGATCTTTTCGCCACGGCCGGATTGGAGCAGGACGCGCCGCGTCCGCTCGCCGACCGGCTGCGCCCGAAAAACCTCGCCGAAGTCGTCGGCCAGGACCATTTACTCGGACCGAACGGGGCGCTGACGCGGCTGATCCAGGCGGGCTCCCTCGGCAGCCTCATTTTCTGGGGGCCGCCGGGCAGCGGCAAGACCACGGTGGCGCGGCTGCTGGCGCATGAGACGAAAATGCATTTCGTCCAGGGCTCGGCGATTTTCTCCGGCGTCGCCGACTTGAAGAAAATGTTCGAGGAGGCGCGCGCCCGGCGCAGGATCGGCCAGGGAACCCTGCTCTTTATCGACGAAATCCATCGCTTCAATCGGGCGCAGCAGGATAGTTTCCTGCCGGTCATGGAGGACGGCACGGTCACGCTGATCGGCGCGACGACGGAAAATCCCTCCTTCGAACTCAATGCCGCGCTTTTGTCGCGCGCCCGCGTGCTGACTTTTCACAGCCTGGACGAAGCGGCGCTGGAGCAGCTTTTGCTGCGCGCCGAGGAAGCGGAAAAGAAGCCGCTGCCGCTCGACGCGGAGGCGCGCAAAGCCCTGATCGGCATGGCCGACGGCGACGGCCGCGCCATTCTGACCTTGGCCGAGGAAGTCTTTCGCGCCGCGCGGCCGGACGAGGTCTTCGACGTAAAAGGCCTGGCCGAAATCGTGCAGAGGCGGGCGCCGATTTACGACAAGGGGCAGGAGGGCCATTACAATCTCATTTCCGCCCTGCACAAGACGGTGCGCGGCTCGGACCCCGACGCGGCGCTCTATTATCTCGCCCGCATGTTCGACGCCGGCGAGGACCCGCTTTTCATCGCCCGCCGGGTGGTGCGCATGGCGGTCGAAGATATCGGCCTCGCCGATCCCCAGGCTTTGGTCGTCGCCAACGCCGCCAAGGACGCCTACGATTTCCTCGGCAGCCCCGAAGGCGAACTGGCCATCGCCGAGGCGGTGATCTATTGCGCGACCGCGCCCAAATCCAACGCCGCTTATGCGGCGTACAAAAGCGCCATGCGGCTGGCGCGCGAAAACGGCTCGCTCATGCCGCCGAAGGTCATTTTGAATGCGCCGACCAAGCTGATGAAGTCGGAGGGCTATGGCTCGGGCTATATTTACGACCATGACGCGCCCGAAGCCTTTTCCGGCCAGAATTACTGGCCGGAGGCGCTCGGGCGCCAAAAACTCTACGAGCCGGTCGAACGCGGCTTCGAGCGCGAAATTATGAAACGTTTGGACTATTGGGAAAAGTTGCGGCGTGAGCGTGGCGGGGGCTGACGTCGGCGCGCTTTTTGCTTATGGATTGATCATGCAAGCCTATCTTCTCATCTTCCTCGGCGCCGGAATCGGGGGCTGCCTGCGGCAAGCGATAACGCTGCTTGCGGCGAAGCTCCTGGGGACCCATTTTCCCTGGGGCACTTTCGCCATCAACATCACCGGTTCGACGGTCATTGGCTTGCTCGCCGGCTTTCTTGCCTTCCATGTCGGCGAGGCCTGGACGCAGCAGGCGCGCCTTTTCGCCCTCACCGGAATTTTGGGCGGCTACACGACTTTTTCCTCCTTTTCGCTTGACGCCGCCATGCTCTTCGAGCGCGGCGAATATATGCTGTCCGCCTCGTATGTCGGCGGCTCGGTCGCTCTGGCCCTGATCGGAGTCTTCGCCGGCCTGGCGCTGATGAGGGTGATTTCGTGATTGAAGCGCGTTCGGCCGCGCCCGCGCCGCTGAAAAAGACGACGGGCGTCCAGACTTTTGTCGTTTCCGAAGACGAGGACGGCATGCGCATCGACCGCTGGTTCAAGCGGCGCCTGCCGACGCTGGCTCTCTCGCATCTCGCCAAAATCTGCCGCAAGGGCGAAGTGCGGCTCGACGGCAAAAGGGTCGAGACCTCCTCGCGCATTGCGGCAGGTCAAAAGATCCGCGTGCCGCCGCTGAGCGTGGACGCCCCCAAGGCCCCGGCGGTGAAAAAGCCGGCGCAAGTGGAAGCGGACGCGCGCGCCATTCGCGACATGATCCTGTTCGAGGATCGTGATTTGATGGCGCTGAACAAGCCCCATGGCCTGGCGGTCCAGGGCGGCTCGGGCACGAAAATCCATCTCGACGGCATGCTGGCCTCGCTCGCCAACGAGCGCGGCGACCGGCCGGTTCTGGTCCATCGCCTCGATCGCGACACGTCCGGCGTGCTGCTGGTGGCGAAAACGCGGAAAATGGCGGCCGATCTCGGCGAAATCTTTCGCTCGCGCGCCGCCAAGAAAATTTACTGGGCGCTGGTCGAAGGCGTGCCGCGCCCGGCGCAGGGGCGCATCTCGCTCTATCTCGCCAAGGGCGAGGGCATGGGCGACGCGCGACCCGCGCGCAAGAGCGGGCAGGGCGGAGAGGCGCGGCGCGATATCGAGAAAATGCGCGTGGCCAAACATGGAGAGGCCGAGGCGCAGCATTCGGTCACCTATTACGCAATCGTGGACAAACTGGCGCCGCGGCTCGCCTGGCTGTCGATGAAGCCGCTGACCGGCCGCACCCATCAATTGCGCGCCCATGCCGAGGCCATCGGCTGCCCCATCGTCGGCGATCCCAAATATGGACATGGCGAAGAGGACCGCCGCCGCCGCGCCGACCCGAACCGCAATCTGCCGGCGGGGATCGAGAACAAATTACATTTGCTGGCGCGGCGGCTGATCCTGCCGCACCCGCGTGGCGGGGTTTTGGACGTCACCGCGCCCCTGCCGCCGCATATGAAGAAATCCTGGGATCTCTTCGGCTTCGACGTCCATCAATACGATCCGATCATGGACGCGCCAGAGGAATAATGCCGACTCGCGCCGTCATGACCTGGCGGGGTGATGCACTTTCGGCTCACGCCGCATAGGCGGCGCAGGCCATGAAGCCGGCGCGCAATTCCTCTTCCTTGAGCTTGCGGCCGATGAAAACGATGCGGCTCAAGCGTTTTTCCTCCGGCTTCCATTCGCGCTGCAGGTCGCCGTCGAGGATCATGTGCACACCCTGGAAGACATAGCGCTTGGACTCGTTGGGGAAGGCGAGAATGCCTTTCGAGCGCAATATGTCCGGCCCGTCCCGCTGAACCACCTGGCTGATCCACGGCATGAAAAGGTCGGGATCGACCGGCCCGTCGACGACGATCGCCAAAGATTGCACCTCGTCGTCATGGATCGCCTTCACGGCATGGTGGTCGTGATGATCGTGTTCGTGATGGTGGTGGTCATGGTCATGGTCATGGTCGCAATCGGGACCGCATTCGTGATCGTGGTCATGATGATGGTGATGACCGTGGCCGTGATGATGGTGATGATCGTGGTCGTGCGCGTTTTCTTCCAAAAAATCCGGCTCGATTTCGAGAATGCGCTGCAGGTCGAAGGCGTTGCGGCCCAAAACCGCGTCGAGGTCGATGGCGCATTTGGTCGTATGATGCAGCTTGGCGTAGGGGTTGATGCCGCGAATGCGCCCCTCGACCTCTTCCAGCTCTTCCGGCGAGACGAGATCGACCTTGTTGAGCAGGATCACGTCGGCGAAGGCGATCTGGTTCTTCGCTTCCGGCGCGTCCTTCAGCCGGTGTGACAGGAATTTGGCGTCGGCGACGGTGACCACGGCGTCGAGCCGCGCGTCATTGCGCACGTCGGCGTCGACGAAAAAGGTCTGCGCCACCGGAGCGGGATCGGCGAGGCCGGTGGTTTCGACCAGAATGGCGTCGAATTTGCCCTTGCGGCGCATCAGACCCTCGATAATGCGGATCAGGTCGCCGCGCACCGTGCAGCAGACGCAGCCGTTATTCATCTCGAAAACTTCCTCGTCGGCGTCCACCACGAGGTCGTTGTCTATGCCGATCTCGCCGAATTCATTGACGATCACCGCGAATTTCCGGCCGTGATTCTCGGTGAGGATGCGGTTAAGCAGGGTGGTCTTGCCGGCGCCGAGATAGCCGGTGAGGACGGTGACGGGAATCTTGTTTTCCTCGGACATGAGTACTCCGGATTTCAATTGGATCGCGCCAGTTTGCTCGGCGTAAGGAATATGCGGTTGCGCAACGCCCGCCGCAACCGGGACTTTACCAGAAATGCGCCAATGCCGATTCTTGCTTTGTTTTAATATTTGGCCGGAAAGCGGCGCAATTGCAGCGAAACTTTTGCCTGCCATGCTTGCGTCCCTCGGCAGGAGGTCGCGCAATGACCCTTTATCACACCCTGATCGAAACAGGCTTTTTTCTCGCCTGCGTCTGGCTGCGTAGCCCGGCGAGAGGCAAGCTCCAGCGCCGCCGGTCGCGCGTTGTCGTGGACTGAGCGGCTGCAATTTCGAATAGCCCTTCGCCGCTTTCGCGGCTTTGACCCGGATCTTTCGTGCGGAGTCGGGCCGTCGTGAAAAATCCGGTTTTTTTCCGTTCGGAAGGATTTTGGCCGCGACCCGTCAGTGGGTCAGGCGGCTGGTGGCGAGAATCTTGTCGAACAGGCTCGCCATGGCGTTGGACACGTTCCCGTCCACGCCGACCTCGGCATAAAAGTTGGGCGAGGCGCACTGCTGCAATTTCGACCCGATGTCGGGCTGGAACGGCTGGATGTGATTCAGGTAAAAGGCGTTGGTCGGCAGCGGCTGGTAGGTCGTGTAGAGAATGGCGATCTGGACGCCGCGGTTCTTCAGCGCCGTGCACAGCGACTGATTGATGGTTTCCATCGTGCGGGCGCCGTTGAGGTTTTCGTCGGCGACGCCGTCGGTGACGAAGAACAGCACTTCCTGGCGCGAACTGTTTTTCGACCCGTCTCCGGGGGTGGGAATGAGCGTGTTGAGCAGGTTGAAAGCGCCGTCATAGGGCGTGTCGGCGTCGCCATACTGGTTCTGGTGGTCGACCGCCATCAGATCGACCGCGGACGTATTGGACGCGACCTGGGACAGGTTCGAGCTGAGCGGCGCCACATTGGTGACCGGGGTGGTCTGCGCCACGGTTGAATTCGGCCCGAACGTATAGACGGCGAAGCGGAACTGGTTGTTGATCCCGTCCTGCTTTTCGGCCGAGGTCGCGACATTCATCAGATTCTGGGTCGCCAGGCGCAGCAGGTCGATGCGCAAGGTCACATTGTTCTGCCGCGCCAGCAGATAATAATCGGTGGTGGGATTATTGGAATCCTGGGTGATCACATGGCAGGCGAAGCCGCAGCTCGCTTCGTTGGGATTGTTGGGAATGTTGGAGGTAAGCGAGATCAGGTTGTTGATGTCGGCCGTCGTCGCCCCGATGCCCATCGACGGCGAATTGTCGAGAAGCATATGGAAATCCATATAGGCCGGCAGGTTGGTGCTGGCGGTCGAGGTCTTGCTGACCGCCATGCCCTTGAAGCCGAACATGCCCATGATCGAAGTCTGGACTGTTGCGCTCGCCGTTACGGTCGCCGTGACGAAAAGGCCGTTCTTGGTGATCGAGACATCGGCGCCGGTAATGGTCATCTCCGGCCTGTCGCCGATATTCGCCTCGAGCAGGCTGACATAGGGCGCCGAATTGACCTTGATCTTGAAATTGCCCTGATGTCCGGTCGCTTTTTGGAAGGCGGGCGAGGATGGCGAGATGGCCGCGAGCGCCGCCGCGTCGGCGGCTGTGCCGAGGAGGGACGCGTCGCGAATTTCCGTGCCGTAATCGATGGCGGCGCCGACCAGGGCGAACAAGGGAATGAGGGCAAGGGCGAACATCAGCAGGACGCTGCCGGATTCGTGTCGGCGAAAGCCGGCGATCCGCGCCATCAGTTTATTTCTACGCACCTTGCAATCCTCGAAAGACGCACGCAGCCAATTGGTTGGCGCTATTGGCCCGCCTTGGAGACAGGACTCTAGCCGGCTCGCGTTGAGCGACAGCGAAGAATAAGATTAAAATTTTAACGACCTTTTCCGAGCCGTGCGCGAAGCTGGAGATAGCGAGCCGCGGCGGCTTTCAATGCGTGAGGTGGGCTGTCGTCACCGCCATGCGGAACATGGTCTGCATGGCGTTGTTGATGTCGCCTGGCGACGAGGCGGTGAAGAAAAAGCCGGGCGACGCGCAGGCCTGCAGGCTCGGCGGAATATTGGGAATATTGGCGTTGGCGTAATCGTCCTCGTCGTTCCAGATCGTGGTCGGATTGGGAATCGGCACATAGGGCACGTAAAGCACCGCAAGAGTGATGCCTCTCTGCTTGATCGTATCGCAATTGGTCGTATCCAGCGTGGTGGCGTGGTTGCTGCCGGTCCATGACCCGTTGTTCTGCTGATACTGGTTGTCCTGCGCGCCGTCCGTCACCAAGAAAACGAATGGCTTGGGCTTGGCGGCGTTCGAGCCGTCGCCGACCGTCTTGATCACATTGTTGATCGCGGGCAGGGCGTTTTCGAAATGAGTGCCGCCGGAGCCGAGGCCGCCCGACGCGCCATTGCCATTGTCGATGAGACTGGTGAGATTGGGCGCGGCCGTCTCGACGGTGGTCAGATTGGTCGTTATCGCCTGGAGCGGGACCATCCAGCGGATGAAAGGATAAAGCCCTATGCCGAACTGGTTGGGCAGGTTGTCCCGCGCCTCCGTCGAAAGAGCGGTGGCGATCAGTTGTTGGGTGGCATAGGCGACGGCGTCGAGCCGCAGCTGGATACAGGCCGACGTTCCCGGCGTCGGGCAGAAGGAAACCGGCGTATTGGTGGGATTGCCGCCGGTTCGGGAGAGGTTGAAGCCCTGGCACCAGGTGGTTTTTCCATTGACGTCCTGGCAGGCCTTATAGGCGGTGAAATGGCAGGCGATGGTGCAGCCGCCGGGATAAAGATTGAGGTAATCCGGATTGACCGCCGCCAGACGGTTGATTTCGCTGGCGGTCGAGGGAATGCCCATGGAGGCTGAAACGTCGAGCAGAAGGTAGAAATTGAGATAGCTCGGCAGGGTCATGGACGAAGCGGAGGAGCCCGAAAGGTTCATATTGGCGACATGGGCCAGCCCGCCGAAATAATTCGGCGATTTGGCCTGATAGGAAATATTGGCGGTCACGACCTGGCCGCTGCGGGCGATAGTGATGGTCGGACCTTGTTTGAGCAAGGCATACAGCGCGCCGGCGTTGGCGGTGAAGGCGCTTTGCGCCGCCGATTTCGCGTCCTGCTGCATCAGCCCCCAGCTCTTGCTGACGACATAATCGGATTCCGCCTGGCCAAGCGCCGCCAGCGCCGCCGCGTCGGCGGCGGTGTTCAGCTGCTGTTTCCGTGACATTGCGTCGCTGTAGTCGATCGCCAGGCCGACGACCAGGACGAGGCCCAGCAGGGCGAGGGCGAACAGAACGAGGACCGATCCCGAGTTCTTGCGGGGCAGTTCGAATAAAGAGCGGGAGAATGCGCGTAATTTCGACAATTCGTTCCCCAAATAAGCCCGTCGCGTCAATCCGTCGGGCGCCAGCCCGCTTTGGAAGCGGGGCTTCCGCGAGCGGGGTCAAATGATTTTCTCCCTGCTTAGCTAGCGCGAAAGGATTACCGCGGCTTTTATCCGAACGCGGAATGTCGGCCCGATTCGACAAGGCCGCATCAAGGCCCCACATTGGCCTTAACGATTCGTTTCTCGTTCACGCGGGACCCCCATTGTCGGACCCATATTCGCTCGGCGACGACGACCTTTCCTACGCCGGCCCACGCGCCGAAGGTTTTTTTGCGCGCGCCTCCAAAAGCTTGAGCGCGGCCCCGCCCTGGCTCGCGGCGCTCAATCCCGAGCAGAGGCGGGCGGTGGAGACGCTCGACGGGCCGGTTCTGGTGCTTGCCGGCGCCGGCGCCGGCAAGACGCGGGTGCTCACCTCGCGCATCGCCCAAATTCTGGCGCTGGGCCGCGCCCGGCCTCACGAAATCCTCGCCGTCACCTTTACCAACAAGGCCGCGCGGGAGATGCGGCATCGCGTCGCGGCCCTGATCGGCCCGAGCGCGGAAGGCATGGGCTGGCTCGGCACGTTTCACGCCATTTCCACCAAGATCCTGCGCCGTCACGCCGAGCTCGCAGGCCTGAAGAGCAATTTCACCATTCTCGACACGGACGATCAGATTCGCCTGCTGAAACAAGTCCTTAAAGCGGAGAACATCGACGAGAAGCGCTGGACCGCGCGCGCGCTCGCCCGCCTGATCGACAATTGGAAGAACCGCGGCCTCGACGCCCGGCATGTTCCAGCGGGCGAAGCCCAGGCTTTCGCCAATGGCAAGGGCGGCCAGCTCTACGCCCTTTATCAGGAGCGGCTGAAAATCCTCAACGCCGCCGATTTCGGCGACCTTCTGCTTGAATCCCTGGCGCTGTTCCGGGCGAACCCCGACCTGCTGCGCGACTATCAGCAGCGGTTCAAATTCATCCTGGTGGACGAATATCAGGACGCCAACGCCGTGCAAAACCTCTGGCTGCGGCTGCTGGCGCAAAGACCGGAGGGCGAAAGCCGCAATATCTGCTGCGTCGG
>CAYRNB010000091.1:0-11782 GCA_964425315.1 uncultured Rhodoblastus sp.
TCGGCCAGGATCAGCGAATGATCGTCGAGTTCGATATGATAATAGGTGAAGACGCGCGGAACGCGGCTCTCTCGAACGATCGAGGTTCCGTTGACCAAGGCGCCGGCGTTGATCAGCACGCCATCCACGAGCAAAGCGTGGGCCGGCGAGATCAACAGGTCGCGGGCCGGGACGTTCTCCGCCAGAGCGCCCGCTTTGACGCGGATCGGCAGGTTGCGAATCGGATCGGCGAACAGGGTCGAAATGGTCTGGCGCCCGATCCAGTTCACGGCCTTGACAGCCCCCTCTATGGTCAACACCAGGTCACCCACATTGAGGGTCTCGATCGCCGCCTCGCCGTCCGGCGTGCGGATCATCGTGCCCGGCATGAAGCAGACCGAGAGCTGATCGACCAGCGTGCCGTTCACGAGCACCTCGTGGAGCTGGATCGCGGCGGTGTTGGTGCCGCTGCTGAAATTATAAGTGTACGTCCCGTTGATCGTGATCGAGGTGGCGGTTCTGGCTGTGATCGTGTCGCCCACTCCCAACGTCTGCAGATCGATCACGTCGGTGCCGGAGAAGCCGCTAATGGTCCCGATATGAACGTTGGCTTGCGTGGCCGTGTAATCCTGGAACGTTTCGTTCGACGAACCGGTGAAGGTCACATTCCCGTAGTTCGCGCCACTGTTGGTCAGGTCGAGCGTGGAGCCGTCAGTGAGAGCGAGCGCCGCCGGCCCGCCCGACGTGCCGACTAGTCCGGTTAGATACATCGCGCCGCCGCTGGCGCTGATGGTTGAACCCACGATATTGATGCCGACCGTGCCGTTGCCGGAGATGGGGGTGGCGGTCGAGACTCCGCCACTACCGTTGATCTGGCCTCCCGCGAGGGTGACGCCCAAGCTGTCGGTAAGCGAGCCGTTGACGGCGAGGTTGCTGCTTCCGACCGCCAGAACAGAGTTGTCCGTCAGCGACACCCCCGAATTGACAGTGAGCGTGCCCGCAGAGCCCAGGAAGGTCACGGTCGAGACCGAATCCGTCGTGCCGCTCGCGCCAGCCAGGGTCAGCGCATCGGCAGAGCCAGAGCCGACTTCCAGCGTGCCGTTCGTGACGGCGCCCGCGACGATCAAAGCGCCGCCGGCGCCCTCGATCCTTCCGCCCGTATTGGTGATGGTCGCGGTCAGGGAGCCATAGCCCGAGATCGTGCCGGTATTGGTCAGTGTGGCGTCGTCGGTGAACGATCCGCCGTTCAAGGTGAGCGTCCCGGTGTTGCTGCTCGCGCCGGTCGTCTCCAGGGAGCCGCCCGATTCAATCGACAACGATCCGCCGGCGTTAATGGTCAGCGTGGCTATGATAAAGTTCTCGCCGCTGAGGACGTCAGGGTACGATGACGCCCCGGTATTGATCGTGACGGTGTCGGTGGTGGTGGCGCCGCCGCCAGGGTAACCCGGGTAGTGGTTGCCGCCGGTCCAGTTATTCGGCGCGGCCCAATCAGTGCCGTGGGCGCCCGTCCATATATAATTTGTCATATTGCCCTCCTGCTCGTTCCTGGGCCGATTTGACGTTTTCGCATCGCGCGGCTTTGTCTCTCGCAACGGCCGCGGCCACCTGCTTCCCCGCATTGCGGGCCGATGTTCGTTCCGCTCAGTCGCGAACGCACTCTTAACCAAAGCCTTCCGTTAGGGAAGGTATTTGATGCAAATTACAAATTTTATGATATAAAATAATCATTTTGGCGTTCGATTCGCCGCGCGGGCGCGCCGACCGAGCCAAAAGAGCAGGATCGAAAGGCGTCTTGCGCTCGATCGCACACGAAACGCTCGGCGCACAGCGTCGGACGTCATTTCAACCAGCGCCTCCCATAGCTCGCAATGACGAGCCGCAACGGTTTTCGGCAATCTATCCCGGGCTTCCTCGTGACCCAACCAAACATGAAGGAAACGTCCTCGCCCGTGGTTCTGGCCTCCGCTGGGGCCGGCGCCGGAGCCCTGTCCGCTTTGCAACGACTCCTCGTTGGCTTGTTCGACATCGCCGCCCCGGAACCCTCCGCCGCTCCCGGCGGGGTTGAATTCTCCGTGCGCGTGACCCGGCAGTTCATTCTCAGCGATGTCCGCGCGCAGTCGCTTCGGCTTGCGCGCCCCGTCGTGGCCGGCGCGCGCGGTCCGGCCGAGGCCTTCGGCTTTCGCCTTCAGCTTTCGGGCGAGGTGAAGGGCGAGACGGGCGACAGGGCCGTGGCGCTTGGTCCCGGCGACATTCTTTTCTTCGATCTGCAACAAAGCCTCGACCTTCGCATTGAAGCGGGGCCTGACGGGGCGCGCGACGTCTGCCTCTGGGTTCCGCGCCCCCGCATGCTCGCCGCCTTCGGTCGCGATGACGTCCTGCATGGGCTGGTTCTCTCCGGCGCCTCGCCCGCGGGCGCGATGATCGGCGGCGGGCTTCGCGTTCTCGCCGAACAGGCGCAACATTTCTCGGTTCAGGATATGAACGCGCTCTGCGACGGGCTGATCGCTCTGACCGCGAAGGCGCTCGGGCCAGATCTTGTCTCCGTTGGTGCGGCGGGCGTGTCGCAGGCCGCCGCTTTCGTCACCATCCGCCGCTATATCGACCGTAACATACGCTCGCCCGGTCTAGACGCCGACCAGCTCGCAAAAACCTTCGGCGTGTCGCGCGCCTCGCTCTACCGGCTGTTCGAGCCGGCCGGCGGCGTCGCGGGCTATATCCGCAAGGCGCGGCTCAACCGCGCCTATCAGGAGATCGTCGCGAGCGAAACGTCCGGCCGCCGCATCGGGCCGATCGTCTATTCCCTCGGCTTCAGGAACGTCAGCGCCTTCAATCGCGCGTTCAAGGAGCATTACGGCATGAGCCCGCGCGAAGCGCGCCAGCGGGCCATGATCGCCGCGCCCGCGCTCCCGCACGTCGCGCCGGAGCCTGAAGACGACCCGACGCGCACGCTCCGTTTTTGGCTGGCGAGGATCACGGAGCCGCACGCCGGTGAAGAGGCCAAGTGATCCTGGTTGAGCGCCGCGCCAAGGCCAGCCGACCGCCGACCGTCCGATCAGAGGCGGGCGGCGTGCCAGTCGATGTGGTCCTTCATGAAGGTCGAGATGAAATAATAGGAATGGTCGTAGCCCTCGCGCAGATTCAGCGTCAGGGGAATGCCGGCCTTTTCGCAAGCTTCCTGCAGCAGCCAGGGTTTTAGCCCGTCCTGCAGGAACTGGTCCGCCGAGCCTTGATCGACCAAAAATTCCTTGAAGCGGCGGCCGTCGGCGATGAGAAGCGTCGCGTCATATTCGCGCCAGGTCTTTTCGTCCGGACCGAGAAATTTTTCCAGCGCGGGACGCGACCATCCGCTGGTCGAAGGCTGGACGATGGGCGACAAGGCCGAGCAGCTCTTGAACCGGTCGGGATGTTTCATCGCCATGGTCAAGGCGCCATGGCCGCCCATGGAATGGCCGAAAATGCCTTGCCGGCTCATGTCGGCCGGGAAATTCCTGGCGATCAGCTCCGGCAACTCCTCCATGACATAGGAATACATGCGGTAATTACGCGAATAGGGCGCCTGGGTCGCGTCGAGATAAAAGCCGGCGCCTTTGCCGAAACGCCAATCGTCGGGGTCGTCGGGGACATCGTCGCCGCGCGGCGAAACGTCGGGGCAGACGACGATCAGGCCATGCGCCGCTGCGGCGGCCCGGAATTCGCCTTTTTCGGTGACATTGGCGTGCGTGCAGGTCAGGCCGGAGAGATACCACAGGACAGGCGCCGGCCTTTGGGCCGCCTGTGGCGGAACAAAGACGGAAAAAGTCATCGTGCAATCGGTCGTGCGCGCCTGATGCCGGTAAACGCCCTGAACGCCGCCATGCGACTTGGCGGTCGATATTTCCTCCATATGGCCTCTCCTGCGTCACGAATTCAAACAAGCCGCAGGCGCGCCTCCGGGATAGGCGCGCCCGCGAACGTCGGCCGTCCGCTAAAAAGCGGGACGGCAAAGGGGAAGAGTTCAGGCCGCCTGTTTGCCCGACAATTTGCCGATGTGGGTGGCGATCGCGTCCATGAGCGGCGGCGACAGGCAATCATATGTCTGCAATCCGATCTCATGCATCCTGTCGCGGACCTCGCCCATTTTCGACGGCGGGAATCCCTGTTCGATGATCGAGGACACGAAAGCGGCGAATTCCGGCGGCGCCCATCCGTCCTCGTTCGACAATTCGGTATGGATGAAGTCGAGGCCGTAGAAGGGGTGGTCCTTCTTCTCGATGCGGCCGAACATGTGGACGCCGCATTCCTTGCAGGCATGGCGCTGGATGACGGCGTTGGGATCGACGATGTAGAGCTTGTCCTCATTGGCGACGACGCGGACATTATCGCGCGGCACGACTCCGACCACGGAGAAGATCGCTCCCGGCGGTTTCCAGCATTTGCTGCAGCCGCAGGCGTGGTTATGGGCCACTTGGCCCTTGATCTCCACGCGCACGGGATTGGTCTGGCATTTGCACACCAGCGTTCCCCCGGCGAAATCGGCCCGACCCGCTCTGAGTCCGTGATCGATCGCCGGATGAAGTCGAATATCGCTCATCGTCATCGCTTCCTCCTTGTGTTTTCCCTGTGGTGTTGTGTTGCGCCCCCGGAATAGGTCGAATATGCGGCCAAGGCCGAACCCGAGCTCTGTCATTTATGCCTCCCGTTTAGATGGGCCCCGCGATCCAGGCGGTTCGTGGCGCTTCCTTGTGCGCATGGGCCAGTGATTGGCCGGCCCCGAGGTCGCGCCTCCCGGTCGCCAGTCGCTCTTGGCTTTCGGACCGCCGAGCGCGTGTTTCTCCAGACTTGGTCAAAAAATTCTCCAGACATGCTCAATAAAGCTGAAGTCGACCGTATAAGTCTTCCGCATAAGTTTTCGGGCTCCCCCGCGGCGCCAGCCAAAGCCGCGCCTCTGCCCCCAAGCAAGGTTATTGTCCGAAAACCGACGCCCACTTTTCGGAAATCCTGCTTAGCGCAACGTCAAAATGGCTATTGCCTCCATCGTCCACTGCAAGTAACAGATGCGCACTGTTTCACGATCTATTGCTGCAACGCAATGTTTCCAGCGTCGCGTTTTCTTTATGTAAGCGAGTATGGCATAATACGAGACGCCTTGCAGGCGGGTGCGCCTTATAAATCGCTTATGATTTTCAAGTTGACTGCTTTGTGCGCGCCGCTCGATAATCTTGCGCATGAGGAATAGTTGCAGGGTATCCGACCAATGGCGCCGCCTTGGCGCTTTGCTCGTCGCGGTTTTGGTCCTGAGCTTGGGCGATGGCGCCGTCCGGGCTCAGGGCGCCGCCACGCTCGAGGTCAAAATCGCCATTGTCGTGCGCCAAAAGCCGCCGCCGCCGCTTTACGATCTAACCGCCGTGCCGCAAGACGAGGCCCTGCAGGGCGCACGTCTGGCGATTCAAGACAACAACACGACAGGCCGCTTCCTCGGCCAGCATTTCGGTCTCGAAGAAGTGGTCTTGGGCAAGGGGCAGTCCCCGGCCGAGGCCGCGCGCAAGCTGGTCGACAAGGGCGTGGGGCTGATCCTCGTCGATCTGCCGGCCGAGCAATTGCTCGCGGTCTCCGACGCGCTCAAGGGCCGTGACGCCGTCTTGTTCAATGTCGCCGCCGAGGACAATTCCCTGCGTGGTAAGGATTGTCGGGCCAATATTTTCCACGTCGCGCCGAGCCGCGCGATGCTGACCGACGCTTTGGGCCAATTTCTGCTGCGGAAGCGATGGACCCGGCTGTTCCTGGTCCACGGCAAGACGCCGGCCGACAAGCTTTACGCCAAGTCCGTGCGCCATTCGGCGAAAAAATTCGGCCTCGATATCGTCGCCGAAAAACCCTGGACCTACGGGCCGCTCGCTCAGGCCCGCGGCGATAATATCACCGAGGCGGCGGCGCTCGACTTCACGCAAGGATACGATTTCGACGTTTTGGTCGTCGCGGACGAAGAAGACAATTTCGGCGACTATCTTCTCTATCACACCCGGAGGCCGAAACTCGTGGTGGGGACCCAGGGCCTCATCGCCGCCTCCTGGCACAAGACCCAATTCGCCTTTGGCTCCGAGCAGTTGCAGGACCGTTTTCTGCTTCTCGCCCATCGGCATATGCGGCCGATCGACTATCAGGCGTGGGTCGCGACGCGCGCCATTGGCGCGGCCGTCGTTCACCTGAAATCCGGCGATCCGCGAGCGATTGCCGCCTATATGATCACCCCCGGTTTCGACCTGGCGGCCTTCAAGGGCGTTGCCGTCAGCTTTCGGCCCTGGGACCACCAATTGCGCGAGCCGCTGCTCTTGGCGCAGCCCGCTTTTCTGGTCGCGATTGCGCCGCTGCCGGGTTTTTTGCACCAGCACACGACAATGGACACGCTCGGAGTCGATCAACCGGAATCGCAATGCCATATGTAATGAGGCGCGGCGAGATTCGGGCCGCGGGGAGACGAGGCGGGATGAGATTCTTTGACGCTTTTCGCCGGCGCGCGGCGCAGTTTCTCGCGCTTGGCCTAGCCTTGGCCGCGCCAGCGCCCGCTTTCGCCTATCGTATCTACGTCACGAACGAGAAAGGCAATACCGTCAGCGTCATCGACACGGCGACGCAGAAGGTGATCGAGACCGTTCCGGTCGGCCGGCGTCCGCGCGGGGTCAATATCAGTCCCGACGGCAAGCTGCTTTATGTGTGCGCCAGCGATGACAACGCCATCGATGTCCTCGACACGTCGAATATGAAGGTCGTCAAGTCGCTCGAATCCGGCCCGGATCCCGAACGGTTCACGCTCAACCACGCCGGCGACGTGCTTTATATCGCCAATGAGAACAATGCCGAAGTGACAGTGGTCGACCTGCTGAAAAACGTCATCCTGGCGCAGGTGCCAGTTGGCGTCGAGCCGGAGGGCATGGGCCTGAGCCCGGACGGAAAGATTCTGGTGGCGACCTCCGAGACCACCAATATGGCGCATTTCATCGACGCGCGGACTTACAAGCTGATCGACAGCGTGCTGGTCGGCAAAAGGCCGCGCGTCGCTGTCTTCAACAAGAGCGGAACGCAAGTCTGGGTGAGCGCGGAAATCGGCGGCGACGTCTCGGTGATAAACCCGACCACCCACAAGATCATCAAGAAGATCCATTTCAATATCCCCGGTCTGACCAAGGAAGAGATCCAGCCGGTCGGCATCAGGCTGACCTCGGACGGCAAGACCGCTTTCGTCGCGCTCGGCTACGCCAATCGCGTCGCCGTGCTCGATCAGCAGACCTTTGCGGTTCAAAAATATCTGCTGGTCGGCGCGCGGGTGTGGCATCTCGCTTTCACGCCGGACGAAAAGCTGCTTTACACCACCAACGGCAATTCCAACGACGTCACCGTGATCGACGTGCCGAGCCAGAAAGTGATCAAGTCCATCCCCGTCGGCCTGGCGCCGAACGATTTGGTTTCCTCGCCCCACTGAGGCGGCGGCGAAACCTGCAGGAGAAAGCGAATGTTGCGAAGGGCGTTTTTGGTTTGTGGGCTTTTCGTTGGACTCGGCGCGGGGGCGGCCACGGCGGCGGCGGCGGAATCCGCGCCCTGGCCGTGCGCGCAGCCGCGGACGCCGACAATCAGCGCGGCTTCTGTCTGGGCCGGCCCCGATATCGCTAAGGCCGGCGATTGGCAGAACGACAGCGAAGCGGCCGCTCTGGCGCAAGAACTCGCTTCTCGCCGCACGCCGCTTTCCAATGTCGATGGACTGCTCGACGCCTTCGTCAAGAAGGTCGGCCCGGCCGACAAAGATTTGCGGCTGACGCGAGTCTTCGCCGGCGCGCTCGCCCTGATCAATGACGAGCGCGACAAGGTTGTTTCCGGCATCTCCCGTTTTGCTGAAGGCCAGCAACTTTTGGCCGAACGCGTGCGGAAGGACGGCGAAAACGTCGCCGACGACCAGCAGGACGGCCCCTCGAAGGCGAAGGCGCTTGCAGATGCGCAAACCAAGTTTGCGTGGGATAAGAGAATCTTTACCGAACGCAGCCAGTCTTTAAAATATGTTTGCGAAACACCCGGAATTCTGGAGCACCGCATATTTGTGATCGCGCGGAGCATCCAGCAGCGGCTTTAACGCGCGTCAGCGTAGCGGCGCGCCGTGACGCTTGTTTCGGGTGTCCTGTCTGTCGCCGCGATCGGCGGCGCGACAAAATATTTTACACGATCTTGAATTCAGTTTAGATTAACTTCGCCAGCGGATGGTCTAGGAAGACGATCCGTAAATTGCGCCATGGCCAGCACGTTGGCGGGTTTTCCGTCATCGAGGACGGGAAAAGTGTTACGCCTCTTCATGCGCCGCGCCGTGGAGAAGGTATGCAACTTTTCGATGGCGTCCGCGTTTAATGGCGCCGGCTTTTCTCATTCTTCATTATTAGGATCGTTATCAGAACTATCGCCACTAGAATTATCGCCCATTATGAGCAAATTCTAAGAATCGCGTGTGCGAAAAAGTGGCGTAATGAAAAACCGCAAGGACTAAGGGCGTTAAGCCTAAAAAAGGGTCCGCGGCGAGGAAACGCAATGCAAGGGCAGGGCAATGAACGTCTTGATCATCGAAGAGGATCTCCCCGCCGCGGCGCCTTTGGCCAGCGGTCTCCAGTCAGAAGGCTTCGACGTGACCGTCGTCGATGGCGAAGATAATCCGGTCGAGGCTGCGGGGGCTATCAACCCCTGCGCCGTCTTGTTCGACACGATGAGCCATTGCGAGCGGGTGTTCGACACGTGCCGGACGCTGCGGCGCATGGGTCGTACCGAACCGATCTTGTTCCTGAGCCCCTACCACGGCGCTTGTGATCGCGCACGGGGCCTGAACGCAGGCGCCGACGATTATATCGTCAAACCCTTCGAATTCGTCGAACTGGTTGAACGGCTGCGCGCGCATCTGATGCACCGCTCCATCGCCGACGATTGCCGCGAACGTCTGCAGGTCGGCAAACTTCTTCTCGACATGCGCCTTCGGCAAGCGTTTTTCGGCAATGTCCACATCCGCCTGACCCAGCGCGAGGCCGAATTGCTGGCCGTGCTCATGAACAACGCCAATCATCCGGTTGGCCGCGGCGACATCTACGACGAGCTTTGGGGCGCCCAGCCCAATGCGTCCCTGAATGTCGTGGACGTCTATGTCGGCTATTTGCGGACGAAATTCGCGGACATCACCCGCGTCGGGGGGCCGTTCATCGGCACGGTGCGCGGTCGCGGATTCATGCTTGATATGGCTGGATACAAATGCGCGGCTCGATGATTTCAAGGCTCCTTCCTTCATGGAGGCTGGCGGCGATTCTGTCGGCCCCGGCCGCGCTGGCCGTTGTTTTGCTTTGCGCGCCGACGGCGCACGGCGCGACCAAAGACGATTATCCGACGGAGGCGCGCGCCGATTACGTGTTCGGCTGCATGGCCACCAACGGCCAGACCCGGCAGGCCTTGCACAGGTGTTCCTGCTCGATCGACGTGATCGCCTCCATCCTGCCTTATGATCGCTATGTCGATGCCGAAACCGTCTTGTCGATGCGCCAGGGCATCGGCCGCCCCGCCAACACTTTTCGTGGCGTCGGCGTCTATAACGACATGGTCGCCGCCCTGAGGCGGGCGCAGGCCGAGGCGGAAGTTCGCTGCTTCGAATGAGGGGGCGTGCGTGATCGCCCGCCTGACTCCTGCCCCGTGGCCTTTACTGCAACTGAATTTACTGCATGTCTTCGGTGGCCGGTGCGGTCCGGCCGGGCGCTTCGACAGCGATCGAATTGATCGGTACAAGCGGGACGCCATAGCTCTTCAAAACCGCGTTTATATCCTTTTGGCGCTTGCGGATCACGGCGTTGAGCTGGTGCTTCCAGTCGCGTTCGCCGGGTCTTATGCCGAATGAAATGCGGAAAGAGAAATAGGGCCGGGTCTTCTCGATCAGCGGCGTCACCGTCAGGGGCGGAGAGGCGTTCTTCGCATAATATCCGCCGATCGGGCCCCAGAGGATGACGGCGTCGGTAACCCCGGATTCAACGTCCTTGATGGCGGTCTTCGCGGGCGAAAAATAGCGATGGTCGACCAGAAGATCATAGATCTTCGCCTTGGTCATCAGCCCCAGCTTCAGCATATGGTCGACCGGCGGCGTCGCGGCCATGACTCCCAGCGTACGGCCTTTCAGTCGGGGATCCTCGAGGCGATTAACGCCATCGAGAGGCCCGCCCTTCTTGGTCACCAAAACATAGGTCGAGGCGTAATAGGGATTGGTGTGACCGACACGGCCGGAGCCGGACGCATAGCCAATGATGACGTCGCAGAGATCGGCGCCCAAGGTATTGCGGATGAATCCCGGCCCCTGCGGCATCCAATAATAATGCAAGGGGCGCTTCAATTCATTGGCGACGATCTCGGCAATCTTGTTTTCGAAACCTTGTCCGGCCTTGTCGGAGAAGGGCATATTGGCCGGATCGGAGCAGACCCTGAGCCGGTCTCGCGACACAAGGTCGGGCATGGTGGAAGCCTGAGCCAAAACAGCGCCGGTCTGGAGCGCCAGGCCGATGCCGCCCAGCGCCCCGACGAGCGCCTTATTCCGGACCCATGCAAGCGTCTTCGGCATCAGTCCAGGCCTTGGGTTTCGGCTCGTGGTCAGTCGGCCGGCCGCGCCCCAGCGCGCCGTCGGACCGGGCTTTCAGGTAGGTATAGATATCGTTGATGAAGCACATCACGTTTTTGTCGGCGCCGAGACTGGGCATCACCAGTTCTTCGCCACCGCCCAAATTCCTTTTGCCCTGCGCGACAGTCGCCATGAATTTCTGGTAGCTCATGGTTTTCAGCACATCGGTCAAATTCGGCGCATAGCTCGATCCCAGACCGTCCGGGCCGTGGCAGCGCAGGCACTCCGCACTGTAACGCAAAAAGCCCGAATAAGTGTACCAGTCAACCTTGCCGTCTTTAGAGATATTGTAGGTCGGGTCGCCATTGGCGTTGAAATATTCGCCGTCCTGGCTGCTCGCCGGCTTTTTGTTCACGGCGTGCGCCGCGCCGGTGGTGAAGGCGAATGCTACAGCGAACGCGCAAAGCGTACGCATGCCGGCGCTGACGCGTAAACGCGCTGGAGGTCTGTTTTGATTGAAGCTGGTGCTCACGTGTCAATCCCGAGTCGAGGAGAAGTCTGCTCGCGCCCGAGGAACCCGTTTCCGATTGATTTGGTTCCGTTTTAGCGACGCATGGCAGAGAAAGGATCGGCGCCGGGCAAATCCGCGAGATTCGCCCGGCGCCTGTTATTCACGGATCATTCGGGGAGGGCGAAGACCGTGAGCGTGCCGCCGAGTGTGGTGTACTTGTTCAGCGCGGCATAGCCGCCGACCGCGCCGAGACCGGCGTGCGGATCGGTCAAGCCGGCCGCGAGGCCGATGCCGGCCCAACCGCCGACGCCCGACAGAACCGCCACATATTGCCGGCCGTTGTGCTCATAGGTCATGACGTTGCCGATGATGCCGGACGGGGTCTTGTACTTATAGAGCAGCTTGCCCGTCTTGGCGTCCACCGCCTTCAGATAGCCTTCGAGCGTGCCGTAGAAGACGACGTTGCCCGCCGTGGCCAAAGCGCCGGACCAGACCGAGAATTGTTCGGGGTCGGACCAGACGATCTTGCCCTTGGTGGCGTCCCAGGCGATGAAATTGCCCATATCCGTGCCGCCAGGGGCCGGATACATTGACAAGGTCGCGCCGACATAGGGCTGGCCGGGGGTGTAGCTCACCCGGAACGGCTCGTAATCCATGCAGACATGGTTGGTCGGCACGTAGAACAGGCCGGTCTTGGGCGA
>CAYRNB010000092.1:0-11500 GCA_964425315.1 uncultured Rhodoblastus sp.
GGCGACCAGCGCCGACGCGCGGCTCGGCCGGATCGCGCGGATGTTTGGGAGCTAGCTCCAAACTGGAAATTGCGCTCGCCAGGGTATATGCAGGCCCAATCTTGGCGGGACGCGGCCTTGCCGCCCCATTGACGACGCGCGAAACACGCTTCTTGAGGCTCGATCATGGCCGACGACGCCGCAACGCCCGATCCGATGCAGGATTTTTCCGCGCGTCTCACAGCGCATTTTGACGAGCTTCACAAGCGCGCCATGGCCGATCTGCCGGCCTCCAATCCGGCTCTGTCGGTCGCCTGCGTCGGTTTTCGCCGCTGGGGCGATTCGGCTTTTGGGATCGTGGTCGCGCCCTGGACGATGAATGTCGTTCTGGCGCCGCTTCCGCCCGACGGGGCGCCGCTGATCGGCCCCGTCGGCGCCGCGCATCCGATCGCCCTGCCCTGCGGCCTGGTCGAATTCCGCGTCGCCGATCTGAACGGCGTCGGCCTTGTCCATATGCGCGTCCTGGTCTCGGAAATGGATCAATTCGCCGATCAGCAATCGGCCGAAACGGAGGCGCGCGCCACGCTCGGCCAGCTCCTCAACGAAAACGAGCCGCCCGCCGCCGCCCCTATGGCCGCGGTTGAATCCGAGCCGCTGGAAGCGCCGGCGAAGACCGCCAAGGACAAGCCGGTCGAAATGGATCGCCGCGCCTTTTTCCGCCGCGCTCTCGGCGGGGGCAAGAACAGGTCATGAGCGCCCTCGACGGCGCGTTGAAGATTGCGGTTCTGACGCAAGACGATTGCGTCGCCTCGGTCAAAATCGATTCGCCGCGCGCAAGTGTCGCGCCCTTTTTCGTCGGCCGCCAGCCGGAAGAGGTCGTTCGTCTGGCGCAGAGCCTGTTTTCGCTCTGCCCGGCGGCGCAATCGCTCGCCGCTTTGTCGGCGGCGGTGGCGGCGCGCGGCCTGAGTGTCGATCCGGACGTCCTGCGGCTGCGCCATTTCCGCCTGCTGGCCGAAAGATTTTGGGAAATGCTGCGCGCCAGCGCGCTCCATTGGCCGCAAGCCGCGCCGCCCGACCCCGCCGCTCTTGCCGCCTTGCGTGAAATCATGACGCTGGGACGCGATTTCGCCGACCCGTCCAAAGCGCGCGCGGCGCATGCGCTGATGAGGGACAAGGCGGAGAGCCTGGGTTTGCGCGATTTCGCTCAAGGCGACGGTTTCTTCGCCCGCCAATGGCGCGACGCAGCACAAGACGAGCCCGAATGGCGATTGCCCGCGCTCGAAGTCGACTGCCTGACCATGGCGGACGACGTCGAAACGGCGCAGGCGATGAAAGCCCAAAATTTCGCCCTCGCGCCGGAATTGCCCGGTCGTCGGGTCGAAACCGGCGTCATGGCGCGCCAAAAGTCCGATGAGCGGCGAAATTCTCTGGCCGGACGGCTGAAGGCGCGTTTCGCCGATATGGCGGCGACGCTCGACGCCATGGAGGCGCTTCTCGACGGCGCGCCCGCCCCCGCCGGCCTGCTGGCGACGAAAAGCCCCGCGCCCGGCGAAGGATTCGCCGCGGTCGATTCGGCGCGGGGGCGATTATATCATGGCCTGCAACTCGACCCCGGCGGACGCGTCGCCGATTATCGCATCGTCGCGCCGACGGAATGGAATTTCCATCCCGACGGGCCGTTCGTGCGCCTTTTGCGCGGGGCCAACATCGGCCGGGGCGTTGAGGCGCGGCGGCGCGTCGAGCGACTGGCCTTTGTCTTCGATCCTTGCATCGGAATTGCGGTCGAGATCCGCAACGCTTCTGACGCATGAAATATGTCAACGAAAACGGCGACGGAAAACGCCCCCGAGCGCTGACGGTCAATCTTATGTAATCGTTAACCATATTTGGCCATTTTGGCCAAAATGGACCATAGGAAGCGCGACGGCTTGCGGCTCTCCGCCCTTTCGCCAGGGGCGAGCTTGCGCGCGCCCGCGACGCTCTCCGACCCTCTGCCTTTGACGCTGGCCTTCACCCTCGCCTTCGTCATCACGGGCCTGCCCATCTTCCTCCATCTGGTCAGCCAGCCTCTGGCTGTCGCCGTCTGCGCCCTTCTGGCTTTTGGCGTGGCCTGGACGCTCGAGTCGCAGGCGCCGGTCATCGTGCTGACGGCCAATATCTTTCAAAACGTTTTTGTCGCGCTCGTATCGGTCTATTACTCCGACATCCACGCGATGACGCCGCTCAAAAGCTATAGTTTCGTCACCACCGTCGTCGTCTGGTTCGCGGTGATGGCCCGCTTTCTCAATGCGCGGCAAAGCTACTCGCCGTTTGTCCGACGGATGATCTACGCCTCGAGCGCGCTGCTGGCGATCTACGGCGTCTATTTCGTCGGCGGTCTCGCCGTGAATCCGCGCAACTCCATTATTTATCTGCGCAACATCGGCCTGCCCATCCTGATGTTTCAGATGTTTCTCCTCGTCGCCGCGCGACATGAACTGGCCTTGCCGAGGATCGTCGCCATCCTGCTCGGCCTGTTGATCGTCGCGGGCTATCTGGAGCTTTTCGCCCCCAATATATGGCTCAGCCTCACCAATGGCTGGCATTATCTGTCGCTGCTCTTTGCCGACCGCCCCACCAGCCTGCCGGAGCTGAAAGCCGCCGAAAGCTCGGGCCATGTGGCGGCCGGCCTGCTCGATTATTCCAAGATCAACCTTTTCAACTCGCACTTCTTCGCCCGGCTGCACATTACGGTGCAGCGCCTCGACGGGCCGAATTTCCATTCCATTTCTTTCGGCTATCTTCTGGCGGCGCTGCTGCCTTTCGCCGCCATCCACAAGCGCGGCGCCCTGGCGCTGCTCGCGGCGCCGCTCCTCTTCATGACCAGCGCCAAGGGGCCGCTCCTTCTCGCCATTTTCACCCTCGCCTATTGTGAAGCCGCCCGCCGCTGGGACGCCAGGCTGGCGCTGAAGGGCCTGCTGGCGGCGCTCGCCGTTTTCGCCGTCTTCGTCTTCCGTTCCGGCCTGGCCAACGGCGATTATCATGTGCTTGGCCTGCTCGGCGGCGTCCACGGCTTCCTGCGCGATCCGCTCGGTCATACGCTCGGCCAGGGCGGCAATTTATCCATCCCCGATTTCGCCGCCCTTAACTGGAGCAAATTCCAGCATCAGGGCGCCGCGGATGTGGCGGTGGAAAGCGCGGTCGGCGTCATGCTTTTCCAACTCGGCGTCGCCAGCGTCGCCGCCTTCGCCTTTTACGCCTGGATCGCGCGAACCGCCTTGCGTATCTATGAAAAGACCAAGGCGCCGGCGCTGGCTTTCGCCGTCGGCGCCATCGTCGTGACCATGGTCAACGGCCTGTTTCAGGAAGAAGCCTATTTCGCGCCGCTGGCGCTCGGCCTCGTCATGGGGCTGGTCGGCCTGTCGCTCGGCGCAACGGATCGCATTATCGCCGATTCGCCGGCGATTCCCGACGCTGCGCCGCCGACGCGCCGCTTTGCTTTTTCAAGGCGCGGCGCGGGGCGCGTGCTTCGCCCGGAAGCAATGCGGCGATGACGCCTTCGTCGATTTGGCCGCTTTCATCGAGCAGGCCGAAACCACCGGAATAATCCCAATGCGCCCAGCCGAAACCGTGCGTCTCGGCGGCGGAGCGAACCGCCGAGAGCCAGAGCAGACGGCCGGCGCGCGGGGCCTTGAAGCGCAGGACGCCGAATTCATTGATGACGACCGGCGCGTCATGCCGCGCGCTCCAGGCCGCGAGAGGCGCGAATTGCGCCGAGATGGTTTCGGGCGTCCAGGCGTGTTGCGCCGCCGCGCCCAGGAGTCGCGCGACCTTGTCTTCGCCGCGGGCGCGCGCCGCCACGCGCATGGATTTAAGGACCGGGTCGTTTTTCGCCAGTGGGAACGGCACGCCGGCAAGTTGCGCATAGGGGCTGGATTTATCCCAGGTGAGGCCTTGATGGGTGAAAATCATCGGATCGTAGAAATGCGCCGCATAGACGATATTGCGGTCGGCCAAAGGCTTCCATCGCGCCAAGGGCTCGATGCGCTGGAAGGGGGCGGGACCGACGATCAACGTCGTCTCGGGCAGGATCGTCCTGATCTCGCCCGCCAGTTCCTCGGCCAAAGGCCGCCAGAAATCGTCGTCGAAGCTGGGCTCGTTCAGGAGTTCGGCGAAGACGCTTTTGGCGGGCCAGCGACGCAGGCGCGCCGCAAGCCCGCGCCAGCCGGCGCTCAGGGCCGAACGGGCCGCCTGAGGATCGGTGCGCTGCAACTTGTCGAACAGTCGGCCGGGATGAAGGTCGACGGTGACGGCGTAGTCGAGTTTGAGCAGGAGCGCCAGAATCCGGTCGAGATCGTCTAAGGCGGCGCCGCGCGTCGCGGGACCGGAATATTCCGACAAAAAGGCTTCGGCGAAAATGGGCAGACGGATATGGGTCATGCCGAGCCGGCGCAATTGCGCCAGCGTTTGGGGGTCGGCGGCGGCGCCCGGCCGCTGCGGCGCCTGGTCGGGAAGATTGAATCCGCGCCGCAAGGCGGACGGCGGCCCATTCGCCGCGCCCGCCAGCAAAGGCGAAACGCCAAACGAGGCGCCGAGGCCGGCGAAGGCCGCTGCGCCGCCTAAGAATTCGCGTCGGCTCCATGGGGAAGACACGTCTTCATTCCCTCCCTGCGGGGGCCCGCAACGCATCATTTACCATTTTTATAATTTATCCCCGTAGAGTTTGATTGAAAAATTCGCGTGTCTTCTTGCGTAGCGAGCCGTCAATGGACGTGAACAATTTTGGTCCGAATTGGCGGCGGAGCGCCGGCGAGGCGGAGTCCGACGGCGTCGTCGAACTCTGGCGCGAGGCGCCGGCGGATGGCGATCCCCTTATTACGCCCCTGAGCATCTGGCTGTTTCTACGCCGAAATCTGGCGCGCATCCTTCTCGCTTCCCTCCTAGGCGGTGGCGCAATTTTCATAATCCTGTGGCTGGCGCTCAACAAATATGCCGCAACCGCCACCATTATGGTGGACCCGCACGCCGTCGTTGTCACCCCCGGCGCGAACGTGCAGCCGAACATCGCCGCCGATTCGATCGCCATCGAAAGTCTGGTGCAGGCCAGCAGCACGCCTGCCTTTCTCGGCGCCCTGGTCGACAAGCTCCATCTCGTTCACGATTCCGAATTCGGCGACCGTGAAAAGGCGATCGAGAAGCTTGGCAAGGAACTCACTATTTCCCGCCGCGGCGCGACCTATGTCATCGACGTGACGGCGCGCAACCGCTCGGCCGCCAAAGCGGCGCGGATCGCCAATGCCGCGGCGCGCGCCATCATTGACAATCAGCGTCAAATTCGCGCCAGCGCCGACGCCAAGGTCGCGAACGACATAGCCGGGCGACTCGACGAAGTCAGCGCGCGGGTGTCCAACGCCGAAGAAGCCGCCGCCGAACTCAAGGCCCGGCTCCATGTCACGGATGTCGGCCAGGGAACGACCCTGCTGGAGCGCCGCATCTACGAACTCAACCAACAGTTGGTGCTCGCCAGCGCCAAGGCCGCCGAAGCGCGGGCGCGCTATGAGCAATTGCGCCACGCCGGCAATGGCGCCAAGCTCGCCCCCTCGCTGCAATCGAGCGTGCTGATCAACCTGCGCGACTCTTATGCGCGGCTCACGCGCCGGGCGGCGGAACAGGCGATGACACTGGGCCCGCGCCATCCCGCGGTCGCCGCCCTCCACGCCCAGATCGCCGATGCGAAACGGCAGATCGCCGCCGAACTGGCGCGCCTCGTCGACTCGGCCCGAAACGACATGGCGGCGGCGCGGCAAAGAGAAGATTCGCTCGGGCGGCAGCTCGACGCGGCGCAGACGGAAAGCGGCGAACTCGGCCCGCAACTGGTGAAGCTCGACCAGCTTCAAAGGGAGGCGAAAGCCGAGCGGACCGTTTACGAGCAATTGCTCAACCGGCAGAAGCAGCTGGTCGAAACCAAAAATCTCTCGCCCGGCGACATCAGGCTGGTGTCGGCTGCGACGCCGCCTCTCAAAATCAAGCCCGGCGGCGCCCTGCGCGCAGCCGTCTCCGCCCTGCTCGGCCTTTTGTGCGGCCTCGCCTACGGCCTGGGGCGAGAAATCATCCCCGGCGCGCTGACCACGCCGCGCCAGGCGGAGCGCCTCGCCGGCGTCGAAGTGGTGGGTCTCGCGCCGCTGATGGAGAAGCCGGCCGGCGGCCCGCCCCGGCCTGATCTTACCCCCTGGCTCGGCGAACTCTGTGGGCTTCCGATGCTGAACGACGACCGCGGCCACGCCAGCGTCCTGCTGATCTCCTCGCCCTTCCGCGGCGCCGGCCGCTCGACCGTCGCGGCGGGTTGCGCCGCCTATCTGGCCGAGAGCGGCGCCCGCGTCCTGCTGATCAAGGCGGACCGCCCAGCCGCAAGCAAAAAGCGCCCGCGCTTCGGCCTGGTCGACGTGCTCGACCGCGGCGAGGGCCTGCGGCGCGCCTTCGTCGAAAATCCCGCCGCCGGCTACACAATCCTGCCTTTCGGCGGCGTCGAGGTCGAGAACCGCGTCTCAGCCAGCGTCCTGATGAGCGGCGTGACCCTGCGCGCCCTGATGCGTCTTTGCCGGCAATGGTTCGACGTGGTGGTCATCGATGGACCGCCGGCGCTCGATTCAAGCCATGGCCGATTGCTGTCGCGTCAGGCCGATCTGACTCTGCTCGTGGCGGAGTGGCGCAAGACCCTCTCCTCCGAAATCAGGGAGTCGATCGAACGCCTCGACGCCGACAGGGTCGCGCTTTATTTCAACAAGGTCGACGTCGAGCAATTGCGCGCCTTCGATCCCGCGCAATCACGCCGCATCGAAGCGCAAGCCGAGGATTACAGCCTCGCGTCCTGAAACGCGCTTGGTCGGAACAAAACCCGTGAGAACAATCGGCTTTAGAGACCGCGCGCCCATGCCGGCCGCAGGGGCGCCGATTCCGGGGCCGCAATGGCGGCGCGCAATTCCCGCAGCAAGCGCGGCTTGTCCGCTCCGAGCGTTCCCTTGAGGATCAGCCAGTTCGAGGCGTGGTCGCTGCGGAATATGGTCCGCCTCAGCTCCAAGGCGGCAAGGAACAGCTCCATTTCCTGCATCAGTCCCGGGACGCCAAGCGGCGCCCAGTCGGGAAAGTTTCCGCGAAAGCGTTCCTCGCCCTTGGGAAAGCTCACCACCAGGGTCGCGAGATATTCGGGCTGGGCCTCGTTCATCAACGCCGCCGAATTCAGCGCGTGCTGGCGCGACAGCGCCTGGCCGCCAAGCCCATTGAGGATCATGACCGAGCGCTTGATCCCCGCCTCGCTTAGCTTGGTCAACGCCTCGAGCGTGGAAGCGAAAGTCTCCCCCTTGTTCACCCGCGTCAAAACCTCGTCGTCACCCGATTCGGCGCCGACATAGACCAGCGACAGGCCCAGCTCCGCCAGTTCGCGCAATTCGGCGGATGATTTCTTGCGTAAGTTGCGCGGCAGGCAATAGCTCGACACGCGCCGCACGCCGGGCAGGTCGCGGCGGATCGCCGCCAACGCGGCGGCGAGGCGGCGGGTGGAAAGCGTCATGGCGTCGCCGTCGGCGAGGAAAACGCGCTTGATGGCGTCGCCATAAAGTTCGCGGCAGCGCCGGATGCTTTCGACAATCTCGTTCTCGTCGCGCGGGCGGAATTTCTTCTGCGGGTCCGTATACATTTCGCAGAATGTGCAGCGGTTCCAGGAACAGCCATCGGTCAAGGGCAGGATGAGCGAATCCGCCTCGCTCGGCGGGCGATAGACCGGTTCGACATAGCGGACGGGGAGGACGGACATGCGCGCGGCGGGCTCTTGCTAGGTGGAGGCTCAGGTTTCCCTTTTAACGATTGCCGGAAGAAAGCGGGAGTCGAGCCTGCCGTAAACCAGTCCCGGCCGCTGCCCGATTTGAGGCCCGGCCCCATGGGAGTGGGAGCGACGGCGAACCGCCTCAAAAACCAGCCCGGGTTTCGCACGCGGGGCGAAGCCTGCGTGCGAAACCCGGGCTGGGGATTCAAAACGGTCGCGGCGGCGGCGGCCGTTAGCAAAATCTTGCTCAGTAGATCACGACGGAGCGGATCGATTCGCCCTTGTGCATGAGGTCGAAGGCTTTGTTGATGTCCTCGAGCGGCATGGTGTGCGTGATCAGATCGTCGATATTGATCTTGCCCTCCATGTACCAGTCGACGATTTTCGGCACGTCGGTGCGGCCGCGCGCTCCGCCGAACGCCGAGCCGCGCCAGTTGCGGCCGGTGACGAGCTGGAAGGGGCGAGTGGAAATTTCCGTTCCCGAAGGCGCCACGCCGATGATGACCGACGTGCCCCAGCCGCGGTGGCAGCATTCGAGCGCCTGGCGCATGGTGTGGATATTGCCGATGCATTCGAAGGAGAAATCAGCGCCGCCATTTGTGACGTCGATGATCGCCTGCACGACCTTGTCGCGCCCGACTTCGTCGGGATTGATGAAATCGGTCATGCCGAATTTCTTCGCCATCTCGACTTTGCCCGGATTGAGATCGACGCCGACGATCTTGTCGGCGCCGACCATGCGGGCGCCCTGGATGACGTTGAGGCCGATGCCGCCCAGACCGAAGACGACGACATTGGCGCCGGGCCACACCTTGGCGGTGTAGATGACCGCGCCGACGCCGGTTGTGACGCCGCAGCCGATATAGCAGATCTTGTCGAACGGCGCGTCCTCGCGCACCTTGGCCACGGCGATTTCCGGCAGGACGGTGAAGTTCGAGAAGGTCGAGCAGCCCATGTAATGGAAGACGGGATTATTCGAGCCGCCGGCCGGCGCGCAGGAGAAGCGGCTGGTGCCGTCCGGCATCAGGCCCTGGCCCTGGGTGGCGCGGATCGCGGTGCAGAGATTGGTGCGCTGCGACAGGCAGCTTTTGCACTGCCGGCATTCGGGCGTGTAGAGCGGAATGACGTGGTCGCCGGGCTTGACGCTGGTGACGCCGGCCCCGACTTCGCGGATGATTCCGGCGCCTTCGTGGCCGAGAATGGCGGGAAACTTTCCCTCGGAATCGAGGCCCGAAAGCGTATAGGCGTCGGTATGGCAAACGCCGGTGGCCATGATCTCGATCAGGACCTCGCCGGCTTTCGGCCCTTCCAGATCGACGGTTTCTATGGTGAGAGGCGCTTCGGCCTTCCAGGCGACAGCGGCGCGGGTTTTCATAGGGCGGCTCCGATTTTGGGATTGCTCGCCTCATTAAATGGCGCCACGAAAGGCCGGCGCAACGGCCAAGTCAAACTCTAAGCCAATTATCAGAAATTATTGCGACGCAACTTTTTTGACGCGAAGGCGGTCAATAGAATGACGCGCTTTATTCGGTATCGGCGCGCGAAGCCTGCAGGTTCCGCCGGCAAAGCGTCTTGAGGTACAGGCCTTTGCCGAAGCCCTCTCTGAGCGCGCCGCGGGCGATGACCTCCTGCCAGCCCCGGGCGCAGCCGAGTTCCGACCTTACAGGCGTCGAAATCAAATCGATTGCGTTCGATTCATTGCAGGCGCTGGGTGGCGTTGTCGTCAATTGGCAGACAAGCACGACGGCTGTGAACATCGACATGGAAGCCTCCTGGATTCGGCTTCCGCGAATCCCACCCGACGATCCGAGTTGTGTCAATATTCAACCCCTCTTTTTCTTATATTTTTTTTATTACCTGCCTACGTTAGTATCACACTACCTAACTATTAGGCTCCAGAGATGCGGCCATGCTGAATTCGTGAGCAGTACAGTCAGTGAATTATGTTGCTAAAGCTTGGCCTTTGATCGCAAATAGCGCCAGTTGCGCGCTCTCGACGCGATCTTGCGGCCCGGCGACCTGCGGCCCCACAGTAAAGAACAAGCTGGCTGAGAGATCGCTCGGCAACTCGCCCCGAGCGGCGCGCCCGGACCGCGCGGACGGCCCTCAAGCGGCGCAATAAACCAAACCGCGGCGCAGCAAATTTTGCGGCCGAACAAAGGCTCATATTCGTCTTAATAAGACGATTCTAATAGGCAAACACAACGTCCTTCATTGCTGCCCCATGAGATCACCGGTAGAGTTTCCTCGTTACACAAACAACGCGCGTCAAAACGCCAGCGTGATGAGGCATTGCTTAGTTCGCTGGAACGAAGGCGGCGCGGAAACTGATCAAACACGGCCGATACGTCAGGGTGAAAGTAACGACCCGAGGCCGTGCCGCAGCGGAGGGAGTCATGAAGAAGGTACTAATAGCATCGCTGGTCTCGGTGAGTTCGCTCGCCATGGTTTTGCCGGCCAGCGCGACAGGCGTCCAAATCCCAACCAAGCAAAGTGGGGCCAACTGGGCTATCCAGGCAGGCAATTACCACAACACCCGCTACTCGACCCTCAAACAGATCACCGACAAGAATGTCGGAAAGCTTCAACCGGTATGGAGCTTCTCGACCGGCGTTCTGCGCGGTCATGAGGGCGGACCGTTGGTCGTCGGCAACATGATGTATATCGTGACGCCCTTCCCCAACAACGTCTATGCGCTTGATCTCAACCACAATGGCGAGATCGTGTGGACATACAAGCCCAAACAGAACCCGGACGTCATTCCGGTCATGTGCTGCGACACGGTCAATCGCGGCTTGTCCTATTCCGACGGCAAAATCTTCCTGAGCCAGGCCGATACGACGGTGGTGGCGCTCGACGCCAAGACCGGCAAGGTCATCTGGTCGGCCGTCAACGGCGACCCGAAGAAGGGCGAAACGCAGACGTCCACCACCTTGCCCGTCAAAGGCAAGCTGCTTGTCGGCATATCCGGCGGCGAATTCGGCGTTCACTGCAGCCTCACCGCTTACGACGAGAACACCGGCAAGCGCGTCTGGCGCGCCTATTCGGAAGGACCGGACGACCAAATCCTGCTCGACCCCGAAAAGACCACCGTGCTCGGCAAGCCGGTCGGCAAGGATTCCAGCTTGAAAACCTGGAAGGGCGACCAGTGGAAAACGGGCGGCGGCTGCACCTGGGGCTGGTATTCCTACGATCCCGAGCTGAATCTGGTCTATTACGGCTCCGGCAACCCCTCGACCTGGAACCCGGTCCAGCGCCCGGGCGACAACAAATGGTCGATGACCATTTTCGCCCGCAATCCCGACACCGGCATGGCCAAATGGGTCTATCAGATGACCCCGCATGACCAGTGGGACTATGACGGCGTCAATGAAATGCAGCTCGTCGATCAGAAGTTCGACGGCAAGATGCGCAAGCTTCTGGTGCATTTCGACCGCAACGGCTTCGGCTACACGCTCGACCGCACCAATGGCGACCTTCTGGTGGCGAAGAAGTACGATCCGGCCGTCAACTGGGCGACCAAGATCGACATGAACAAGAACTCGAAGGACTACGGCCGGCCGGTATTGGATCTCAAATACGCCACCGGTCATAACGGCGAAGACGTCAACACCAAGGGCATCTGCCCGGCGGCTCTCGGCTCCAAGGACGAGCAGCCTTCGGCCTACTCGCCCAAGACCGGCCTGTTCTACGTGCCGACCAACCATGTCTGCATGGATTACG
>CAYRNB010000093.1:0-11487 GCA_964425315.1 uncultured Rhodoblastus sp.
GCCGGCGATCATGTCAAACATCCTTTGTTTCGGCTGTCGGCCCAAGATTGGAAAATCTTTCGGCGCGCGTCGCTCGAACACTCGTATTTCCTGGATGAAGACGGCGTGGACGCCGTCGAAATCTTCGGCGGCGGCAAGATGCGACGGTCGCCGCGCCCCGCCGCGTGACGGTAGGTGGAAACTTTGACGCCGTGCAATTTATCGCCCGGCGTCGCTTCGACCGAAAGCCAGAAATTCTCGTTTTTGGCCGGCAGGCGCAGGGCGCGATAGCCGGCGGCGCGCAATTCCCGGCCCGCCGCGTCGAGCGGCGTCAACTCCTATTTCGCCGCCTGACAGAGGCCGATGTCCATGAGCGCCAGGCGGGAGACAGGCAGGGCGCGGAAGGCGGTCAAAGGCGTGGCGAATGGGAGGCTGAAACTTAGATTCTCGACCTCCTCATGGGTGACGCCGGACAATCACAATTCACCCATCGTCTTCGCAGGTTTCCTTTATGTGAACTTCGTGCGACGTAAGGGGGCTATTTGATCATCGATGACGTCCAGCTTCATTCGATCAAGGAATTGGGACGCTTCCTGAGCCAAGAATCAAATCTTACCCTGTTGCGCTTTGAAGCAAGGTCGCGTTTGCCCGTTACGCGAACATTCCTAAATTGACATGAACCGACGCTTGTGACCCAAAGCCGCCCGTTTGTTGTTATTGACGGCAGCAGATCACGGCACGAACGCAATTCCTTTCTTGCGCCGTTGGCGCCCAATCGCCAAGCATGCCGAATAAATAATCCGCGACCTTTGCCTAAAATTTGCGCCAGCCGGCGCTTCCAAAAGATCGCATAGCGCAGCTAAACTGCACCCAGAGTTGGCGGCTAGGGTTCCGGCCTCGCATTGGGGCGCTGGTCCGAGAGCCGCACCCCGGAGGGGAGAAATTCTTCGGGCGCACGGCGGGACAAAAGCCCGGGAGACCTCGTTAGCCAAGGGATTGGCAATACGATGGTCTTCGTCAATCCCTTATAGCGATCTAATGCTGAGGGATTGCCCCATGCGGAAAACATCCATCTTTCGTTCCCTGATCCTCGCAGGCGCGGTCTTGGCGTTCAGCGCCGCCGGCGCCTCCGCGCAAGTGAAGAAGAGCTTCAAAGTCGGCTGGTCAATCTATGTCGGCTGGATGCCCTGGGGTTATGCCGCCGACCATGGCATCGTCAAGAAATGGGCGGACAAATACGGCATTTCAATCGAGGTCAAGCAGTTCAACGATTATGTCGAATCGATCAATCAATATACGGCCGGCGCCTATGACGCGGTGACCATCACCAACATGGACGCGCTGTCCATTCCCGCGGCGGGCGGCGTCGACACGACGGCGATCATCGTCGGCGACTTTTCCAACGGCAACGACGCCGTAATCCTCAAGAACAAGACCAAGCTTACGGATATCAAGGGCCAGAACGTCAATCTGGTCGAATTTTCCGTCTCCGACTACCTGCTCGCGCGGGCGCTGGAGAGCGTGAACATGAGCGAGCGGGACGTGAAGGTCGTCAACACGTCCGATTCCGACATGGCCTCGGCCTATAAGACCTCGGACGTGACGGCGGTGGTGACCTGGAACCCGATCGTCAACACCATCCTCAGGTCGCCCGACGCGCACAAGGTCTTCGATTCCTCGCAGATTCCCGGCGAGATCATGGACCTGATGGTGGTCAACACCAAGGTGCTGAAGGACAATCCGAATTTCGCCAAGGCGCTCGTCGGCATCTGGTACGATACGGTTTCGCAGATGCTGGCCCACAACGCCCAGGGCAAGGCGGCCAAGGAAGCCATGGCCAAGGCCTCGGGAACCGACCTCGCCGGTTTCGACGCTCAGCTCGCCGCGACGCGGCTCTTCGCCAAGCCGCAGGAGGCCGCCGCCTTCACCGCGAGCAAAGATGTCGGCAAAACCATGGACCGCGTGCGCAAATTCCTCTTCGCCAAGGCGCTGCTCGGCAGAGACGCCAAGAGCGCCGACGCGGTCGGCATCGAATTGGCGGACAAGACGGTTCTCGGCGATCCCAAGAACGTGAAACTGCGCTTCGACGCCTCCTATATGGCCCTCGCGGCCGAAGGCAAGCTCTGAGGCCCTCGCCGCCGTCAGCCGGAGATCGACATGCGTTTGCTCAACGTTAAGCCAAGTCGCGGGCAAGGCCTCGTCCTCGCCATCCTGCCCTTCCTGCTGACGGCGGCCGCCTATCTGGCGTTTTCCGCCATGCGCCTGGCTGAAAACCCCAATGACAAATTATTGCCAGCCGTCGCCACAATGGCCGCCACCATGCGCGATCTCGCTTTCCACGCCGATCCGCGCACCGGCGAATATATTTTCTGGGTCGACACGGCGGCGAGCCTGCAAAGATTGGCCATCGCCCTGGGCATAGCCACCTCCGGCGCCCTCGTCGTCGGTCTGATCATGGGTCTTTTGCCGCTCGCCGGCGCGCTTCTCACCCCTTATGTCGCCATGATTTCCATGGCGCCGCCTCTGGCTCTGTTGCCGATTCTCTTCATCGTCATGGGACTGGGCGAAGCCTCGAAAGTCGCCTTGATCGTCATCGGTTCGCTGCCCTTCCTCGTCCGCGACCTGGCCATGCGCGTTTCCGAATTGCCGCGCGAACAATTTCTGAAAGCTCAGACGCTCGGCGCCTCGACCTGGCAGATCGCCTTGCGCGTGGTGCTGCCGCAAGTGCTGCCGCGCCTCATCGACGCCGTACGCCTGACGCTCGGGCCCGCCTGGCTGTTTCTCATCGCCGGCGAGGCCATCGCCTCGGATGCGGGGCTGGGCTATCGCATCTTTCTCGTGCGGCGCTATCTCGCCATGGACGTGATCCTGCCCTATGTCGCTTGGATCACTTTGCTCGCCTTTCTCTCCGACGCCGCGTTGCGCTGGCTGCAGGCCCGGGCCTTTCCATGGTTCGCCGCCGCGAGGGCCTCATGAGCTTCCTCCAGGTCCAGAACGTCTGGAAGGAATATGGCGACCAGATCGTGCTGGAAGACATTTCCTTCGAGATCGAAGCCCGCTCTTTCGTCATGCTTGTCGGGCCATCGGGCTGCGGCAAGACAACCTTCCTGCGCATGCTGCTCGGCGAAGCAGCGCCGACGCGCGGCAAAATCCTCGTCGACGGCAAGCCGCTGGCCGCCGAGCCGAACAGCGATCGCGGCGTGGTGTTCCAGCGCTATTCCGTTTTTCCGCATCTCACCGCTCTGCATAATGTCATGCTCGGCGCGGAGATCGCGCAATCGCCTTTGCTCGGGCGCTTGTTCGGGGCGCGGCGCCGCGCCGTCGAGGAGCAGGCGCGCGAACTCATCGCCCATGTCGGCCTGACGGGCGCCGAGGACAAATATCCGGCCGCCATGTCCGGCGGCATGCAGCAGCGCCTCGCCCTGGCGCAGGCTTTGATGCGACAGCCGAAAATCCTCCTGCTCGACGAGCCTTTCGGCGCGCTCGACCCCGGCATACGCGCCGACATTCAGGCCTTGATGCGGAAACTATGGAACGAGACCGAATTGACGGTCGTCATGGTGACGCACGACCTGGCCGAGGCTTTCCGGCTCGGCACGCGCGTGATCGCTTTCGAGCGCCGGCGCAACCGGCCGGAGGAAAAGGAGCGTTACGGCGCGACCATCTCCAGGGATCTCGAAATCTGGCCGCCGCGCATCGCCGGCGCCAAGCTTTTCACCCGCCCTGGCCAGGACGACTTGGCCGAATCGGGGGCAATGCCGGGACGGCCCGGGCTCCAGTCCTTTTGAGGAAAATCATGATCCTGACTGAAGAGCAGAAAGCGGAAATCACCGTCAATCGCGCCAATTACGAAAAGCTCAAGGCGGCGGGGCAAGGCGTCGCGCCGCGCGCCCTGCCGGAGCTGACGGGCCGGGACGGCGCGCCGATAGCGGAAGCGTCGGTGATCGCGCGCGAAACCATTCCGGGCGGATGGTATTGGCACGCGCGCGTCGGCCGTGGCGAAAGCCTGCGCCTGTACAACGCCGACGGCCGTTCTTCGGCTTCCGTCATCGCCTGGAACGCGCGCGACGTCTCCGAGCGGATCAATCACGTCGATTCCGTGAAGGTCCAGTGGAGCGCCGCCTTGCGCAAGGGCCGGATCATCCTTTCCGACATGGGCAAGGTCGTTTTTTCCATCGTCGAGGATACGTCCGGCGCGCATGACGCTTTGATGGGCGGTTCGACCGCGGCCTCCAATGCGAAAAAATATGGCGGCGACTATCGCAACACGCGCGACAATTTCGTCCTCGCCGCCGGAAAGCTCGGCCTGTCGCGGGCCGATATTCCGCTGCCGGTGACTTTCTTCGCGCCGGTCGGGGTCGACGTTGAGGGCTGTTTCGTCTGGCGCGAGGCAATGCGGGCGCAAAAGGATTTCGTCGATCTGCGCGCGGAAATGGACCTCCTCGTGGCTATTTCCAATTGTCCGCATCCGCTCGATCCCGCGCCCGGTTACGCGCCCGGGCCCTTGGAGGTCACGCGTTTCCGCATCCCGATCGCGGCGGACGATTTCTGCCGCTCCGGCAGCGCGGAAAGCATACGCGCTTTCGAAAACACCGACGCCGCGACTCTGGCCTGAGGAGGAGACAATGAGCAAATTTGCCTGCGCTCCGTCCAAGCGCGACGCCGCCGACGCCATTTACGATTTCGAAATCCCCGCCCGCAAGCCCTGGTCGCACGTGGTGCGCAAGGGACAGACTTTGCGCATCATCGACAGTTATGGCCAGCAGGCGGTCGACACTTTGTTCTATCGCGCCGACGATTTCGCCGAGCGTTACAGCGCGCACGACACTTTGCGCGAACAGGGTTCGGCTTATATCGTCGAAGGCGCCAGGCTGATGTCCAACGAAGGCCGCGTCATGGCGCGAATCGTCGCCAATACCGGCGGCGCGCACGACACATCGGCGGGTGCATGCTCCTGCGAGAGCAATACCGTGCGCTTTGGCCACCACGTCAAATACCAGCACGCCTGCCGCGAGAATTTCGTGCTGGAAGTGACCAAGCACGGCATGTCGAAGCGCGATATTGTCCCCAACATCAATTTCTTCATGAACGTTCCGGTCGAACCGGACGGCAATCTCGCCATTGTGGACGGCGAATCCAAGCCTGGCGATTACGTCGAACTGGTCGCGGAAATGGATATCCTCTGCGTCATTTCCAATTGCCCGCAGATCAACAATCCCTGCAACGGCTTCTTCCCGACGCCGGTCCGGGTGCTGATCTGGGACGCGCCGGAGGCCTGAAATGTTCGACAAGGTTCTGATCGCGAACCGGGGCGAGATCGTCGGCCGGATCGGACGCACATTGCGCAAAATGGGCGTCAAAAGCGTCGCCGTCTATTCCGACGCCGACCGGTTCGCACGGCCCGTGCTGGAGGCCGACGAGGCCGTGCGCCTTGGTCCCGCGCCGGCCGCCGAAAGCTATCTCAGGATCGACGCCATTCTCGACGCCTGCCGCAAGACCGGCGCGCAGGCGGTCCATCCCGGCTACGGCTTTCTCTCGGAAAACGTCGCCTTCGCGGAGATGCTCGCGGCGGAGGGAATCGCCTTTATCGGCCCGCGACCGGAACATTTGCGCGGTTTCGGCCTCAAACATACGGCGCGCGAAATCGCGAAAGAGAGCGGCGCGCCGCTCCTGCCCGGCTCCGGCCTGCTCGATTCCGTCGAACAGGCTTTGGCCGAAGCCGATCGCATCTCCTATCCGGTCATGCTGAAAAGCACGGCGGGCGGCGGCGGCATTGGCATGCAGCTCTGCGAAGGGCCGGAATCGTTGCGGGAAAAATTCGCCGGCGTGCAACGCACGGCCAAGGCGGGATTCGGCGACGCGCGACTCTATCTCGAACGTTTCGTCGTGCAGGCGCGTCATGTCGAGGTGCAGATTTTCGGCGACGGAAAGGGGCGCGTCGTCGCGCTCGGCGAGCGCGACTGTTCGCTGCAAAGACGCAATCAGAAGGTAATCGAGGAGACGCCGGCGCCCGGCCTTTCCGACGCCTTGCGCGCACGCCTGCGCGAGGCGGCCTGCGCGCTGGGCCGCAGCGTCAATTACGAATCCGCCGGCACAGTGGAATTCATCTTTGACGTGGCGCGCGACGATTTTTATTTCCTCGAAGTCAACACCCGCCTGCAGGTCGAGCACCCCGTGACGGAAGCCGTGTTTGGCGTCGATCTGGTGGAATGGATGGTGCGCCAGGCGGCGGGCGAGGACGTGCTGAGCGGAGCGGAGAGTCTCGTCCCGCGCGGCGCGGCCATGGAGGCGCGGCTTTATGCGGAAAATCCCGGCGCGGGTTTTCGCCCCAGCGCCGGCCTTTTGACCCATGTCGCTTTTCCGCTCGGCGCCCGCGTCGACGGCTGGATCGAGACTGGCGCGGAAGTCACGGCCAATTACGATCCCATGCTGGCGAAGGTCATTGTCCATAGCGAAACCCGCGCTGGGGCGTTGGAGAAATTGCGCGCGGCTCTGGCCGAAACCCGCATCTGCGGCATCGAGACGAATCTCGCCTATCTCCGCGCTATCGCCGCCTCCGACTTTTTCGCGCGTGGCGATGTGGCGACCAATGTGCTGCCGCATTTCGCCTTCGCGCCTCGCTCGCTCGACGTGCTCAGCCCCGGCGCGCAATCGACGGTCCAGGAATTGCCAGGACGGCTTGGCCTGTGGGACGTTGGCGTGCCGCCGAGCGGACCGATGGACGAAAGGAGCTTTCGCCTCGCCAACCGCGTGGTCGGCAATGCGGAGACGGCGCCGGCGCTGGAAATGACCGCGCGCGGCGCGACGCTGCGCTTCAATTCCGACGGTCTTTTCGCCTTGGTCGGCGCACGCATGACGGCGACCCTCGACGGGGCCGAAATCCCCAACAATCGTCCGATCGCCGCCAGGGCCGGACAGTCTCTGGCGATCGGCGCGGTGGAAGGGCCGGGCTTGCGGACCTATCTCGCGCTTCGCGGCGGTTTCGACGCGCCGGAGTTTTTGGGCTCGCGCGCGAGCTTCACGCTCGGCGGCTTTGGCGGACACGGCGTCGGCGCGCTCAAGGCCGGCGACGTTCTCCATTTCGCCGATGCGCCCGCCTCGGACGAACCGCGCGAGTCGCCGCCGGAAGACATTCCGGCGCTGACCCACGACTGGCGCCTGTCGGTGCTCTATGGTCCGCATGGCGCGCCGGATTTCTTCCTCGACGAGGACATCGAGACTTTGTTCTCGGCCGAATATGAAGTGCATTTCAATTCGGCCCGCACCGGCGTGCGCCTCGCCGGTCCAAAGCCCAAATGGGCGCGCGCCGACGGCGGCGAGGCCGGCCTTCACCCTTCCAATATTCACGACAACGCCTATGCCATCGGCTCGATCGACTTCACCGGCGACATGCCGATCATTCTGGGGCCTGACGGCCCCAGCCTCGGCGGCTTTGTCTGCCCGGCGGTGACGGCGCGCGAAGACATGTGGAAGCTCGGCCAGCTCAAGCCGGGCGACAAATTGCGCTTCGTCCCCGTCGCCCGTCCGCAAGATCCGATCGCCGGACCGACGGTCAAAAGCGCGCCGGAAAATCTCGGCGCCGCCATCGTCGGGCGTGACGATTCGGCCTCCGTGCCCGTCGTCTACCGGCGCAGCGGCGACGACAATTTGCTGGTCGAATATGGGTCGATGACGCTGGACATCGGCCTGCGCATGCGCGTGCACCTGCTGGCGCAAGCGACGCGGCAGGCCGGCCTGCCGGGACTGATCGACATGACGCCCGGCATACGCTCGCTGCAAATTCATTACGATGGCGCGCGCCTGTCGCGGCCGAAACTGCTCGACGCCCTGCGCGAGATCGAAAGCAGCCTGCCTTCGACGGACGAAATGATCGTGCCCAGCCGCATCGTCCACCTTCCTTTGTCGTGGAACGATCCGCAGGCGCAGCTCGCCATGCGCAAATATCAGGAGCTGGTGCGCCCCAACGCGCCCTGGTGTCCGTCCAATATCGAATTCATCCGCCGTATCAACGGGCTCGACGACCAGGCGGCGGTTAAGAAGATCATTTTCGACGCCGCTTATCTCGTGCTCGGCCTTGGCGACGTCTATCTCGGCGCGCCGGTGGCGACGCCCGCAGATCCGCGCCATCGGCTGGTGACGACCAAATATAATCCGGCCCGCACCTGGACGCCGGAAAACGCGGTCGGCATCGGCGGCGCCTATATGTGCGTCTACGGCATGGAGGGGCCTGGCGGCTATCAATTGTTCGGCCGCACCGTGCAGATGTGGAACAGCTGGCGCAGCACCAGGGAATTCGTTCCCGGCGCGCCCTGGCTGTTGCGCTTCTTCGACCAGATCCGCTTCTTCCCCGTCAGCGCCGAAGAATTGCTTGAGGCGCGCGCCGCCTTTCCTCACGGCGCCTATCCTTTGCGGATCGAAGACACGCATTTTTCCTATGCCGATTACAAAGCCTTTCTGGCGCGGGAGGCGGAGGGAATCGCCGCGTTCAAATCCTGCCAGCAGGCGGCTTTCGAAGCCGAACGCCAGCGCTGGCGCGACGCGAAAATCGACGAGGCGCCGCTCGACGAGGCGGCCTCCGCGCTCGGGTCGGGCGGCGAAGTTCCTGACGGCTGCATCGGCCAGTTCACCGAGGCTCCCGGCAATGTCTGGAAGCTCGCCGTCGAAGAAGGCGACCATGTCGAGATCGGCGAAACTCTGGCCGTAATCGAATCCATGAAGATGGAAATTTCCATCGCGGCCACGGCGCGCGGCATTGTGCGCGCGATCCAAGTCAAGCCGGGCCAGACCCTCCGCGCCGGCGATCTCGTCTGCGCCCTGGAGGAAGTCTGATGGACGCGCCGCTTTTCACCTGCCGCGTCCTGCGCGCCCGCTACGCCGCCCGTCCCGCCGCCGTGCTGGACGTGGTGGAAGAGGTTCTGGCGCGGATCGCTTCATGCGACGATCCTTCCATTTTCATCAGCCGCGTCGCGCCGGATGATCTGCGCGCCGCCGCGCGCGATCTACTGGCGCGCGCGCCGGACCCCGTGGGCTTGCCGCTCTGGGGAGTTCCCTATGTCGTGAAGGATAATATCGACGTCGCTGGCATGGCCACGACGGCGGCATGTCCGGATTATGCCTATGATGCGGAAAAAGACGCCTTCGTCGTCGCGCGAATGCGCGAAGCCGGCGCCTTGCTCGTAGGCAAGACGAATCTCGACCAGTTCGCGACCGGCTTGAACGGGACGCGCTCGCCTTTTGGCGCGCCGCGTTGCGTTTTCAACCGCAACTACGTTTCGGGCGGCTCGAGCTCCGGCTCCGCCGTCGCCGTGGCGCGCGGCCTCGTCACCTTTTCGCTCGGAACAGATACGGCGGGCTCCGGCCGAGTGCCCGCAGCCTTCAACAACATCGTCGGGATCAAGCCGACGCCGGGCCTCGTCTCGACCTCGGGCGTCGTTCCCGCCTGCCGCAGCCTTGATTGCGTCAGTATCTTCGCAGCCAATGTCGCCGATGGCGTCGCCGTTCGGCGGGTCATCGAGGGATTTGACGCCGAAGACGCCTATTCAACTGCGGCGCCGCCGAAGAGCCTGCCGCCAAGGCCGCGCGTCGGCGTGCTGGCCCCCAAGGACCAGGAATTTTATGGCGACGCCGATTGCGCCGCCCTCTATGCCGCGGCCGTCGCGGGCGCGGGCGCCCTCGGCTGGCGGACCGTGGAATTCGATTACGCGCCCTTTACGGAAATCGCCGCGCTTCTTTATGAAGGACCCTGGCTGGCGGAACGGCTGGCGGCGATCGAGCCCTTTCTCGAAGCCAAGCCCGACGCGCTCGACGCGACCGTGCGCGGCTTGATTGAAAGCGCGCGGCTTTTTTCCGCGGCCGATGCTTTTCGCGGTCAATACCGCCTGAAGGGCTTGCTGCGCGAAGTCAACGCAGAAGCGGAACAGTTCGATTTCCTGCTGCTGCCCACCTCGCCGACCATCTATTCGGTCGAGGCCATGCGCGCCGATCCGGTGCGGCGCAACGCTCATCTCGGGCGCTATACCAATTTCGTCAATTTCTGCGGGATGTCGGCCATAGCCGTTCCCGCCGGCTTCCGCGCCGACGGCCTGCCTTTCGGCGTCACTTTGATCGCGCCGAGCCTATGCGACGACGCGCTGGCGCCCTTCGCTGCCGCCTTCCATGCCGCCTCGGGCTGCGGCGCCGGCGCCGGCCGAGAGCCCGTCGCGTCCGCTCCGCCCGCTTCGCCTGTCGGAGATCGCATCGAAATCGCAGTCGTCGGCGCACACCTGAGCGGCCAACCCTTAAATTGGCAGCTGACCCAAGGCGGCGGCTGGCTTGTCGAGACAACGCGAACGGCGGGCGATTATCGCCTCTATGTCCTGCCCAAATCCACCCCGGCCAAGCCCGGCCTGATCCGTGAGCCGGGATTTTCCGGCGCAGGGCTGGAAGTCGAGGTCTGGTCGCTGCCGGCGGATTCTTTTGGGCGATTTGTTGCGGACATAGCTGCGCCGCTTGGCGTCGGCAAGGTGAGGCTCGCCGGGGGGCGCGAGGTCACGGGCTTTCTTTGCGAGGCGCACGCGCTGGCGGGGGCGGAGGAAATCACGCCATGGGGCGGATGGCGCGCCTTTCTCGCAGGGCGGAGCTGACTTTCCACGCTCCGTTCGGCGGTCCGTTGGGCGCCAAAACCCGTTTGATCAAAACGGATGCTCTAAGTTGAAAATGGGGTGTCCGCTTATGGCGCATCCTTTCCATTCAGCCATCGACCGGTGTTTTCTCGGGACCGGTCCTTCGCACTATTCCCGCAATCCGCCGTTTTGCGCCATTCGTTGTCGGCGCCAAGTGTCCGATTTTCTCCACTAGGTGCTTCGCGGAATATCGTTCCCGTGCACATGTTCGTCGGTCAAAATCTCTGACCGCGAAACCTCGGCAAGATCATGAAGCTCATCGAAAAAGCCGCGTAGGATTTCCCGCTGCGCCGCGCTATCCGTCTTCGCCAGGTCCTAACGTCGAACCAATGAATCGTCGCGTATCGGCCCGTAATAACTCCCATTGGGGGACTCGGGGTGCGGCGCTCCCATGTAAACCCCGTTCGTCCCGACAATCCCAAGCTCGACGACGAACGGCGGCCGAAGCTGCATCACCGTAGATGCCACTTTGACAAAGTTCTCTAGCGTGCGCGTTCAAAGCTTCTCGACGGCAATGACCGCAAGGGCGGTTGCGGCCTCATCGGGGCGGACGGAGTGCCTTACCTGGGTTTGCACAAAAACCTGCCAACTGATGCCCCAAAGCTCTCCCGATGGGAAAGCCTGGCAAATGTTCTTTGTCGTCGTGTTTCCAGAAGGATCGATGCACGCCCATGCCACGCACAAAGTCCGAAAGCGTACGACGCAATCGGAAACATAAACGTGCGCCATTTTGTGCGCACGAGAGATAGCCCAGATATTAATCTTTATAAATCAAGAAGTTGCCGATGACGATGGCGGAAGGGGTGGGATTCGAACCCACGGTGGAGTCGCCCCCACGGCGGTTTTC
>CAYRNB010000094.1:0-11001 GCA_964425315.1 uncultured Rhodoblastus sp.
AAAACCATCTGCCTTATTTTTCACTCGCCTGCCGCCTTTTTGGGCCAGGAGTCGTCCTTGCGCGTCATATTCAGATTTTTCCGCGTGACTCCGTGGCGGAATGGCCGGGACTATCGGGGTTTCTGAGCGGCGCCAGCCCGCGGCGAGATGATTTTGGCCTCCGGCGCGAGTCGTCGCGTCGCTTCGTCGACACTGTGAAACAGGCGTTCATGCCCATCCACGCCGGGACGGGCGAGCGCCTCGATCAGGCTGTAAGCGCTCAGGGCGGCGCGCGCGCGCAAGGATTCGAGCCGGGCCAAGGCGAAATCCACCCCCTTGTCGTGAATCCGTCGCACCGCCTCGGCCAAGGCCTGCGCCGCCGTATAATCTATGACGTCGACGCTGCTGGCTTCGAGCACGATCAGCTTCAGCCCCGGCTCGTCCGCCGCCTGGAGCAACTGGCTGCGAAAACGGTCGGCGTTGAGAAAGGACAGCGGCGCCTGAAAGCCGACGACTTTGACGTTCTGCAGCGTCTCGCCCGCCAATTCCGCGTGGCGCGGCCACCACACCGTTTCGCCGGGAATGCGCTCGAAAATCTGAAGATCGGTCTGGGTCGTGCTCCAGACGCCGTGGATCAGCGACAGCATGATCGCCAGCGCGACGCCGGTCTGCACCGGCAAAAGCACCACGGCCAGGGCGGTGACCACGACAAGGAGGAATTCCGGCCAGGATCGCGACGCGATGTCGCGCATCGCGCCGACCCGGAAAATGCGGCCGGCGATGAAGAACAGGATCGCCGCCAGCGCCGCCTCCGGCGTATGGCGCAAAAAACCTTCGCCAAAGGCGGCGAGGAGCGCAATCGCCGCAACGGCGAACAACCCGGCGAGCTGCGAACGGCCGCCGCTTTCCGCGACAATGGCGGTGCGCGGCGGGCTGGCGTTGACCGGAAAGCCGCCGAAGAGGCCGGCGATCACGCTGCCCGCGCCGAGACCGAGAAAGTCGCGGTCTATGTCCGGCGCCTCGCCCGTCAGGCCGGGGAAGGAGCGCGAGGTCGCGGCGCTCTGCACCATGACGACGAGGGTGATGATCGCCGCCAGCCCCAGAACCTTGACGAAATCCTCCGCGCTGACCACGGGCGCGGAGGGACGGGGCGGCGCGACATGGAAAGCGCCGATCACCGGCAGGCCCCCGGCTTCGAGACCCAGAACCATGACGGCGACGGTCGCGCCGGCAAGCGCCAGAAGCGCCCCCGGGATGCGGGGACTGAAGCGCTCGGCGCCGATGATGGTCAGAAGGCAGGCGAGGCTGATCGCCGAAGCCGCGGGCTTGAACTGGCCGATATGGGCGGCGATCTGGCGGACGCGGTCGAAAAAATCGCCGGAGCCGCCTGGCAGGCCGAGAAAGGCGGGCGCCTGCGACAGGACGATGTGAACGGCTATGCCGGCAAGAAAGCCGGTGAGTACGGGAATTGACAGAAGATTGGCGACCCAGCCGGCGCGAAAAACGCCGGCGCCGATCATGAAAACGCCGACGAGGAGGGAGAGAAGGGCGGCCAGGGCGGCGTAATGCGGCGTCCCGGTCGCGGCGATCAGCGCGATAGAGGCGGCGAAAATCGGGGTGATGGTCGAATCCGCCCCAGAAGAGAGAAAGCGGTTGGCGCCCAACAAAGCGAAGCCGATCGAGCCGGCCACAAAAACGAAAAAGCCGATATAGGGTGGAAAGCCGCCGAGCCGGGCCGTGGCCATCTGCTCGGGCGCGGCGACGGCCGCCATGGTCAGTCCGGCGATGAGATCAACGCGCCAATTGGCGCCGGCGCCCCGCAGCGTGCGGAAAACCGGCCAGGAAGACGAACCGGCCCGCTCCATTTCAAATTCCTTCCGCCGCCGCCTTTCCTCGCCTCGCCCGGCCCCCATATAGCATATGATTTTAAAGCAAAATTGCCTTGGCGCGCCAAGGCGCCTGGAATTTTTCGGGATTTTCGCGCCAAGGCGGACGCCCTCGCCGAAATCCCACCGCGACGGGGCGTTTAATGCGCAAAAATCCATATTATTCGGGACCGCGCAGCGACCATTTCGACGGTCTGCGCTTTTTCAACCGCGCCCGCGAGCGCGAAAGCACTTTTGCCGATCTCCTGCGCTGGCGTTTCGAGGAGCGCAAAAGGCCGCCCTGGCCGCGCCGCGTGAAACGCCTGCCGCTCGACCGGCCGCCGGCAAGGATCGACGCCGGCGCCTTGCGCCTCACCTATATCGGCCACGCCTCCTTCCTTCTGCAGACCTTCGGGCTGAATATTCTGATCGACCCGGTGTGGTCGCCGCGCGCCAGCCCCTTCGCCTTCGCCGGTCCGAAACGGCTATTGCCGCCGGGGGTGGCCTTCGACGACCTGCCTCCGATCGACGTGGTCCTCGTCACCCACAATCATTACGACCATTTGGACCTGCCCTTTCTGTCGCGACTCGTCCGCAACGGCCGTCCCCGGATCGTCACGCCGCTCGGCAATGACGCCATCATGCGCGCCGCCGACGCAAAGTTGCAGGCCGAAGCTTATGATTGGGGCGAGACCGTCTCCCTGTCGCCGGACGTCTCTGTCCGGCTCGATCCCGCGCAGCATTGGTCGGCGCGCGGCCTGTTCGACCGACGCATGGCGCTTTGGGCCTCCTTCGCGATTCTGACGCGGGCGGGGACGATCTATTGCGTCGGCGACACCGGCTATGGCGACGGCGCGATTTTTCGCGAAGCCGCCGGGCGCGACCCCAATATCCGTTTGGCGCTGCTGCCGATCGGCTGCTATGAGCCGCGCTGGTTCATGCGCAGCCATCACATCTCGCCCGAGGAATCGGTGCGCATATTCGAGGATCTCGGCGCCGAGCGCGCTTTCGCCCATCATTGGGGCGTCTTCCGCCTGACCGACGAAAAACGCGACGAGCCGCCGAAAAGGCTGTCCCTGGCGCTGGAGCGGGCGGGAATCGCGCCAGAACGATTCGTCGCCCTTCCGCCGGGATCGGTCCGGCGCTACGATCTCTCTGGCTATTCCAATTGAGAGATAGAAGGAGCGGCGGTGAAGGGCGCGGACTCAGGCAACGGACAGGGGCGGGAAGAGGAGATCGTCGTCGCCGACATTGGCGGGACCCATGCGCGCTTCGCTTTGGCGCGCCTGCGTTCCGGCTCCGCGCCGGCTTTGGGCGAAGCCGTGACGCTTCGGGTCGCCCAGTACGCCAGCCTAAAACTCGCCTGGCGCGCTTTCGCGCAAAAGATCGGGCGCGAGCCGCCGCGCGCCGCGAGTTTCGCCGTCGCCTGTCCGGTGCGCGGCGACGTGCTGAAATTCACCAACAATCCCTGGGTCTTCCGTCCCGCCACCCTGGCGGGAGAACTCGGCCTCGACCGGGTGACCCTGATCAACGATTTCGGCGCCGTCGGCCACGCCGTCGCCCAGGCGGCGCCGGAAGACCTCATTCATGTGGCCGGACCGCGCCGGCCCCTGCCCCGGCCGGGGATCGTCACCATTGTCGGGCCCGGCACCGGCCTCGGGGTCGCTCAACTGCTCCTCGACGAAAAAGCCTATCGGGTGATCGAGACCGAGGGCGCGCACGCGGATTTCGCGCCCTGCGACGCGTTCGAAGATCAATTATTGGGCCGCCTGCGCCGGAAATTCGCCCGTGTGTCCATCGAGCGCATCGTCTCGGGCCCCGGCCTGGCGGAAATCCACGCCGTCCTCGCCGGCTTGGAAAACACGCCTGCCTTCGCCGACGACCGCGCCCTTTGGACCGCGGCGATCGCCGGCGACGATTCGTTCGCGCGCCAGGCGCTGGAGCGTTTCTGCCTCAGCTTAGGATCGGTCGCGGGCGATATCGCCCTCATCCACGGCGCCAACGCCGTGGTGCTGGCGGGCGGTCTGTCGCCGCGCATCGCCCATCTCCTTCCGGATTCGGGCTTTGCGCAAAGACTGACCGCCAAGGGCCGCTACGCCGAAATAATGGCCAACCTGCCGGTCTGGATGATCTCCCATCCGCAGCCCGGCCTGTTCGGCGCGGCCGCCGCCTTTGCGGCGCAATCGCAATAAAGGATCGGCCGCTTATTTTTTTTCGATCGTGGCGCGCTCAATCGATTCGGTGACCAGGCGTTTGGCTTCGGCCGCATCGCCCCAGCCGGCGAACTTGACCCATTTTCCGGGCTCGAGGTCCTTGTAGTGGCAAAAGAAATGCTCGATCTGCCGCCAGGTGATTTCCGGCAGGTCGGTGTAGCAGCTCACCTTGTCGTAACGCTTGGTAAGCTTGTGGGTCGGAACGGCGATGATCTTTTCGTCGCCGCCGCCTTCGTCCGACATTTTCAGCACGCCGATCGGCCGCACATTGATGACCGAGCCGGCGATCAGCGGCCTTGTATTGGCGACGAGAACGTCGCAGGGGTCGCCGTCTTCCGAAAGAGTGTGGGGAATGAAGCCGTAATTGCCGGGATAGCGCATCGGCGTGTAGAGGAAGCGATCGACAAAAAGCGTTCCCGCCGCCTTGTCCATTTCATATTTGATCGGTTCGCCGCCGATCGGCACTTCGATGATGACATTGACGTCTTCCGGCGGATTCGTGCCGATCTTGATGGCGTCGAGACGCATTGACCTCTCCGATTTTTGAGTTCAGCGATTTGTAGGCGCGCGCGAACGGGGAAGGCAACCCAGACTTCTGGCGTTGTCGGTCTAATTCAGGGAGCGTCGCTGAAAGCGGAGAAGCCGAAGGCGAGGCGGCCGAGCTTTTCGGCGCCGAAATGTTCGCTGGCGCGGCGAATCTGCCGGCCGCCGAGGCGGCGATAGAATTGCACCGCCCGGCTGTTGTCGCTCAGCGTCCAGACCAGCATGGTCTCAAGGCCGTTGGCCGCGAGATCGCGGCGCCCGGCGTGAAACAGGCGCGACCCGAAGCCCATGCCCTGATATTCGGGGGCGAGATAGAGCTCGAAGATTTCACCGTCGAAATCGAGCGTCGGCGCGCGATTGCGCCCATAGGAGACATAGCCGCCGATGGCGCCGTGCATGTCGTCGAGAACCAGCAGCCGGCTGCCCTGCGTCACGGCCCGCCGCCACCAGTCGGGGCCGCGCCGGGCGATCAGGCGCTCCAACTCCTGCCCCGGAATGAGGCCGCGATAGGCCTCCCGCCACGCGCTGTCATGGACGGCGGCGATCCGCTTCGCATCCCCCGGCAAAGCGCGTCTAATGGTGATCAGCGCCTGGGTCATGACGCGATGTTAAGTCCAAGCGTCCTCCCCTGCAAGAAGAGTTCGCGCGCGGACCAACTTCCGCGCGAAAATCTTTTGCTTGACAGGGTGCGAAGCAGCGAGCGCCGGATTCGGAGGGATCTTTTGCTCATTTGCGCCCAATCCGACGCTTCGCCTGCGCGAAGGAAGCGGCGGCGCCCCTCGTCCCGAAAAGAACGGCGCCGTTCTTGCGTGGCTCTCGGCAACCGCAGTTACTTGTATCAAAAGGGGAAAGACCATGTCGGAATTGAGAAAAGCGCGCCGGGTTCGCGCCTATCTCGGCGCCAAGGCCATTTTCAATCGCCACGCCTCGATCATGGATTGCCTGGTGCGCGATCTGACCGAGGAAGGCGCGCGCCTGAATTTCGCCGGATCGGTGTACCTGCCCGACGAAATCGACCTCGAAATCGTCAATCACGGCGCCGCGCGCGCCGCGACCATTGTGTGGCGCAACGAGACCCAGGCCGGGATCAAGTTTCACGCGCCGTGAGAAGGATTTGACTCCCCTTCCTCCGCAGCGGACCGCGCGAAAATTTTCGTGCTATCCTGCTGGAATCAGCAGGAGGAGGCGACCATGGAGAGCCGCGTTTCCCCCTTGCGCGGCGTCGAGGGCGCGCTGCTCGACCTTGACGGCGTGGTCTATGTCCGCGATACGCCCTTGCCCGGCGCGCTCCAGGCGGTCGAAAAGCTGCGCGCGAAAATGCCGGTGCGGTTCGTCACCAACACCACCCGGCGGCCCCGTCGGCGCATTGTCGCGGATCTGTCTCAAATTGGCCTCGACATCGCGCCGGACGAGCTTTTCGCGCCGGCGGCGCTGGCCCGCCAGACGCTCGTCGCCCGCGGGTTGAAGCCCTTCCTCCTTATTCACCCCGATCTCGCCGAGGATTTCGCCGGCCTGGAAGAAGGCGAGGACGCGGTCGTGCTCGGCGATGCGGCCGAATATTTCACTTACGCGGGCCTCAATCGCGCCTATCGCGCCATAAACCGGGGCGCCGAATTCTTCGCTTTGGCGCGCAACCGCAATTTTCTCGACCGCGACGGCGAACTGAGCCTCGATCTCGGCGGCTTCGTGGCGGCGCTGGAATATGCTTCCGGCCGCCAGGCGACGGTGCTCGGCAAGCCCTCGCCGGATTTTTTTCGCCTCGCCGTCGCTGCGCTCGGCGTCGTCCCCGGCAAATGCCTGATGGTCGGCGACGACGCCGAAGCCGATGTCGGCGGCGCCATGGCCGCCGGCCTCATGGGCGCTTTGGTGCGAACCGGCAAATACCGGTCGGGACAGGAAAAGCTGCTATCGCCCCCGCCGACCCTTGTCGCCGACGATCTCGCCGCCGTCGTTGAAGCGATGACCGGCAGATAAAAAGATTGGCCACAGGACGCAGCCCTCAATGATGACGTTACGTGAACAGTAAAAAATTAATAACTGCCCGACAATTCTAATAAGAATTGCGGCAATGTCGGCGAACAAGCCTGATATCGCTGCAAGCCATTTGACCGAGACAGCGCCAAGCGTGTTGAGCGGATGAACAGAACAGTAAATAGCTTATCCGCGCGCAGGATTGCGGTCGCCGTGGCGACCCTGGCGGCCGGCGCGGTCCTGTGGGCCATCGCGACCGAATTGGCGGCGAGAGCGGCGCTCGCCCATCCGCAGGTCTCGGCCCTTTGGTCATGGTCGCTGCATTCGTGGACGCAGCCGCGGCCGGACGCCGGCAGTCCCATGATGCGGACGGTTTACGAGCCTGTCGCGCTGGACCGCAACATCGCGCTGATTCTTCTGGCCGTTTTCGGCATGGTTCTGGCGACCGCCAAGATTCTTGCCTCATGGCGTCTCTCGGCGTCGAGCGCCGGCGCCAATGCGGGCGAGGTCGAGGCTTTTGGCGACCTGCTCGCCGAGGAAATGCGGGCCCTGGCCGAACTCTTTCAGTCGCATTTCCAGCAGAATCAGGCTTTTTCGGCGGCGCTCGCTTCGGGCCAGTCCCTTCTCGGCCCGCGCGCCAGCGCCGAGCAGGTGCGCTCCGCCATCCATGCTTTGGCGGCGGCAAGCGAGGAAATGCTGCGCAGCAATGAGGACATCAAGAAAACGCTGAGCGACTCGCGGGCCCAGATCCAATCCCTGCGCGCCGCTTTGGCGGAAAGCCAGGAGGCTTCGACGCGAGACTCCCTGACGCAGACCTATACGCGACGGCATTTCGACCAATCCCTCCCCGAAGCGATGCGCAAGGCCAGGGAAAACCGCAAGCCGCTCAGCCTCATCATGGCCGATATCGACCATTTCAAGGGCGTCAACGACCGTTTCGGCCACCCGGTCGGCGACGACGTCCTGCGGAAATTTTCCGAGCTGCTGATCGCCAACACCAAGGGCAAGGACAGCGTCGCGCGCTACGGCGGCGAGGAATTCGCCATCATTCTGCCGGAGACGCCGGCCCTGGTCGCGGCCAGTCTCGCCGAACAGATTCGCAAAAAGCTCGAAGAAAAGCGATGGGCGGTCAAAGGCGGCGCCACGATCGGCAGGGTCACGGCCTCGTTCGGCGTCGCCGAACTCGACGCCGATGAAAGTCCGGACGAACTGATCCGGCGGGCCGACGTAAACCTTTATCAGTCCAAATCGGCGGGCCGGAATCGGGTGTCGCGATAGAAGACCGCCGCGGCGGCGGAATCCATCACAATTGCCAATGCTGCGGCGCTTATCATTTTGACTTAAAAGTGATTAAATGGCGCAATGACGCCGTTGCGGAACCGTGCGTCGATTTCCTGGACGATGGACTCGCGACGGCGTCGATGAATTCACCCTATCGTATGTTGTTCGACGCCGCGCCGCACGCCTATCTCGTCCTGCGCGCAGAACCACCTTTCGAAATTCTGTTCGTCAACGAACTTTATCTGAATACGACCGGGGCGCGTCGCGAAAGCCTGTTGGGCCGGTCGTTCGTCGATGTCTTGCGCGACGATCCCGATGCGCTGGCGCCGGTCGGCGACGAAGAATTTCGCGCTTCCCTGGCGCGCGCCATTGATGGAGGCGCGCCCGACGAAAGCTTTGTTTCACAGCTCGCCAACGGCGATGACCGCGCCGGCGCGCCAATTCGCCGCTGGCGGCGGATCAACCGCCCGGTCGCCGACGAAAGCGGCAAGCCTGCTTACGTCCTGTGCCATATCGAGGAAGCCGCGCCGCCTCTGCGCCGCGAAAGCGAGGCGGCGGCCGACGAATCCCAAAGCGCCGACGACATCGCCGCCGAACGCCCGCTTATCGTCATCGCCGACGCCGACCCCGCGACGCGCAACCAGCTCGCGACGGAACTCGCCGCCGCCGGCTTCGACGCCTTTCACGCCGCCGACGGCGAGAGCGCGCTGGCCGCCTGCCTCAAGGCGCCGGCCGCTCTTCTGGTGAGCGACGCGCCTTTGCTCGGCCTGGACGGAATTGCCCTCACCCGCCGCCTGCGCGCCGATGAGAACGCCGCGGCCCTGCCCATCGTCGTCCTGTCGGAGCGTTGTGGCGAGGACGCGCGCGTCGAAGGTTTTGGCGCAGGGGCCGACGAATTCCTGGAAAAGCCCGTGGCGGCGCGCGAACTGGTCGCGCGGATAGCGGCGATCGTCAAAAGATCGCGCGCGCGCGCCGGGCTTGCCGCGAAAAGGCTGCGCGTCGCCGTGCTGGCGCGCCTGGCGAGCGTAGTCGAAACGGCGATGGACGCGGTCATCTCCATCGACGCCTCCCAGAACATCACCTTGTTCAGCGCCGCGGCGGAAAAGGTGTTTGGCTGTTCGGCGCAGGAAGCCCTGGGCCGTCCCATCGGCGATTTCATTCCAGAACGCTTTCGCGCCTCCCATGTCGGGCACGTCGAAGCTTTTGGCCGGACCGGCGTGAGCGGCCGGACCATGGGACGATTGGGGGAACTCACCGCCCTGCGCGCCGATGGCGTGGAATTTCCGATAGAGGCCTCGATTTCCCAGGCGCGGGTCGACGGCGAATTGCTGTTCACCGTGATCCTGCGCGACATTTCCGAGCGCAAGGCGGCGGCGGAAACCCAGCGCCTGCTGATCGGCGAACTCGACCATCGGGTCAAGAACACATTGGCGATGGTTCAAGCGATCGCCCGGCAGACCGCCAAGGCCAGCGCCGATCCGAAACTCTTTCTCGAAAGCTTCGACGGCCGCGTGCAGGCCATGTCCATCGCCCATAGCCTGCTGACTCGGGCGGGATGGCGGGGCGCCGATCTCGGCGACCTGATTCGCGAGCAATTGACGCTCGGTCCTCCCGACGCCGATCCGCGCATCACGAGTTCCGGACCCAAAATCTTTCTGGAGCCGCAATTCGCCTTGCATTTCGGCATGGTGCTGCATGAACTCGGCGCCAATGCGCGCAAATTCGGCGCTCTCTCGACGCCCGCCGGCCGGGTGGACCTCGCCTGGCGGATCGAAGAGCGCCCGGACGGCTCGTGGCTGATGTTCGACTGGATCGAAAGCGGCGGTCCGCCAACGGCGCCCCCGATTAAGAAAAATTTCGGAACGCGCCTGATCGAATCGAGTTTAACGCATTCGCTGCACGGAAATGTCGCGCTTGACTTCGCGCCCACGGGGTTACGCTGTAAAATCAGCTTGCCTTTACGGCCGCATGAGGTTTGATTCGCTCGCTAACGTTCGGAGGCATGAATGTCGCGCATTCTGGTCATCGAAGACGAATTTCTCCTCGCCGCCCATATCGGCGGCATTCTCGAAGAAGACGGATTCGATGTGATCGGCCCGGTGGGGACGCTCGCCGAGGCGATCAAGCTGGCGAACGACGAGGAATTGCACGGCGCGCTGCTCGACGTGAACATCGTCGGCGGCCGGGTCGATGATGTCGCCGACATTCTGGCCAAGCGCGGCGTGCCTTTCGTTTTCGTCACCGGCTATGGCCGCGACCATCTGCCGCCCCATTTCCGCGACGCTTTCATCGTCAACAAGCCTTTCGACGACAAGGACCTGCTGAAGCGCGTGCATAGTTTCGTGGAAAGCGGCCACGGCGCGCAATGACTCACGCCGCCGCCAGCGGGCCCCGCGCGGCGCGCCAGGCGGCTAGGCCGCCGACAAGATTGTAGACTTCCGAATAACCCATATCCATCAACGTCTTGGCCGCCAAAGTCGAACGTCCGCCGGTCGCGCAGAACAGGATGATTTTCGACGCTGCGGCTAATTCGTCCCGGTGCATCGAACATTCGGGATCGGCGAGGAATTCGAGGTAGCCGCGCGGCGCATGGAGAGAACCCGGAATCATGCCGGCGGCGAATTCATGCGCTTCGCGCACGTCCACGAACAGGACGCCCGGCTCTTCGAGCAGTTTCAGGGCCGCATGAACCGAAATGGTTTCGATATCGGCGTTGGCCTCGGCCAGCATGTCCTTGAAGCCTTTATTCAGAGGCAGGCTCAAGCTCATGCTTGTTTTCTCCTTGGCTCCGGTTCCTCCTCGAGGCAGCCAAACGATTCGGACAAAATGCCGATGAGCTTCGCGACATTCGCGTTCGACAGCGAATAGAGGATGGTCTGACGCGCCCGGCGCGCTTTGACGATATGGTCCTTGCGCAACAAGGCGAGGTGGCGCGATATGGTGGACATGGACACGCCGGCCGAGTCGGCCAGCATGGTCACCGAGCATTCCCGTGTGGCCAATGCGCATATGATGCGCAGGCGCACGGGTTGCGCTAGCGATTTGACGAAATCGCTGGCTTCTCCGGCTGCGTGATTAAAGCGGGCGGTATCCATATATTGATATTTGCATATATTTGAATATATGTAAATCCCTATTCGCGCCGGCGC
>CAYRNB010000095.1:0-10942 GCA_964425315.1 uncultured Rhodoblastus sp.
CGCGCAAAATTTCCTTCGTTTCACTCGGCTGCCCGAAAGCCCTGGTCGATTCGGAGCGCATCCTCACCCGGCTGCGCGCGGAAGGCTACGCCATCGCCCGCCATCACCACGGCGCCGACGCGGTGATCGTCAACACCTGCGGCTTTCTCGACAGCGCCAAGGCGGAATCGCTTGCCGCCATCGGCCAGGCGCTGAAAGAGAACGGCAAGGTCATCGTCACCGGTTGCATGGGGGCGGAGCCCGATCCGATTCTCGACGCCTATCCGAATATCGCCGCCATAACCGGACCGCAGGATTTTGAACGCGTCATGGCCGCCGTGCACGAGGCGGCGCCGCCTGCGCCAAACCCCTTTGTCGATCTCGTGCCGCCGCAGGGTATAAAACTCACGCCGCGCCACTACGCCTATTTGAAGATTTCGGAAGGCTGCGACAATTCCTGCACGTTCTGCATCATCCCCAAATTGCGCGGGCCTTTGGTCTCGCGCCCCGCGGCGGAAGTTTTGCGTGAAGCGGAAAAGTTAGCGAAATCAGGAGTCAAGGAGCTCTTGGTCATCTCGCAGGACACGTCCGCTTACGGGCGCGACATGCGCTACGCCGCAAGCGCCTTCCACGACCGCGACGTGCGGGCGCGCTTCCTCGATCTGGCGCGCGAACTGGGCGAAATCGCTCCCTGGGTGCGGCTCCATTACGTCTATCCCTATCCGCATGTGGACGAGATCGTCCCGCTCATGGCGGAGGGCAAAATTCTGCCCTATCTCGACATTCCCTTCCAGCACGCCTCGCCGAAAATCCTGCGCGCCATGAAGCGGCCCGGCAATGTCGAAAAGACGCTCGATCGGCTCAAAAGCTGGCGCGCCGCCTGCCCCGATCTAGCGATCCGCTCGACCTTCATCGTCGGCTTTCCCGGCGAGACGGAGGAAGATTTTGGGGTCCTGCTCGACTGGCTGGAGGAAGCGAAACTCGATCGCGTCGGGGCCTTCAAATATGAGCCGGTCGCCGGCGCCGCGGCGAACGATCTCGGCCTGGCGCAGATCGCCGAGGAAGTGAAGGAAAACCGCTGGCGGCGCTTTATGGAAAAGCAGCAGAAAATCTCTTTCGCCCGGCAAAAGGCCAAGGTCGGCAAGCGCCTTTCCGTCATCGTCGACAAGGTCTTCGCCGGCGGCGGCGAGGGCCGCTCCAAGGCGGATGCGCCGGAAATCGACGGCAAGGTTTTTGTCGCCTCGCGCCGGCCCTTGCGCGTCGGCGACATCGTCACCGTGAAGATCGACGCCGCCGAAGCCTACGACCTGCGCGGAACGGCGGTTTAGGCGAGCAACACGGTCGCGCCGGTCGTCTGCCGCGCCTCCAGCGCGCGATGCGCCTCCGCCGCTTGCGCCAGCGGATAACGGGCGTGAACCGCAATATTCAACTCGCCCGAACCGATCACCGTGGTCAACCGGTAGGCCATTTCAGAAAGCCGCCCCTCCACGGCAAGATGGGTGAAGAGCGTGGGACGCGTGGCGTAAAGCGAGCCTTTCTGCGACAGCAGGCCGAGGTTGAAGGCTTCGATCGGCCCCGAGGCCGAGCCGAAACTGACGAAATAGCCAAAAGGCCGCAGGCAGTCGAGCGAGCCGGGAAAAGTCGCCTTGCCGACGCCGTCATAGACCGCGTGGCAGAGTTTGCCGCCGGTGATCTCTTTTACGCGCGCGACGAAATCTTCCTGCCGATACAGAATGACCTCATGCGCGCCGGCCTCGCGCGCCATTTTAGCCTTTTCCTCGCTTCCCGCCGTGCCGATCACCGTCGCGCCGAGCAGACGCGCCCATTGGCACAGGATCAGGCCGACGCCGCCCGCGGCCGCATGGACGAGGATCACATCGCCCGGCTGAACCTTATAGGTGCGGAACAGGAGGTATTCGGCGGTCAGGCCCTTCAGCATCATCGCCGCGCCGGTCTCGAAGGAAAGGCTTTCGGGCAGCGGCACGAGATATTTGGCTTCGATATTGCGCGCCTCCGCATAGGCCCCGATCGGGCCGGTATAGGCGACGCGATCGCCCGCCTTGAATTTTTCTACGCCCGCGCCGACCTCGACCACCTCCCCTGCCCCCTCGTTGCCGGGAATGAAGGGAAGACCCGGCGCGGGATAGGCGCCCGAGCGGAAATAAACGTCGAGATAATTGATGCCGATGGCGCGCTGGCGGATCTGGACTTCGCCCGGCCCCGGCGCCGGCAGATCGACATCCTCGTAGCGCAGGACTTCCGGGCCGCCGGTTTGATGAACGCGGATCGCCTTGACCATTTGCTTCCTCCCGAACTGAAAGAAAGTCTAGGCCCCCCGTTGCCGCGCCGCAATGCTTGGGCGGATGGCTAAAAAACAAAAGCAGGCTTGCATCTGCGGTCCGTCATGGCCGGGCTTGTCCCGGCCATGACGGAGAGAGCGTCCGGGCGAAATCGGCCGCCTCTCACTTCTCCGGCAAATTCACCCGCAGGTGCAGTTCGCGCAATTGCTTGGGCGTCGGCGACGAGGGCGCGCCCATCAGAATGTCCTCGGCGCGCTGGTTCATCGGGAAGAGCGCGACCTCGCGCAGATTCTGCTCGCCGGCGAGCAGCATGACGATGCGGTCGATGCCCGCCGCCATGCCGCCATGCGGCGGCGCGCCGTAATGGAAGGCGCGATACATGCCGCCGAAGCGCTCGACCACCGTCTCTTCGCCATAGCCGGCGATCTCGAAGGCCTTGACCATGGCTTCCGGCTTGTGGTTGCGCACGCCCCCGGAGGCGATCTCGAAGCCGTTGCAGCTGATGTCGTATTGAAACGCCTTGATCGTCAGCGGGTTCTGGCTTTGCAGCGCCTCAAGCCCGCCCTGTGGCATGGAGAAGGGATTGTGGCCGAAATCGACTTTATTCTCGTCCTCATTCCATTCGAACATGGGGAAATCGACCACCCAGGCGAGTTCGAACCTGTCATTGGGGATCAGGTCCAAATCCTCGCCGACTTTGGTGCGCGCCATTCCGGCGAATTTGGCGAACTTGTCCGGGTCGCCGGCGGCGAAAAACACCGCGTCGCCCGCTTTCACCCCCATCTGGGCGCGAATCGCCTCGGCGCGCTCCGGGCCGATATTATTGGCGATGGGACCCGCCGCCCCGTCTTCGCGCCAGAAAATATAGCCGAGGCCCGGCTGGCCCTCGCTCTGCGCCCATGAATTCATGCGGTCGCAAAAGGTGCGCTGGCCGCCGCCGGGCGCCGGTATCGCCCAGACCTTGTTTTTCGCCGTCTCCAGCATCCGCGCGAAGACTTTGAAATTCGAGCCGCGGAAGTGCTCGGAAACGTCCTGCATTTCTATGGGGTTGCGCAGGTCCGGCTTGTCGGAGCCATATTTCTGCATGGCCTCCGCATAGGGGATGCGCCGCCAGTTCTTCGTCACCTTCTTATCCCCGCCGAATTCCTCGAAAATGCCGGTGATGATCGGCTCGATCGCGGCGAAAATGTCGTCCTGGGTGACAAAGCTCATTTCGACGTCGAGCTGGTAGAATTCGCCCGGCAGGCGGTCGGCGCGCGGGTCCTCGTCGCGGAAACACGGGGCGATCTGGAAATAGCGATCAAACCCCGCCATCATCAGAAGCTGCTTATATTGCTGCGGCGCCTGCGGCAGGGCATAGAATTTGCCCGGATGAATGCGCGAGGGCACGAGAAAGTCGCGCGCGCCTTCCGGCGAGGAGGCGGTGAGGATCGGGGTCTGGAATTCGTTGAATCCGGCCGCCTTCATGCGGGCGCGCATGGAATCGATGACCCGGCCGCGCAGCATGATGTTTTCGTGGATGCGTTCGCGGCGCAAGTCGAGGAAGCGGTATTTCAGGCGGGTTTCCTCGGGATAATCCTGGTCGCCGAAGACCGGCAGCGGCAATTCGCTCGCCGCGCCCAAAACCTCGGCGTCGCGGACATAGACCTCGATCCTGCCCGTGGCCATCTCGTCATTGTCGGTGCCTTCGGGACGGCGGCGCACATTGCCATCGAGCCGCACCACCCATTCCGACCGAAAGGTCTCGGCCAGCTTGAAGGCGGGCGAATCCGGATCGACCACGCATTGGGTCAGGCCATAATGGTCGCGCAGGTCGATGAACAGCACGCCGCCGTGGTCGCGGATGCGATGGCACCAGCCCGACAGGCGAACGGTCTCGCCGATATGATTTTCGCGGAGTTCTCCGCAAGTTTGCGTGCGATAGGCGTGCATCGTCAATCCGGGCCGAAATGAGTTCGGCCGCTGCGTAGCGGAATTTTGCGCCCGCGTGAAGGGGGCGCGGGATTTTCGAAGGACCGCCCTAGCCGAGCCGAAAAGCTTGCATTAAGAACAATTCATGAGCCTTGTCACCGATTCCGGCGAACTTGCGGACCTGTGCCAAAACTTCGCCAAATATCCCTTTGTCACCGTCGATACGGAATTTTTGCGCGAGACGACCTTCTGGCCGAAGGTCTGCGTCATTCAGCTCGCCTGCGAGACCCAGGCCGTCGCCATAGACGCCTTGGCCGAAGATCTGGACCTGACGCCCTTTTTCGACCTGATGGCCGACAAAAACGTGGTCAAAGTCTTCCATGCGGCGCGGCAGGACATAGAAATCATCTGGAATCTGGCGAAACTCATCCCTTCGCCCCTTTTCGACACCCAGGTCGCCGCCATGGTCTGCGGCTATGGCGACCAGATCGCCTATGGCGAGCTCGTGCAGAGCCTGTGCAAGGTGGCTCTGGACAAATCGTCCCGTTTTACCGACTGGTCGCGCCGGCCGCTGACCGATGCCCAGGTCAATTACGCCATCGCCGACGTCACCTATCTGCGCGACATCTACAAATCCCTGCGGCAAAAGATGGAAAAGACGGGGCGCCTGCACTGGCTCGCCGACGAAATGGCGACGCTGACCAATCACGAAACTTACGAGCAGCGGCCCGACCGCGCCTGGCAGCGCTATGCCCATCGCGCCCGCAAGCCGCGCGATCTCGCCGTGCTGATCGAACTCGCCCATTGGCGCGAGCATGAGGCGCAAAGCCGCGACGTCCCGCGCTCACGGGTGCTGAAGGACGATGTGATGTTCGAGGTCGTCCAGGCCGCGCCGCGCAACGCCGAGGCGCTCGGCCATTTGCGCGCCTTTCCCCGCGGCATGGAGCGGTCGCGCGCCGGCGCGGAAATTCTCGCCGCCGTTGAACGCGGCTTGGCGCGCGATCTCACCGTCCTGCCCAAGATCGAGCGGGAAAGGCGCGGCAGCGGCGGCGCGACGGTGGAGCTCCTGAGGGTCCTGTTGCGTCAGGTCGCGGAACGGCAGGGCGTGGCCGCCAAAATGATCGCCACGGCCGATGAACTCGAAGCGCTCGCCTCCAACGATCACGCCGACATTCCTGCGCTGAAGGGGTGGCGGCGCGAGATTTTCGGGGCGAAGGCGCTGCAGCTGAAACACGGCCGCCTGGCGCTGACGGTGGAGAAAAACCGCGTCGTCACACTCGAATATCACGAGGCCGAACCGGAAGAGCCGGAAGCGGCGGAGGCGTAGCTGGCGAAATTGCCGGGCGAAAGCCGTTGTGCCGGGGTCAAAACATCGCCATAGTACTTTAGCTCTATTGCCGCCCGGGCAAACTAACGGCGCAAGGCGCGGCGGGCAGAAGCTAAGTCGTGCAAAATTTCAGGGGAGAGCGTCGCAGTGCAGATGGGCGAGAGGCCATCCGGCCCTCCCGAGGGCGTCGTCATCGCTTCGACCACCGCTTCGAGGGCGGAAGGCGCGGCGCGCGAAATCGCCGCCTCCATCCGCGACCAGTTGGCGGCCCTCGGCGACCGGCCCGACGAAGATCTGGCCGGCCTGGTCTGTTTCGTCTGCGCCAGCTACGACGCCGCGCTTTTCGCCAGTGAAATTCACGCCGCCTTGCCCGGCGCCCCGATTTTCGGCTGCACCACCGCCGGCGAACTGACCCCCGAAGGCTGGGCCACCCATTCCGTCGTAGCGATCGGCTTCCGGCGCCGGAATTTCTCCCTCACGCCGCTGATGCTGGAGAATTTATCGAATTTCAGCGTCGAGGAAGGCCGCGCCTCGGTGGCCGAGGCGCGCGCCGCCCTGCTCGGCAGCGGCCCCGATATCGACTCGCGGCGCTGTTTCGGCCTGCTGCTGATCGACGGCCTGTGCCGGCGGGAGGAAGCTGTCATGTCGGCGCTTTATTCGGCGCTCGACGACATTCCCGTGGTCGGCGGCTCGGCCGGCGACGGGTTGAGCTTCGAAAAGACCTGGATGATCCGCGAAGGCGCCATCCACGCCGACGCCGCCCTCCTCCTGCTGTTCCACACCGACCTGCCCTTCAGCCCGTTCAAATGCGACTATTTCGAGCCGACGACGCAAAAAATGGTGGTCACCGAGGCCGATACGGAATTGCGGGTGGTGCGCGAACTCAATGCCGAGCCCGCCGCGGCGGAATATGCGCGCCAGGTCGGGGTGATGGAAAGCCGGCTCGAACCCTCCTCCTTCGCCTCACATCCGGTTCTGGTCGGCGTCGGCGGCCAATATTACGCCCGCTCGATCCAGAAGGTGAATCCCGACGGCTCCTTGAGCTTCTTTTGCGCCATCGACGAGGGCCTGGTGCTGACGGTCGCCAAGCCCCTCGACCAATATGAGAGCACGCTCGGCACATTCGAGCGGCTGGAAACCGAACTCGGCGCGGTTTCGATCTATATCGGCTTCGACTGCGTGCTGCGCCGTCTCGACGCCGAACGCAAACAGCTCAGCCGCCGCCTGTCGGAACTCTATCAGCGCCGGCGCGTCATCGGTTTCAACACCTATGGCGAGCAATATCGCTCCATGCACGTCAATCAGACTTTTACCGGCATCGCCCTCGGCTATCGCCCCGTCGCCCCGGCGGAGACGCCTTGACGATGCAGGCCGGCGACAACATCGACGATCTCAAGCGCCAGATCGCCAAGCTGGAAAAGATCAACGGCGCCCTGATGTCGCGCGTCGAACGCTCGGTGGACAGCCAGTTCAACGCGTTCTCGCTGTTTGAAACCGCCATCGCCCTCGACCAGCAGGTGCGCCGCCGCACCCAGGAGCTGCAACAGGCGATGCGCTCCATCGAAAAGGCCAAGCGCCAAGCCGAAGCGGCGAGTTCGCTGAAAAGCACTTTCGTCACCTCGGTCAGCCACGACCTGCTGCAGCCACTGAACGCCGCACGCCTCGCCCTTTCAGCGATCGGCGACATGCAGACCGCGCCCGGCGCCGCCGGGCTGGTCGAACAGGTCGATCGCTGCCTGGTGACGCTGGAGGAATTGATCCGCACCCTGCTCGACCTGTCCAAGCTCGACGCCGGGGTGATGAAGCCCGACATCCACGTCTTCGAGCTCAATGACGTGTTCGAGCCCCTGGCTCGCGATTTCACCTATTTTGCGCGAAAGCGGGGCCTGAAATTACGAATCATCGGCTCGGGCCGCAACGTGCGCTCCGATCCGCTCATGCTGCGGCGGATTCTGCAAAATCTGCTCGCCAACGCCCTGCGCTACACCTCGCGCGGCGGCGTGGTGGTGGGGGCGCGCCGGCGCGGCGACAACGTGCTGGTGCAGGTCTGCGACACAGGGCCGGGCATAGCCGACGATCGCCGCGACGCCATATTTCATGAATTCCAGCGCGAGCAAAAGGACCCGCCGGGCGAAACCGGTTTCGGCCTCGGCCTGGCGATCGTCCGCCGATTCGCGCAGGAGTTGAACCATCCAATCAGCCTCGCCTCGCGGCTCGGGCGCGGCTCGACCTTTTCCGTGCTGCTGCCATTGAGCGCCGAAGCGCCGCCGCCGCCGCCGGTCGAAAGCCCGCCGCTTCGCGCCTATCAAAACCTCATCGCCGGAGCCAAAATCCTGGTGATCGAAAACGAGCCGGAGGTCAGCGAAGCGATGGTTCGGCTGCTGGAGCGCTGGGGGTGCGAGGTCGCAGCCGCCGCTTCCGCCGCCGAAGCCCTTGATAAAATTGGCGCTTGGAGAAATACGCCGCAGATCGTCATCGCCGATCTTCATCTCAACAACGGCGAGCGCGGCACCCAGGCGATCGAGACGATTCGCCGGGCTTTCGGCCGCGACACGCCGGCCCTGCTGGTCACCGCCGATCATTCGCCCAAGGCGGAGGAAGAAGCGCGCCGCCAGAAGCTGGAAATGTTGAAAAAACCCGTTCGTCCAGCCGAATTGCGCTCGTTGCTCTCATTCTTATTGGCCTGAAAATAGGACTTTATAATGGGAAGCGCTAATCGCCACGAAATGATTTAATCCGCCAGCGCTGTATCGGCGTGAACGATTTTGCCCATTGAGCGGCAAGAGGCGAGCCGCCGCGCGCAAAGCGACAACAGCTGTCGCGTGACGGGGGCATGATTATAGGCAAGCGGAGCAAGAGAATATGCAGGCCAAAACTCTCATTCTTTCCGCCGCCCTGCTGTGCGGCTTCGCCGCGAGCGGCCAGGCGGCCGAGCTGAAAGGCAACCCGGCGCACGGCGCGGTCGTCTTCAAGAAATGCATGCAGTGCCATCACATCGGCGTCGGCGCGACCAATTTCTACGGGCCTGTGCTCAACGGCGTCGTCGGCCGCAAAGCCGGCACGGTGCACGGCTATAATTATTCTTCGGCCAACAAGCATTCCGGCATCGTCTGGACCAAGAAGGCCCTGACCGTCTATCTGGCGAAGCCCCAGCACGACGTGCCGAAGACCTATATGACGTTCAAGGGCCTGAAAAATCCGCAGGACATCGCCGACGTCATCGCCTATCTGTCCGAATTCAGCTCGAGCGGCAAGCGGACGCCCCCGCACACGATGAAGAAGAAGTAAATTTCGCGCCGATCGCGCGCTCCGTACAAGAAAACCGCCGGACTTGAAGTCCGGCGGTTTTTTAGTCGTCGCCAGCCGTCGCGAACGCGGCGCTGGCGGGGCGGACAATCGAAGAACGGCGGCGCGATCGCCACCCGCCCCCACAGAATATTGACGGCGGTTGAACTTGCCGCGAACGTCGAACCTATTGAGACCGGAGCTGGATTCCGGTAAATCGCTTTCCGATTTCTCAAAAAATCCGCCGGACCGAAAGGGCCGCGCGAAGCTTCGGCGCAGGCAAGCGGCGGGGGAGCTTTTTCGATTTCCGCAAAGAAAAACGATCGCGTTTTTTCGTTTGAAGGCGAAATCCGGATGGTAAAACAGCGGCCTGCGAAAGAACAGGCGGCGAGGAAGGACGAATGAGGCAATTGTTTTCGGCTGAGGATTATATCGCGGTGACGCTGGATGAGGTTTGCGTCAACGTCAGTTGCGGCATCCACCCCTGGGAGCGCCATCCCGAACGCCCGACCCGCCTGCTGGTTTCGGCGAGTCTCTATGCGCCGCTCAAGACGCAACGCGCCGCCGATACGCCGATCATCGACTACGATCTGGTGCGCGACCGCATCCTCGCGCTGGAGCGCGAGGGCCATATCGACCTGCTTGAAACCGTGGCCGATCTCGTCCTCGACAGCTGTTTTTCCGACCAGCGCGTCGTCGCCTGCCATTTGTCGATCCGCAAGCCCGACATTTACAACGAGAGCCGCGGCGCCGGCATAGATCTTTTCCGCACCCGCGCCGGCTGGAGCGGCCGCAAGTGAAGTCCGCCCTGATCACGGGCGCGACCAGCCGGCTGGGCGAAAGAATCGCGCGTTTTTTTGCGCGCAAGAACTATCGCCTGATCCTGCACGCCAATCGCTCGCTGGATAAGGCGCGCCTTTTCGCCCGGGAACTCGAAGAATCCGGCGCCGAAACCCACGTGATTGCCGCCGATTTCACCGAAGAGACGTCGATCGCCAAATTCTGCGGAGAACTGACCGGCCGTTTCGGCGCGCCGGAGGTGGTCGTCAACAACGCCTCGGTGTTCGAACATGACTTTCCCGGCCGCGCCGACCCCGAGAAGCTCGCCGTCAGCCTTTCGGTGCACGTGCTTGCGCCATTCATGATCATCGAGGCGGCGGCGAAATCGAAAAAGCCGGAAGCCCGCGTCACCATTTTCAACATTCTCGACCACAAGCTGCTCAATCTGAACCCGGATTATTATTCCTACACCCTGGGAAAAAGCGCGCTGATGGCGATGACGGCGATGTGGGGACGGGCGGATCGTCCCGACGTGCGCGTCTTCGGCCTGCTGCCCGGGCTGATGTTTCCGTCCGGCCCGCAAACGGAGGCGCGTTTCGTCGCCGACGCGGAAAAGATTCCGACCGGCCGCGCCACGCCGGCCGAGGACATTTGCGCCGCCATGGAATTCTATCTCGCCCACCCGGACCTGCCGGGTCAGATGCTGCCGATCGACGGCGGCGAACATCTGGCGCCGCGCCGCCGCGATGTCGCCTTCGAGTGATTTTGAGCCTTTTCTATCGCCGAACCGACGGCTATGTACCCGCCATGCCCATGACCATCACACAGGCCTTTGCTTTCGAGGCCGCCCACCATCTGCCGCATGTGCCGGAAACCCATCGCTGCCGGCGCCTGCATGGCCATTCCTACCGCGTCGAACTGAGGCTCGCGGGAGATGTTGACCCCTATACCGGTTTCGTCGTCGATTTTTTCGAGGTGGAAAAGGCCTTCGCGCCGCTCCTGGCGCGGCTCGACCACCATCTGCTCAACGAGATCGAAGGGCTGGAAAACCCCACGGCCGAAAACATTGCGATCTGGATCTACGCGCGCGTAAAACCGGATTTGCCGCAGCTCGCGGCGGTCAAGGTCTTCGAGACGCCCCTGTGCTGGGCGGAATATTGCGGTTGACCTTTTTCGCCGCGCAAGAAAAAGCGCCGCCCAAAAGGACGACGCTTTTTTGCGGATGCGAGGGCGACGCGCGCCCTCGCGCGAGGAAAACCTCTTAGTCGCAGACCCACACAAATGTGCCGCGGTAATTGCTCCAGCGCCAGCAGGGGCCGACGCCAAAGCCCCAATAGCGGCCGTGCCAATAGCGGCCTCG
>CAYRNB010000096.1:0-10783 GCA_964425315.1 uncultured Rhodoblastus sp.
GGATGGGACAATCTGCTCGCCGCGCACGAAGCTGATTTGGGAGACGTCAAATACGCCATCCGCTTCCATATTCACCCATCCGTTTCTCTCGCCCGCATCTGGGACGGCTTTGGCGTTCTCCTGCAAACAGCCGCCGGCGCGACTTTGACTTTTGAGGCGGGCGGATTGCCGGTTGATGTGGAAGAGAGCATTTTTTTCGCCGCGCCCGGAGGACCCCAGGCCTGCCAGCAGATCGTCGTCAACGGCGCCGCGGCGGACATAAGCGAAATCGCCTGGTCCTTTTCGGTTCAGTCCCCGCATGCCTCCAGCGCGTGAGCGCGGAGAAATGCGCAGTCGGCGCTTCTTCCGGACAAGTTGAGCGGCAGCGTCGAAAAATCGACGCATTTGCCTTCGCGTCGAAACATGCTAAGCGCAACAAAGGCCCTTGCGCCAAAGGCTTGAACCCTCAAAATCCGCCTTTCGCCCGCCCCTCGCTCGTCTCTGCTTCCCGTGGCGAAGACGTTCTTTCGTCAGGGCGAATCGCCGACGCCGCCGAAGAGAAGGCCCATGTCCAACACACCCGCCATCAAACGCGCGCTTCTATCTGTTTCCGACAAGACAGGCCTGATCGATTTCGCCCGCGGTTTGGCTCAGCGAGGCGTCGCGCTCGTTTCCACCGGCGGCACCCGCAAGGCGCTTGCGGAAGCCGGGCTCGCCGTCCTGGACGTGTCGGAAGTCACGAACTTTCCCGAAATGATGGACGGACGGGTCAAGACCCTGCATCCGAAAATTCACGGCGGACTTTTGGCGATCCGTGAAAATCCGGAGCATGAGGCCGCCATGTTGGCGCATGGAATCACGCCGATCGATCTTCTTGTCGTCAATCTCTACCCTTTCGAGGCGACGATCGCGAAGGGGGCCGGATGGGACGAGGCCATCGAGAATATCGACATTGGCGGCCCCGCCATGATCCGCGCGGCGGCGAAGAACCACCAGGACGTCGCCGTCGTCGTCGATGTCGCCGATTATCCGACGATTTTGAGCGCGATGGACGCCCACGGCGGCGGGACTGACCTCGCCCTGCGCAAGAAGCTCGCGCAAAAAGCCTATGCGCGGACCGCCGCCTATGATGCGGCCATTTCCAATTGGTTCGCCGGGGCGATCGGCGCTGAAGCGCCGGATTTTCGCGCGGTCGGCGGCCGTTTGGCGGAAAAAATGCGTTATGGCGAAAATCCGCATCAGTCCGCAGGATTTTACAAGACCGACCTGGCGCGGCCCGGCGTCGCCACAGCCAAACAGGTCCAGGGCAAGCAGCTCTCATATAATAATGTCAACGACACCGACGCGGCGTTCGAACTGGTCGCCGAATTCGATCCGGGGCGCACGCCGGCGGTGGCGGTCATCAAGCACTCCAACCCTTGCGGCGTGGCCGAGGGCGCGACCTTGAAGGACGCTTATCTGCGGGCGCTCGCTTGCGATCCCGTTTCGGCTTTTGGCGGCATTGTCGCCCTCAATCGCAAGCTTGACGCCGCAGCGGCCGCGGAAATCGTCAAGATATTCACCGAAGTCATCATCGCCCCGGACGCCGAGGAGGAGGCGATCGCCTTGGTCGGCGCCAAAAAGAACCTTCGCCTTTTGTTGACCGGCGGCCTGCCCGACCCCCGCGCGCCCGGCCTTGGCGTGCGTTCGGTCGCCGGCGGCCTGCTGTTTCAGTCGCGCGACAATGTCGTCGTCGACGACATGCCGTTGAAAGTCGTCACCAAGCGCGCGCCGAGCGAACAGGAGTTGGCGGATTTGAAATTCGCTTTCCGCGTCGCCAAACATGTCAAGTCCAACGCCATCGTCTACGCCAAGGGCGGCGCGACCGTCGGCATTGGCGCGGGGCAGATGAGCCGCGTCGACTCATCGCGGATCGCCGCCTGGAAATCGGCGGAAGCCGCCAAAGCGGCCGGCGCTCCGGCCAGCTGGGCCATCGGGTCCGTGGTCGCCTCCGACGCCTTTTTTCCGTTTGCCGACGGCCTGCTTGCGGCGGCCGAGGCGGGCGCGACCGCGGTCATTCAGCCAGGCGGCTCGATGCGCGACGATGACGTGATCAAGGCGGCCGACGAGGCGGGCCTGGCGATGGTCATGACCGGCTATCGGCATTTTCGCCATTAGGGTCTGACGAGATCAGGCTCTGGCGTGTAGATAATCGCTTTGTTCGGCCAGCTGCGCGAGATTGATCTCCGGCCGGGCGCCGAAATGCTGAATGACCTCGCTCGCCGCAAGGGCGCCGAGCCGCGTGCAACGCTCAAGCGGCTCGCCACGCGTAAAACCGCTGAGGAAGCCGGCGGCGAAGAGGTCGCCGGCGCCGGTTGTGTCTATCAGGTTCTCAACCGGCGCTGCAGGGACGCGACAGGTTTTTTCACCCTCGATGACGAGGGCCCCCTTTTCCGATCTGGTGACCACGGCAAGAATATTTTCCTGGCGCAAGGCGGCGATGGCCTCGTCGAAATCGGCGGTTTGATAAAGGGCGTGCAATTCCGATTCATTGGCAAAAAGCAGATCGACGACACCTTCGCGGATCAGGCCGATGAACTCCTCTTGATGCCGGTCGACGCAGAAGACGTCCGAGAGCGTCAAGGCGACCCGGCGTCCCGCCTCATGCGCAATGCTCGACGCAGCGACAAAAGCCTGTTTGGCCGCCGGCGGGTCCCATAGATAGCCCTCCAGGTAAAGGACTTGCGAGGCCGCGACATTTTCTGAATCGATATCGTCTATGGACAAATTCTGGCAGGCGCCGAGGAAAGTGTTCATTGTCCTCTGTCCGTCGGGCGTCACGAGGACGAGACAGCGCGCCGTCGCCGGCCCCTCCGCCGCTGGCGGCGTTGAAAAATGCACGCCGGCCGCCTTGATGTCGTGGACGAAAGCGTGACCAGCGTCGTCGGAGCGCACCTTGCCGACAAAAGCGCCCTTGCCGCCAAAACTCGCCAGACCCGCCAGCGTATTCGCCGCCGACCCACCGGAGACGATCGTCGCCGCGCCCATGGAATCGTAGAGCGCTTGCGCTTGAGCTTCATCGACAAGCTGCATGGTCCCCTTGCGCAGCTTGTTCCTGACAAGGAAATCGTCGTCGACCGGAGCGATGACATCGACAATCGCATTGCCAAGGCCGAGAACGTCAAATCGAAGAGCGGGCATGGTGTCTCTCTTGAACGTGCTGGCCCGCCTATTGCCCGGCCCGGTGGTCGCGGTCAAGCCTTCCGCGTCGAAGAAGCGAGACGCCGCATTCGCACGTAAAGCGCCCCCGATCCCCCGTGGGCGCGCCCCGCCTCCTCGACCGAAAGGACGATCGAGCGAAGCGCCGGCGCTCGCAACCATTGTGGCGCGCAGCGGCGCAGCACGCCTCCGCCGCCATAGTCTGAGCCTGCGGCGTCTCGCGGGTTCCCTTTGCCGGTGATGACCAGGACCACTCTTGCGCCGGAGGCGGATGCGCGCCACAGGAAGGAATTTAGCGCCTGATGCGCCTGCGCCTGGCTCATGCCGTGCAGGTCGATCACGTCGTCGGCGCGCGCCTTGCCCGAGGATAAAGCTTTCTTCAGCCGCCGGTCCATCGGCGCGAGGGGCGCGAGCGTCGGCGGATCCGGTTGTTTCGACTCCCGCCGCGCCGTGGCAAGGGCTGGTCGCGCCGAAATCTTCGCATCGCCGCCCGCCGGTTCGGATGTCGAGCCCGGCGCGGCCGGCAAGTCCATTTTCGATCGATGTAGAGGTTTCTTGGCGTTCTGTCTCACATCGGCCGTGGCGTGACGCCAAAGGGCGAGTTCCTCGCGAGACGGGAGGCGGATGCGCGACGGGCGTTTCATGTCGCCGCCGCTTTTCATGGCTTCATCTCCATCGGAAGGAGCCTCGCTTATCCTTCAATCCTTGGGCAGGAGCAGAAAGAAACGACCGTGATGACGAATTTCGCCGGCGCGCGCGCCGGCGGCGTCGCCACAACCGAAGAAAATATCTGCGCGCGCCGGGCCCACGATAGCCGAACCCGTATCTTGCGCAATCATTAGTCTTTGAAATGGTTCAAGATTGTCGCCGCGCCAGGGTAGAGACGCATCGATGTAGAAAGGCAGGCCATAGGGCCAAATATGCGCGTCGATCGCGATGGAGCGCAGCGGGGTCAGCGACGCGCGGCTGGCGCCGCGCGGCTGTTCGTTGCGGCGCCGGTCGATACGCGCGCTGAAAAAAATATACGAGCGGTCAAGCCGCAGCAGGTCGTCTCCCGCTTCTCCCCGCTTAAGCCCGTTTTGGCGCAGCCATGCCAGCAGCCGGGCCATGGTCATATCTGCGGCGGGCGCGACCCCACGCAGAACGAGAACGCGCGCAAGGGAAACGTAGGGCTGACCGTTGCGTCCAGCAAAAGCCAGATGAAGAATGCGTCCGTCCCGCAATCGCACGCGCGCCGAACCTTGCACTTGCGCAAGAAAGAGATCGGCCTTGTCTCTTAGATAAACAAGCTTCTTGACCCCGGGAACCCGTTTCAGGGCGCCGTCTTCGATGGCGGCGCGATCGGGATAAGGAGAAAGGCGGCCATCTGGATTGCGGCGCGCCGCCGTGAGGCCGGCAAGCGCGCCGACGCGTTCGCTCTTGGGAATACGCGTCAAATCAGGCGGAAAAGCATAGACCGGAACGGGAAAATCGGGGCTACGCGCCAGCGAGCCGGGGATTTCCGGCTGATAATACGCCGTGAAATAAGCGTCCCCCGCCGGATTGGCGACGATCAAATAGGGCTGAAAACGGCTCTTGAAAAAGGCGCGGGGATTTCTTTCACCCTCGCCACGCAGCGCCGCCGCGCAAATTTTTTTCCAGGCCGCCGGCCGCAACCGCGAGATAGCGGCGGCCGAAAATCTCTGTGTGGCGCAGGATTTGACGAAAACACGCCAAGCCTGACCGAGCCTGTCGGCCGAAAATCCAGGAAGATCGGCGAAGGAAACGGCCTTCAGCCTGTAGCTTCTTTCCGCGACGGGTCGCGCTTTGGCGACTGTCGCGCCGGCCGCGCCGAAAAGCGCCCATCCGGCAAGCAAAACGGCGAAAATATCCGTCCCCGGACGATCGGAGCGGAAATTCATTGACCGGGCGAAGTCGCGACCAGAGTCCAATTCGGACTCTTGGCGTCGTTGCGCCGGGCAAAAGTCCATGTGTCAACGATCGTCGATGTCTTGTTGGGATCGCCTTCGACGACCGCGCCGTCCTTGTCGCGCGTCGCGGTAATGAACTGTGTATCGAACTGAACCGCAATCAGGGCGCTGCCGCGCTCAACCCTCGCTTCGACAATCTTGACCCCGCTGAATCCGACAAATGTCGTTTCCATGGTCTCACCGCGGCGCGCCCGTTCGGCCAAGGCGCTGGAGAAGCTGGCGAAGACTTCATCGCTCGCCAGCGACCGCAAGGTCGCTTCGTCGCCGTGGGAAAACGCCTGGACGACCATTTCATAAGCTTTTTTCGCTCCGTCGAGGAAAACGCCTGGCGCGAAGCTGGGCTGCGCGCGCGCGACCTCGTCGAGCCCGCTCCACACCGCGCTGCCGCGATCGGCGAATTCCGCCCAGCTTATTTCTTGAGCCGGCGGTTGCTGTTGCGGCGGGGCGGGCAAAGGAAACGAAGAAAGTTTCTCGTCCGGCCTTTGTTGAAAGCCGGTTCGTTCGCCCAGGACCGAGCGAAGTTTCCACAAAACGAAAAGCGCCAGAAGAGCGAAGATGATAGTCGTCGGATCAAGTTGCATCGAAACCGTCTCGCACCGTTTCTTGGGATCGCTATTGCGCCTTTTGTCCCACCCAACCATATTGTTGGGTCGATGGGTATCATTGCCGGATGGCGCCAGCAAGGACGCGCCGGCCAAATATCGCCCTCAGGGTTTCCGCGTATTCGGGGCGGAAGCGATCCGCAGGCGTGAACAACGGGCTTCGCAAGAGGGAGTTCCTGCTGCGCTCGCGCTCTTGCGAAATGGGTCGGGGAAGGGCGTGCCTGACTGGAGCCTCTGGATGAACCGCGCGTCGCGACTGACTCTCGCTCTCATTTTCTGGCTGTTCGCGGAGCTTTTCGCCTTCATCGCCGTCGCGCAGGCGATTGGCGTGGCCGGCGCCCTGCTCGTCGGGATCGTCACCACCCTTGGCGGCTTCGTTTTATTGCGGCAAACGGGCGAAGGCGTCCTGGATTTTTTGCGCGCGGCGGTTTCGGGCGCTCCCCGGGCAAACAGCGGCGCAGCCGATGGTTTGATTCGCGCACTCGCCGCCGTCTTGCTGATTCTTCCAGGTTTTCTCTCGGATTTGGTGGGCCTCGCCCTGGCCGCGCCCTCGATTCGGCAAATATTGGCGCGTCGATTCCGCGGCGCGGCAATCCATGCGTCGTCTCGTGGGCCCCGAAATCCGACGGTTGTCGATCTTGCGCCAAACGAATGGGTTTCGTCCGATCGATAGGCCGATGTGGCGCGAGGGCCTTCGAAATTCTTTCCCAGCTTGTTTTCCGTTGCGGATTCGTGCTACCCGGCGGCGAAGTTCTGGTTCGATATGAACATGGCTCGGGCGTTGGTCAGGATTTTGACGCCGCCACCAAAATGGAAGGCTGGGCGGACTTGACGCTCGGCGGGCGCCTTTACGGGAGATATTCATGACCGACACCAATGGCGGACAGGGGGGCGATGCCGCGCCGGCGTTGAATTGCCTGGTGCAATATTGCAAGGACCTTTCGTTCGAGAACCCCAACGCGCCGCGCTCGCTTGGACCTCAGCAAACCGGGCCGAATATTTCCATCCAGGTCAATGTCAACGCCAAGCAGCTCGCCGATAAGGATTTCGAGGTCGAGGTCCTGCTCGAAGGCTCGGCCGGCGAGGACGCCAATCTCATGTTCAAGTTCGAACTGACGTACTCGGGCGTGTTCCGTCTCGTGAATATTCCCGACGAGCAGACCCATCCGGTGGTCATGATCGAATGTCCGCGCCTGCTTTTTCCCTTCGCGCGCCAGATCGTCGCCGATTGCGTGCGCAACGGCGGTTTTCCGCCGCTCTATCTCGATCCGATCGACTTCGCCGCGCTCTACGCGCAGCGCATGCAGCAGGCTCAGGACGCGCAGCCGCAACATTTGTCCTGAACGCTTCGAGGAGGAGCCAAAAAAACCCGCCACAAGGCGGGTTTTTTATGTCCTCCGTCGCTTGCCAGAAATCGTCAGGCGGTCGGCGCTCGGCGCGCGAGATCGTCGGGGCCGCCAAAATACTCGATATAGCGCCCCTCGATCTCGCTGATCGGCATGACGACAAAGACGTCCGTCACGCCGAATTGACGATCGATAACGGCGCCTTCGCCGAATTTAGCGCCGACCCGCATATAGCCTTTCACCAAAGGAGGGAGCGAGGAAAGAGCGCGCTTGGCGTCGAATTCGCCCGCCTTCATCCGATCCATCGCGGTAAATTTGTGCGGCAGCGGCCGCGCCAGCCATTGCGGTTCGGCTTTGGCGTGATGGAAAAGAAAGCTCAGTTGCGGCGCAAGCTTGGCCGGATCGACGCCTTCGAGGCTGGCGCAGCCGATCATGGCGTCGATTTGATAATGTTTGACATAGGCCCAAATGCCGCGCCAAAGCATTTCAATCGTCCGCTTGCCGCGATAATCCGCCAAGACGCAGGAACGACCCAGTTCCAGAAATCGTGAATTCGGATGGCGCGTCAGCAAAGGGCCAATGTCGAATTCCCGCGCGCTGTAAAAGCCGAAATTGGCTTGCGCCACGTCATGGCGGAGAAGACGGTAGGCGCCGACGACGCGCGGCTTGACCTTGCCGAAACGATTTCTCGCCGCATGGTCGATCACTAAGAGATGATCGCAAACTTTGTCGAAGGGACATATGTCGCGCCGCACCAATGAGGCCGGGGCGTCGGCGGCGGCGCCCCCTTCCTCGAAAAAAACCTTGAAACGCAATCTTTGCGCCTTGCGGACTTCCGACCTTTTGACCGCGAGGCGTAGTTCGAGTGATCCGGACCGCCCCAGGGAAGGACCAAGACCTGCGTGCGAAAACTTGGGCGCCCACAGGCTGAACGGTTGCTTTTCCAGTCGAACAAAGTCATGCGACTTTCTGGGAAGCCATTGGAGTTTTGAAGACAACCCGGAGACGACCGGCAAACCGCTCATTGAATTACATCCCCGCATGACGGTGATTTTGGCGCCTGCGGCGATTCATCGGCTTCGCGACAGGCCCTCTTCTCCCTTTACCGCTCAATGCTCCACGAAATAAAACGACCGACTTCTGGTAAGCTTTTCCTGGTCGGCCGGCTTGCTATCCTGTGACAGATTCCGTCTCTTCACCGAATTCCCGGAGCCCCGGAACCTATGCGTCCGACGCCATCGTCAATCCAATGGGAATAGCGATCGCCTCCAGCCGTACATACGCTTTTAAATCTAGCTACGCGCGTAATTAATTCCGGCCCGATACGGAAATATGACAATATCGCCTGCAATCAGGTCAACAAATTTCGCGCTTAGCTTTTTGGCGCGATCGCCTTCGCGATATTTTCCAGGTCGACGGGTTTCGTCAAAAAATCGTCCATTCCGGCTTGTTGCGCCGCAATTCTATCCTCATCGAAGGCGTTGGCCGTCAGCGCTATCATGCGTAAGGGCGCGCGACCGGCCTCAGCCTCTTCGGCGCGCATGAGGCGCGCCGCCGCGAGACCATCGAGCCGCGGCATGTGGATATCCATCAGAACGGCGTCGAAAGGCGCATGATTTTCGGAGGTTGCGGCGCGCGCCATCGCCACGGCCTCAAACCCATCACGCGCCCGCGCCACTTCAGCTCCCAAGCGCAGCAAGTGCCGTTCAACCAGCAAGGCGTTGACGTCATTGTCTTCCGCCAGGAGAATCCGTCGCCCGGCGAGAGGACGCTCCATCTCAGCCTGATCGGCTTTGCCTTTGCCGGCGCCTAAAGGAACCACTTTGCCGTCGAGACGTGAATAGAGCGATTCGAGCCGCACCGGCTTGACCAGCCAACCGTCGAAATCCCGGACGGCGGCCTCTCCGAAGGCGCGACGTTCGAAGGGAGAAAACAGCACCAGGCTCTTGGCGACGCCCGCCGCGCGCGCCGCCGACGCGAGACGATGGGTCGCCTCCTCGCCCAAAGCGCAATCGACAATGACCAGGTCTGGCGGAGACGGTCCCAGCCGATTTAACGCTTCTACGGCGTCGTCTTCGCCCTCCGCCCTCAAAACTTCTAACCCAAATTCCCCCAGCCGCTCGCCAAGATAGGGGCCGCCAAACGGAGAAGCGGCGACGATCAGCGCGCGCTTGCCGCATAAGCCTTGGCGTATTTCGGATTTTGGCTCACCCGGGGCTTTTGGCAGGGAGATGACGAAAGCGAAAAGCGAACCGTCCGATCCGGCCTGTTCGAGGCGCAGTTCGCCGCCCATCAGTTCGACAAGGCGCCGCGAAATCGCCAGTCCGAGACCAGTGCCCTCGTGCTGACGGGTGGATGAGCTATCCGCCTGTTCAAATTCCTGGAAAATCGTCTGCCGTCGCTCCAAAGGCACACCGGGACCCGTATCCGCGACCGAAAAGCGCAAAGCTCCATCGAGGAGAAGGGCGACGCGCAAGCCGACGCCGCCATTCTGGGTGAATTTGACGGCGTTGCCGGCCAAATTGATCAGAACCTGCCGCAGGCGCGCCGCATCGCCGACAACCAGTCGCGGCGCCTTCGGATCGATCCAGCTGGCGATCTCGATTCCCTTGCCCTGGGCCCTGGGCGCCAGCAATTCCGCAACGCCTTCGACAAGCGCCGGCAAATCGAACGGCGCCAGTTTAAGCTCGATCTTGGCGGCCTCGATCCGCGAAAAATCCAGAATTTCATTGATCAGCGACGAAAGGGAGGCGCCGGAAGCGCGGATCGCTTCCAGATAAGACATCTGCTCCGCGGTCAATGAGGTGGAGGCAAGAAGCTCCGTCATGCCCAGAATGCCGTTCAGCGGCGTGCGGAATTCATGGCTCACGGTCGCCAGAAAGCGCGACTTGGCTTCATTGGCGGCTTCCGCCTTGTCCAAGGCGCTCGCCGCGGATTTCAACTCCCAGATCTCGTCGCGCAGGCGCTCCTGATCGGCCTCGGCGCGCCGTTGCGCCGCCCTCGCCCTGCCGATGAGCCAAGCGGACAAGCCGACCGCCGCGAGCGCGATGGCCGCCAAAATAAAAGACGCGTCGCTCGCCAGTGGCATGGAATTCATGTCGCCCTTCGGCAAGGAATGGGGACGGGCGCAAGGAGGCGCCATCCCGAGAAAGGGACGATTTTATTCGTGACCGCTGAATGTTTCGTTGCTTATGGGGCTTGCGAAAGGCCGCTATGCCGCTCGGGGCGCGCGGTCGAAACCGGCGCGATAGGACAAAGCCTCGGCGAGATGCGGCCGAAGAACTTCGGGCGAATCCTGGAGATCGGCGATGGTGCGGGCCAATTTGAGCACCCGGTGAAAGCCGCGCGCCGACAATCGCAGCCGCTCCGACGCGTCGCGCACGAGTTTTGTCCCGGCTTCGTCGAGTCGTACGACCTCCTCGACCATATTCGCCGGCGCAGAAGCGTTACACGAAATATCCGGACGCGAGAGACTTGAATACCGCTTTCGTTGGATTTCCCGCGCCGCAGCGACGCGCGCCGCCACATCCGCCGAGCCTTCCGAGGGCGCCGGCAGAATCAAGTCCGAGGCGCGAATGGCGGCGACCTCGAGATGGAGATCGATGCGGTCGAGCAGCGGACCCGAAAGCCGCGTCTGATAGGCCTGCGCGCATTGCTTCGGGTCGCCGCGCCGGCAGGAATAGCCCGG
>CAYRNB010000097.1:0-10652 GCA_964425315.1 uncultured Rhodoblastus sp.
AGCGAAACGAAGTCGATCCTTGAACTGCAAACAGGAGATTGGCCATGACGGCCCCAGAACGATATGACGCTGTTGCGATCGCCCTCCATTGGTCGATTGCTTTCCTCATTGTCGCGGCCTTCGGCCTCGGCCTTACCGTCGATGAATTTCCCAAGGCCTGGGAGGGGACTGTCATCAATCTGCATGTGATGACGGGGCTGGCCGTCGTTGTCCTGTCCTTCGTCCGCCTCTTTTGGCGGCTGGGGCATAAGGCGCCCGATCTTCCTGGCGCCATGGCGCCGCTTTCGCGCGTCGCCGCGAAAATCGGCCATGCCGGACTCTATGTCCTGATGATCGTGGTTCCGCTCATCGGCGTTCCGACGCTGCTCTATCGTGGGCGCGGCCTCGACTTCGGCTTTTTCCAGATCGCTTCGCCCTTCGCCAGGACGCCGGAAATCTACCGCCCGTTGACGGAGGCGCATGAGATCGCCGCCTATGCGCTGATCGCGCTGGCGGCGGCTCATATGCTGGCGGCGCTCTATCATCAGCATATCCGCCACGACGATCTCATGGCGCGCATGTCGCCTCGTCGCGGCGGATCCTGACGGGAGCTTATGAGCGCCCGCCACGCCGCCTGAGCGCGGCGCGGACAAGGCGCTCGCCCGCCGCGACGCCTGCCAGAGCGGCGCCGGCAAAGCGCAGAAAGACCAGGCCGAGCAGGGCGACAACGCCCGCGTCATGCGCCGCCAGGAAGACGTGCGAGCCGGACAGATTCGAGGCCGTCGCCAGCATGCCGGCGACCGAAACATAGGTCGCCAGCCCCACAACGGCGGCGGTCGTCGCCTTGTCCGACAAAAGGCCGCTTAGCCGAAGCGGAGCCCAGCGGCGCGCGCCTTGGCGTGGCCCGACAAAAGCCCATATAGCCCGCAGGATCGTCAGAACCGCGACGCCATAGAAGGCGCCGGCGTTCAGCGAGGCGAATCTTTCGCCGGCGAGAGCGAAAGCGACGAAAGCGGCGAAGAGTCCCCAGAGGAGCGGGGACGGCAAGAGCGCCCAGGCGGCGGGGCGAGACGAAGGCTTCGCGCCTCCGGCAGGGATGGTCATGACCGTTCTATGCATCATATGTCCTTTCCATCGGCGCCCGGCCGCCGGGCGCGGGCTTTGGCGCGCTTATGACGCGGGCGCGATGACGGGCGGCTGATGATCCATGTCAGCGACTCGTCAGCCCCGTCGCGCCATAATCGTTGCGTTGAAAACAGAGGTCTTTCCGTTCATGAAGCTTGCGGCCCTGGCTCTCGTCGCGCCGATCCTGCTGCTCGCCGCCGTTTCCTCCGCGGCGGGGGACAACCCGCGCCGCGACCAGGACGAGGCGCGCGCGGCTGTCGAACGCCGCGACATACGCCCGCTCAATCAGATTCTCGCCGATCTGCGCAAAAAGTTGCCCGGCGAAATCGTCAAGGTGACGCTGGAGCGCGAGGGCGGCGCCTGGCTTTACGAATTCCGCCTCGTCGATCCGGAGGGCCGGGTGCGAAACGTTTCGGTCAACGCCGCCACCGGAGCGATCGTCAGCGACGGAGGCGAATAATGCGCATTCTTCTTGTCGAAGACGACGACCGTATCGCCAAGGACGTCGAGCGCGCGCTTCTTGCGGCCGGCTATGTCGTCGCGCGCGCGAAAAACGGCGAGGACGCCTGGTTCCTCGGCGACACGGAGGATTTCACCGCCATCGTGCTCGACCTCGGCCTGCCGGGAATGGACGGACTGGCGGTGCTGAAACGCTGGCGCGAAAGCGGCCGCGCCACGCCGGTGCTGGTGCTGACCGCGCGCGGCTCCTGGAGCGAAAAGGTCGAAGGCATCGACGCCGGCGCCGACGATTATCTCGCGAAGCCGTTCCGCATGGAGGAGCTTCTGGCGCGCGTGCGCTCCATCGTGCGCCGCTCCGCCGGCCACGCCTCTTCGCTCGCCACGATCGGCGAGCTGGCGGTCGACGAAAGGGCGATGAAGGTGACGCTTGGCGGCGCGCCGATCGATCTGTCGCCGCTCGAATATCGCCTCGTCGCCTATCTCATGCTGCGCCGCGGCCGCGTCGTGTCGCAGCAGGAGCTGGTGGAAAACGTCTACGGCCAGGACGAGCAATCGTCCAACGCCATCGAAGTGCTGGTCGGACGCGTGCGCCGCAAGATCGGCAATAAATGGATCGAGACGCGGCGCGGCTTCGGCTATCTGATGCCGGAGAAGGCGGCGTGAAGGCGAAATCGCTGCGGCTTCGCCTGGCTTTGGCGGGCGCGGTGGCCATTTGCGTCGCTTTGACCGTCGCCGGAATCGGCCTCACCCTTATTTTCGAGCGCCATGTCTATCGCACGCTCGCCGACGATCTCGACGTCGAGATCAGGCAGGCGATCGGCGGGCTCGCCATCGATAACGCCGGCAAAATCTCCATGGCGAACCCGCCGCAGGACGCGCGTTTCGACCAGCCTCTCTCCGGCCTTTACTGGCAGGTCTCGGGCGCCGGGACGCTATTGCGCTCGCGTTCGCTATGGGACTCCAAGCTGGTTCTGCCCGCGGACAAGTTGAGCGAAGGCCAGACCCATTATCACCAGATCGACGGCCCCGGCGGAAAGTTGCTTCTCGTCGCGGAACGGCGCGTGACCTTTGCGGCTCAGGGCGGGCGACGGGCGGTGCGCGTCGTGGTCGCCAGCGACCTGACCCGATTGCGCCAGGCGCGCGACGAATTCGTCGCCGATCTCGGGCCCAGCCTCGGCGTGCTGGCCCTGGTTCTCGGTCTCGCCACCTGGCTGCAGCTGAGCCTCGGACTGAAGCCGCTTGGCCGCCTGCGGCGCGAAATCGCCGAAACGGCCGGCGGCCGAAGGCGGCGGCTGTCGGAAGACGCGCCGAGCGAGGTCCTGCCGCTGGTGCGGGAGGTCAACGAGCTTCTGGATTCGCAGGAACGCGCCCTTGAGCGGGCGCGCGGGCGCGCCGCCGATCTCGCCCACGGCCTGAAGACGCCGCTGGCGGCGCTTGCGGGCGACGCGCGCCTGTTGCGCCAGTCGGGCGACGAGGACATCGCCAATTCGCTCGACTCGATCGGTGAGACCATGCGCCGCCACGTCGAGCGCGAGCTGGCGCGCGCCCGAATCCAGGCCGAGGTCCGGCGCGGCGGAGAATCGAGTTTGCTCAGGGAGGTCGCCGAGGGTCTGATCCGCACTTTGCGGCGGACGGAAAAAGGCGAGGCGCTGGATTTCGTCAATGACGTTCCGGCGCAGTTTCGTCTTCCCTTCGACCGCATCGATCTCACCGAAGCGCTCGGCAATCTGCTCGACAACGCCGCCCGCCACGCGCGAAAGCGCGTGCGCGTCGCCTGCGACGGCGCGGCCGTCCTGATCGAGGACGACGGTCCCGGCCTCGATCCGCAGCATGAAGAGATTGCGCGTCGACGCGGCGGGCGGCTCGATTCCGGCGGCGGCGCCGGGCTGGGCCTCGCCATCACACAGGACATTCTCGACGCCTATGGCTGGCGCATGGATTTCGCGCGTTCGAGTCTTGGCGGATTGCGCGTGCGTCTCGTGGAGGCCGGTCAGGAGGCGGAGCGATGAACGCGACGCCAAGACTGACCCGCAGCGTCGCCAGGCCGCTGACGGAGCAGGAGGCGGCGGAAAGGCTCGCTCGTTTCGGGCCGAACGAAACCGAAAGGCCGCGCCGTCGCAATATTGCGCAGATGGCGCTGACGACCTTGAAGGAGCCGATGTTCGCGCTGCTGCTCGCCGCGGCTTCGCTCTACTGGCTGCTCGGCAATTTCGGCGAAGGCGCGTTGCTTTTCGGCGGCGCCATATTGACGGTCGTGCTCGTGGTCTCGCAGGAGGCGCGCAACGAAAACGCTCTCGCCGCCTTGCGCGCTCTCGCGGCGCCGACCGCACGGGTGCTGCGCGCCGAAGGCGAGCGCCGCGTCCCCGCCCGCGACATCGTTCCCGGCGATCTGGTCCTGATCGGCGAGGGCGAGCGCGCGCCGGTCGATGGAATCGTCTTGCGCGGCGACGTCCTGACTCTGGATGAATCCATCTTGACCGGCGAATCCGCGCCTGTGCTCAAGCCCTTGGCCGAGGACGGCGCCGATCTGAACATGGACCCGGAGCCGGGCGCCGATTCGCCTTTGGTTTTTGCCGGAACCATGGCGACTCGCGGCCAGGCCACCTTGCTTGCCTTGCGCACCGGCGCCGCCACCCGGCTCGGACGCATCGGCGCTTCGCTCGCCACGATTGAAACGGAGCGAACGCCGCTGCAGAAATCCATGGGGCGGGTGGTCATCTGGCTTGGCGTCGGCGCTATCGGCTTCTGCATCCTGGTCGCTTTCGTCTATTGGCGCTTTCGCGGCGACTGGGTCGAAGGCGTCCTCGCCGGCATTACGCTGGCGATCTCGTTGACGCCGGAAGAATTCCCCATGGTGCTGGTGGTCTTTCTGGCGCTCGGCTCCTGGCGCCTCGCCCGCCATAATGTTCTGGCGCGCCGCTCGGCCGTGATCGAAACCCTCGGCGCGGTCAGCATGCTTTGCGTCGACAAGACCGGCACGCTCACCGAAAACCGCATGGAGGTTGCGGGCCTGCGGCGCGGCGACGCCGAATGGGACGCCGGGCAGGGCGCGCCGAAAGGCGAGTTGGCGTCCCTCCTCGAACTCGCGGTCCGTGCTTCGGCGGCGCAGCCGTCCGATCCAATGGACCGCGCGCTCCACCGCCTCGCATCCGAGACCATCGGCCTGCCGGATGCGGAGCAATCCGTCCGCACCTTTCCCCTGCGCCCGGAGCGGCTGGCTTTCGTCCATTTATGGCGCGCGCCCGACGGATTTCTCGCGGCCGCCAAAGGCGCGCCGGAGGCGATCTTCGCTTTGTGCCGAACCTCTGAGGCGGATCGCGAAAAGATTCGCGCCGGCGTGGACGAATATGCGCAAAGGGGCCTGCGTGTGCTCGCCGTCGCCGCGCGGCGCGGAGACCTCGATCCCGATCGCGATCCAGGGGAAGCGCCTTTTGCTTTCTTTGGTCTCGCCGCCTTCCGCGATCCCCTGCGCCCCGACGCGGCGCAGGCGATGGCCGAGGCGGCGCGCGCCGGCGTCGGCGTGGCGATGATCACAGGCGACCATCCGGCGACGGCCCTGGCGATCGCGCGCGAGGCCGGCCTCGATTTTTCCGGCGGCGTCGTGACCGGGGCGGAGCTGGATGCGCTCGCCCCCGACCAATGGGCGCGGCGCCTTGCGCGCGTGCGGGTGTTCGCCCGCATCCGGCCCGAGCAGAAGCTCGCCATCGTCGAAGCCTTTCGCGCCGAAGGCCATGTCGTCGCCATGACCGGCGACGGCGTCAATGACGCGCCGGCGCTCGAAGCGGCGCATGTCGGCATAGCCATGGGCGGGCGCGGCGCCGATGTCGCGCGCGAGGCGGCCGATATCGTGCTGCTCGACGACAGTTTCGGTTCGATCATCGGCGGCGTGCGGCTGGGGCGGCGCATTTTCGCTAATCTGCGCAAGGCGCTGATCTATATCAGCGCCATCCACATTCCAATTGCCGGCCTGGCGCTCACGCCCGTGCTCATGGGCCTGCCGCCGATTCTTTATCCCGCGCATGTCATGCTGCTCGAGCTGATGCTCGATCCGACCTGCGCGCTTGTGTTCGAAAGCGAGCCAAGCGACGCGCGCGCCATGGAGCGACCGCCGCGCCGCCGCGACGAACCTTTGTTTGGCGTCTCCCATATTGCGCTCGGCCTGTTCGAGGGAGCGGTTCTGCTCGTGGCGGCCTATGGAAGTTATCTTTGGAGCCTGGGCGCCTCCACGCCGGCCGACCAGGCCCGCGCGCTTGCCTTCGTCTGCCTGGTCGTCGGCAATCTCGCCATGGCTTTCGCCGCCGCCGCTTCCGCGGGAACCTCTTTTTTCGATCCGCGCCGCAAGGTTTTTTGGCTGATCGCCACGGCGGCCCTGGGCGTGCTGGCTTTCATCGTCTTCACGCCGAGCCTCGCGCCGTTGTTTCGGTTTTCGCAGCCGCCCCTTTCGATGGTCGCGGCAAGCGCCGGCCTTGGCCTTGTCGCCGGCGGCTGGAGCGGCGTTCTTCGCCTCGCGCTCGCCAGGCGCGGAACAGCCGTCGCCGCAAGGGCGAAAACGTGAAGGCGCGATCTTTCGTCAGCGATGAAATTCCAACGCTCTAATTCGTCGCGACGTACGGCTTGACCATCTTCGCGGGGTCGACGACGCGGTCGAACTCCTCCTCCGTCACGAAGCCGAGTTTTAGAGCCGCTTCCTTGAGCGTGAGGTCGTGGTCCATCGCGTAGTGGGCGATCTCCGACGCCTTGTCATATCCGATCACGGGCGACAGCGCCGTCACCAGCATCAGCGAGCGTTCGAGGTATTCAGCGATCTTTTTCCTGTTCGGCTCCGCGCCCTCGACCAGGAATTTGCGGAAGTTCGTACTGCTGTCCGACAGGAGGGCTATGGAATGAGCGATGTTGTAGATCATGAGGGGTTTGTAAACGTTCATTTCCAGGTAGCCGCTGGCGCCGCCGAAGCCGACCGCCACGTCATTCGCCATCACCTGCACGGCGACCATGGTCAGGGCCTCTGCCTGGGTCGGGTTCACCTTGCCCGGCATGATCGACGAGCCCGGCTCGTTCGACGGGATCGTCAGTTCGGCAAAACCCGCCCGCGGCCCACAGGACAAGAGCCGAATGTCGTTTCCGATCTTGTAGAGCGAGACGGCCGCTGTCCGCATCGTTCCGGAGAGTTGGACCAGGGCGTCGTGGGCGCCCTGTACGGTGAACTTGTTGGGCGCCGTGACGAACGGCAGACCGGTCAGCTTGGCGATCTCCGCCGCCGCCGCCTCGGCGAAACCGGGCGGCGAATTGATGCCGGTGCCCACCGCGGTGCCGCCGAGCGCCAGGCGGTAGACGCCCCCCAGCGCAGCTTCGAGCCGATCGAGATCGTCCGCGAGCATTCCCGCATAACCCGACCATTCCTGCCCAAGCGTGAGTGGCGTCGCGTCCTGCATGTGGGTCCGGCCGATCTTGACGACGTCCTCCCACTGCTTGGCCTTTGCCGCGATCGCGTCGTGCAGCGCCTGCAGCGCCGGGATCAGCCGCTGCTTCACGTTGACCGCCGCCGCGATGTTCATTGCGGAGGGGAAAGAGTCGTTGGACGACTGCGCCAAGTTGACGTGATCGTTGGGGTGCACCGGCGCCTTGCTGCCCAGCGGCGTCCCGGCGATCTGGCAGCAGCGATTGGAGATCACTTCGTTGACGTTCATGTTGAACTGGGTGCCGCTGCCGGTCATCCACACATGGAGCGGGAACATGTCGTGATGTTGGCCGGCGAGGATCTCGTCGCAGACCTGAACGATGAGTTTGTGTTGCTGATCGCCAAGCCTCTTGTCGTCGTGGCTGGCGTTGGCGGCGGCCTTCTTCAAGATGGCGTACGAAATTATCATCTCGCGCGGCATCAGATCCCTGCCGATGTTGAAGTGCTCGAGCGAACGCTGAGTCTGCGCGCCCCAAAGCCTGTCGGCCGGAACGTCCACTTCGCCGAGGCTGTCCGTTTCCTTACGAACGTCGACCATTTGGCGTCCTCCACATCCAATTTTTCGACGCGGGCCCTTTCGCATCGCTAGCTGTAAGCGCGGGATCCCGCGTCCCTGTCCGAGAACCCGAAAAATCAGCCGGGATCGTCAAACCAGGTTCTTGTACTCCGGCTTGTAGACGTGGCTGCGAATGAACGCCTCCATGTCAGCCGGACGATCGACTCTCGCCAGTCCGCTGTCGAAAACAAGCTTTGCGACCCGAGCCGCCGTCTTGATCTCGGTTTCCAGGATGTTCGACTGCGGCGGGTACAACATGCCCTGCTTCAGCAAGTCGGGCGGCGCCTGATCGGCCACGGCTTGCGCCGCATCGATGAACATTTCATCGGAAACCCGCTTCGCCTGCGTTGCGAAAATGGCCATGCCGAAAGCAGGGAAGATGTAGAAGTTGTTGGCCTGGCCCGGTAGAAGTGTTTGACCATCAATATGGACCAGGGGGAATTGCACGCCCGCGGCGTAGATGGCCTTGCCCTTTGACCAGGCGTACGCCTGCTCTGCCGTGCATTCGGCGTGCTCGGTCGGGTTCGATAGCGCGAGGATGACGGGGCGCTCGTTGACCCGCGACATCGTCTCGACGACCGTCTGCGTGAAGGCGCCGCCGATCGTGCTGACGCCGATGATTGTCGTCGGCCTTATGCTCTCGATCGCGGCGACGAAATCGCGCGTCGGCGCATGCTGGTGGGCATAGGGCTCTTGGAAGTCCACGAGATCGGTGCGCGTCGATTCGAGGAGCCCATTGACGTCGAACATGTAGACCCGCGACTGCGCTTCCTTTAGCGACATGCCCTGGGCGACAAGCGCCGAACACAGGAGATTGGCGAGGCCGATGCCGGCCGAACCCGCGCCGAGGAAAAGATATTTCTCATCCTTCAGCTGCGTTCCCTTGATTTTGACCGCGTTGATCATGCCGGCAAGCGTGATGCCAGCGGTGCCCTGGACGTCGTCATTGTAGACACAGGAGTTATCGCGGTAGCGCTCCAGCAGATGGACGGCGTCCACCCCTGTCCAATCCTCGAAGTGGATGCAGCATTTTGGGAAGACTTCCTGCACGGCTTCGACGAACTCGTCGACGAAGGAATAAAGCTCCTCAGTCGGCGGGCGCGTCTTGCGCATGCCCAGATACAAAGGATCGTGCGGATATTGCTCGTTGTTGGCGCCGGCGTCGAGATACATGGGAAGCAAATATTGCGGCGGCGCTCCGGCGCAGGCGGTATAAAGCTGCAGCTTGCCGATCGGTATGCCCATGCCGTTGGCGCCGAGATCGCCAAGACCAAGGATACGTCCAGCGTCGGTTACGCAGATAAAGCGCACGTCCTCGGCCGGCCAGTTGCGCAGCGCCTCCTTGACATGCCCCTTTCGCGTGATCGACAGATACATGCCGCGCTGGCGCCGGTAGATGTGGCCGAATTTCAGGCGGGCCTCGCCGATCGTCGGGTCGTATACGATCGGCAGGAATCGCGCCGGGTCCGACATCAGCACGCGGTAAAAAAGCGTCTCGTCAGTGTCGAGCAGATTGACCAGGTAGATGTAGCGCTCGAGGTCGGTCGTCTTATGGCCCGGTTGCTGTATGACACGGCGGACTTGCAGCTCTTCCGTCTCCGTGACGTCCGGCGCCAAGCCGGTGATCCCCAGAGCCTGACGCTCCGCCTCCGTAAACGCGGTGGATTTATTGAGGGTAGGATCGTGCAGAACATCAACGCCACACTTGCCAAGGACACTGTTCATGGCGCGTCTCCTTTGCTCTGACAGTCCCCGTCGGGCTTGTCCGCGTCACAGTTAACATACTCAACCCGGCAGAGGTTCACGCATCTCAATCGCGACCGCGACTAACAAAAGGTTACGAGCCCGTATCTTGCCGGCCGCCATCGCATCGACGGGGTCAGGTCGCATGCTGAAGATCAAGGTTGACGGGCGCTGGAGGGGGGAGCGGCGGTCGCGCAACCGGCGACTTTCGGCTCATACCGGCCCGTCGCGATCAAATTGGCGGTAGTCTCGTCTCGACCCGAAGTCGTCCTTCGAGCTTGTTTCGCAGCGTCAGGATAGAAATCCTCAGCGGCCATTCCGAAATGGCCAGTTACAAACAGATCAGCAAATCCGTTTGAACCTTTTTTCCGCTCGCCGCGACACAGTTTAAGCGGGCCACAATCCGTCCGCTGCAAACAACGGAAGGATTCCAGACCATGTTCACGAAACGCACGATCGCCACCGGTATCGCGGCCACCGTTCTGACTGTACCGGCCATGTTAGCCACACCGCTGGCCGCCAACGCCGCCAACACGATCATGTTCCCGAGCCACATGCAGACTTTCAAGGTCAACCAACAGCCGAGGACCGTCAACCGGCGCAACTTGACCCTCAAACGGGGCAAACCAGTCATCGCGTTTGGGCGTGAGCATCTTAGCTGCAAAGCATGGGGCGCGCCTGCCGAATTTCCGTCGAGCCTCCTTTTGACCAATGATGGCCAACGACCAATCTTTGGCGGAGAGAGAATCCAGTGGACGATGGTCTACAACCATAATCTTCGTGGCAGCTATACGATCAAGAAGACGCTGTCGGTTGGAGGATCGGTCAGCATACCGGGCGTGAGATCGGGCACTGGCCGAGGCGCGCGCTGCATCGTCGCGTTCGTGCACTGATGAGCCGTTCGAGCATACCTGAACTGGACAAGCGATCGTCGCCCCTTCTCGCATAGAGGGGCGACACGCCTCCCGCCTCGGTTGAGGAGCCACCGAATGAACACAGGATCTTTCGACAGCGCCACTAATTGCGGCGAACGGAACAGCGGATCGCAACGTTAGTCTCTGTCGGTCCGGTGCGCTTTTTGTGCGCTGCGGTTAGCGGGGCCGCTCAACGAAGGCGACCGGCAGGTTCTCTGCGCGCACTGGCGCGCGTGACATACGATGTTGGCCAAATTTCGCCACAGCGCCAACGGCCGCTTACCGGCATGTTTTGCCCCTTCAGCCTATGGACGTTCTCTGCCCAACTTCTCTCTTACCGGCGACATCGGCGTTGGTCCGCTGTCCGCCGATAAGAGCCGTCGGCCAATCACGATGAACTTCCGCACAGGGTCGAGAT
>CAYRNB010000098.1:0-10347 GCA_964425315.1 uncultured Rhodoblastus sp.
TCCGACGTTCGATCCGGCGCTGCAATGTGCCCCGCTTGTAGAGCCTGAAATCATGGGCCGTTTTGGTGCGGAGCAGTTCGATGATTTGCGCCAGCCAGTCTTGCTGTGGTTCTTGCCGCGACGAATTTTTCGGCGCGCGCGTGTCATATTTGAGGATCGCCTCCGGGATCTTCGCCGCCGGTAGCACGAGATCCACCGCCCCGGTCAGGATCGCGTTGCGCGGCATCCCGTCATAAGCGGCCTCATCGGGTTCCTGCGCGATGACCAGACCGCCCTTTTCCTTCACCGCCTTCAACCCCAGGCTGCCGTCCGCGCCCGTCCCGGAAAGAATGACGCATACGGCGCGGGCGCCGTACTCTTCCGCCAGCGAATGCAGCAGGAAATCGAATGGGAGGCGCGCGCCGTGACGCGCTTGCGGCTGCGAGAGCCGCAGCGCTCCGGCCGTGACGGAGAGATAGGAGCCGGGCGGAATGACATAAAGATGTTCACGCTCAATCTTCATGCCATGCGTCGCCTGACACACTTTCATCGACGTGTGGCCCGCCAGCAGGTCGACCAGCATGCTTTCATGGGTTGGATCGAGGTGCTGGACAAGGATAAGGGCCAGGCCTGCGTCGAGCGGCAGCGCGTCCACCAGCTTTTTGCAGGCGTCCAGCCCTCCAGCCGAGGCGCCGATCGCCACGATCGAAAATGCCTCTCCTTCGCGAGCAAGCGCCTGCTCTGGCGGGATTTGTTCCCCGGATCGCAATCGAGATGCTTTGGGAGCATGAACCTTGGGTTTTCGCATGCGAAAGCTTGTTCCTTGAACGTCTCCGACGGAAACAGGTCGGGCGAATTTTAGCACTCAATTGGCGCCCCGTGGCGCTTTTTTCTGTGCCCGGGAAAGTCGAGCGCAATTGCGGACATTCTTCCAAATTCCGTCCAGGCGTGAGTAGTTTCCGAATCTGTGCCGGCCGGTCCCGCGCCAGCTAAGCTGCGGGAATTCCGCGATCCGTCGCGACAGACCGGCTGTGCGCCGCGGCGAGAGGGAAGCCGTGAACGGAACAACTCGATGAAAACACTCCGCGTCATGATCGTGGAAGACAACGGCGTTATCGCCGACCTGCTCGCCGAGCTGATTGACGCGCTGGGCCACGTGGTCTGCGCCGTTGAGGTCAGCGAAGCCGCCGCCGTCGCCGCCGCCGGTCGATCGAAGCCGGACCTGATGATCGTCGACGCCCAATTGCAGGATGGAAACGGCATTGGCGCCGTCGATACCATTTTGCGCTTCGGCCACATTCCTCATATTTTTTCCAGCGGCAACGCTTCCTCGGTCAAACGCCTCAAACCGGAAGCGACCGTGCTGCAAAAGCCCTATCTCGAAAGCGACCTCGTGCGCGCCATTCAATCTGCGCTGAGCAAGGCAGAGGCGATTTGAAAAATACCGCTGCCCCGCCCGCGCGTCTGACGCGCAAGCCGCTGCGCGTTCCGAAAGGCGTCTTAAGGGGAGCGGGCGACCAGCGGCACAGGCTGGCAAGTCTCGGCCCGTCGAATCGAGGCTGCTCCCGGCAAAGCGTTCGCTCGCGCGCCGTACGGCAATTCGAAATATGACGATGACTCCGTTCAACGGTGCGAGGCAGACGAAGGCGAAACCGTGGGTCAAGCCGTCGATACCCAATCCGTGCTCAATGCTATCACGGAAAAGGCAGCGTCCCGGCCCGGCGTCAATATCGACGATTCGCGTTTGCTTGCCGTCCGCCCGTGATGGCGGCATGACAGGAACAAATCGATAGCCGGAGGCAATCATCGCGTCGTATGGATCAATCGGGCATTTCGTCTTTGACGATCCAATCGCCGAGAAATGGAATGAGTAGATTCCGAACCTGCTTCGCAGGGCCGAAGCCGTATAATGTCTCCTCGTTGCGCAGTGCGCGTAGAGGATAGCCGCCGTGACGCGCTAAAAACCAATACTGCTCTAACTGCGCCAGAATTTGGCGCCCCGGCGTTGGCCGCGCTGGAGTCTTGAACGTCGCGGATCGATTGATGCCTGAAGTCACATTCTGGAGGACGGTCATGATCGTGCAGGGCGCCAGGAGCAGCCGCGGCGTAACGACTGACACGACGAGCAAAACTCTGGCGGTTATCGGAGCGCGGCACATGCCTCCGTCAATCGACGATCTGGAACAATATTGCGTTTTTCTCGACTTCGACGGCGCGCTTGTCGAGATCGAGGATCGCCCCGACGACGTGCGCATCGACGCCGCGACGCTGCAATTTATCGAAAGATTGCGGGACAGGGTCGGGCGGGCGCTAGCTCTTGTATCGGGTAGAGACATCCACGTCATCGACCGCCTGCTGTATCCCCTCGTGTTGCCTGTCGCCGGCGTGTATGGCCTGCAACGCCGCGACGCTTCTGGTCGGCTGCATTCCCCGATCATTGACCAAAGCATTGTCGACGCGATCGCGGCTAAATTCGAAGCCGCCTTTGTTTCGGAGCCAGGCGTTGTCATTGAACGGAAAACAGGCTCGGCGGCCATCCACTTCCGGCTGCGTCCCGATTTCGAAAAGCGCTGCCTCGCCTTTGCCCGCAAGATCATTCGCGACCGACCCGGCCTGCACATGATCAAAGGGAAAATGGTTTGCGAGATCAGGCTGCATGGAAATGACAAGGGCGGCGTTATCGCCACCTTTCTCGAAGAGCGTCCGTTCAAGGGCCGAAAGCCTATCTTTGCCGGTGACGATGTGACCGATGAACCGGGGTTTGTCGCTGTAAACGCCAGCGATGGCGTTTCCATCAAGATCGGTGACGGCGCCACCGCTGCAAAATTTCGGGCCGCAAACATCCTGGAATTGCGCAACTGGCTGGACGGACTGATGGCCGCGCCAGGCGAACTCGCTGCGCCGGCAAAAACGGCCTGCATGCAATGAAAGACCTTGATCTCGGCGTTATTGGGGAGTCAGTCACATGACGCGGCTCGTCGTTGTCTCCAATCGCGTCGCCGATCCCGGCGCCGGGCAAGCGTCCGGCGGGTTGGCGGTATGCCTTCTCGACGTGATGCGCGATCGCGGCGGAATGTGGTTCGGCTGGAATGGCCAGCTTGTCGCTGATGAAAGGGAGATTGCTCCCTCCTGTGTCAAACACGGCCGCTGTACGCTGATGACCATACCGCTCACCGAACGTGACCATCGCGAGTTCTACCTTGGCTTTTCAAACGAGGTCTTGTGGCCGATCCATCATTATCGCCTCGATCTAGCGCATTTCACCCTTGGGGCCGCCGAAGGATATCGAAGAGTCAACGCCCGCTTCGCCGACGTCCTGACGCCCCATCTGCACCGGAGCGACCTCGTCTGGGTGCATGACTATCACCTGATTCCGTTGGGCGCCGGGTTGCGCGCGCGCGGCGTTGGCAACGAAATCGGATTTTTCCTTCATATTCCATTCCCTCCGCCCGAGGTTCTCACGGCCGTGCCGGAATACGAGTGGCTGGTGAATTCGCTGCTCGACTATGACCTGGTCGGTTTCCAGACCGCCGCCGACCATGCCAATTTCTGCCGCTTCGTCTGCGAAATTCTGGGCGGCGCAATGACTTCCGCGGACACGTTGCGCGTGATGGGACGATATCTGAAGGTGGGCGTTTTTCCGGTCGGCATCGACGTCGATTCTTTCGTCGCCATGGCGCAGGATCCAGTCGCCAGAAGGAGAATTGAGCGAACGGAGCACCACGGCAAACGCCGAATATATGCGATCGGCGTCGATCGCCTGGATTACAGCAAGGGTCTGCCGGAGAAGTTTCGCGCCTTCCGGCGGCTTCTCGATTCGTTTCCCGACAACAGCAAGCCTGTGACCTTGGTTCAGGTGGCTTCGCCAACCCGCGACGACCTGCAAGCCTATATCCACATCCGCCACGAACTCGAGGCGTTGTCGGGCAAGATCAACGGTAAATTCGGCGACTTCGACTGGACGCCTTTGCGCTACATTCATCGTTTGGTCGCACGCGAAACGCTCGCCGTTCATTACCGGGCCAGCAAAATCGGGCTCGTCACGCCATTGCGCGACGGCATGAATCTCGTGGCGAAAGAATATATCGCGGCGCAGGACGGCGCCGATCCCGGCGTTCTGATCCTGTCGCGTTTCGCCGGCGCCGCCGACGACCTTCAGGAGGCTTTGATCGTCAACCCCTACGACACGGACGAGGTTGCGCACGCCATGCGCCGGGCGATCGAAATGACAAAGAAAGAGCGCATCGAGCGCCACCGCGTGCTCATGAAACGCATTCGTCAACATGACGCCTGCAACTGGATGCTCAGTTTTTTGCGCGCATTGCGTTCGTGCCGCGGGCGTCTGCGCGCCAAACTGGTCATCACTCCGCCTGAGGCGATATCGAATGCGCCGGTTAAACTCGTTGCCGGATGAAGGCCTCTCGACGCGCCTGCTTAGGTAGATTCCGAGCGCATGGCCGATCTGCGCGCCACCGTCGCCATCGGACCGCGACATTGCGAGGATGAGGCCATGCGAGTGAGAGAAAACAGACGCACAACCAAGGCCGCCAAGTTCAGGACCGCGGAAGCGGACGGCCGTGAACGACTGGTCCGGCATATGTTCAATACGCTGGAGGAAAAGGGCGTGGTCGTGACCGACGAAATGGTCCATATGAGCCACTATGGCTTCGACGAGCGGATCGGCCGGGACGAGCATATCCATTTCGTCGTCAACCGTTTCGGCGTCTTCGGCTTCACCGACGGCCCATGACCTGGTCCCCGGGCAAGTGAACTGGGAAGACATCTCGACAATTGGCCAGCGCCGAGATCGAAAGCGCGTATGGTCTCAACAACTAAACCGTGTCGATGTGTGTCGGCTGCGGAACCCACGGCTCTGTGAATGAGCCTCGAAAAGATCAGGACAAAAAATGAAACCCGAACAGAAATACCGGCTGAGCAGTCGCCAACCCAATTATCGTCGCCAGCCGAACCCGCTGACCCGTATTTGCGAGTCGAATGGACCGGACGTCAAAATACGAGGAACAGCGCGCCACATTGCGGAAAAATATCTTCAATTGGCGCGTGACGCGCATACGGGCGGCAATCCTGTCGCAGCGGAGAATTATCTCCAGCACGCCGAGCATTATTTTCGGCTGATTGCAACCGCGCAGGCGGGGCCAAACGCGATTGGAGAAACGCGTCCCGACGACTTCGACGATGAAGACGGCGAGCGTGGACTTCCCGATCGATTCGCCCTGCCTACGGAGCGAGCGGCGCAGCCTTTCGTGTCTCAAACTCAATTTGCTCCGCCAAGGGCCGTCGCGACCGGCGACGACAAGGAAGCGCGCTTCGACGCGTGAGTGGATTCCGCTCCCTGTCGGCGCGAGCTCGCGACGCGCATTATTGCGGCGACATGTGAATCAGGAGCCGGCAAAATGTTCTCGGATCGCCTCAAGGGAATTTGGCAAGGTCTCAAAAATGGAATCATCTCGCGCCTGCGCCGTCCGCAGGATGACGCTGTCACAACTCTTTTGCGGTTCGAGAAGATTGAATGGCTGGCGGCGAGGCCGTCATTACACTAACATCCAAGCTGGACCCGTCAGTGGGGGCCGATCAGCGGCCTGCTAAGGCGCGCCCGATAAAGCCGCGACACCCGATCCCTGCGCGTGCCGATTAATTCAGGGCGCTGTCCGTCGAAGCTATGACGGGAGCGTGAAAAAAACGCTTTGGAGCAGCAACTTGAATAAGAAAACTTCGCTGCGGCAGAGGTTGTTTTTCTTTCCCAGCCTTGCCTGACCCGCCGCGGAAACAACAAACGCCAGCAGTAAAATGTGTTGGCCAGCAATTTACGACCGGTTGGGAGGCTGGAAATGACCACGATAAAACATCTGCTCGCCGAAAAGGGACATGACGTGTTTTCGATCCGGCCAGACGCGACCGTTTATGACGCGATTAAAGAGATGTCTGACCGCGACATAGGAGCCTTGATCGTCGTGGAGGACGGAAAGCCCGTAGGAATTGTTACCGAGCGACTCTACGCGCGGGAGGTTGTACTAAAAGGCCGCGCATCGGCGTCAACGCTCGTTCGCGATGTTATGACAACAAAACTCATTTATGCAAAGCTCGATCAATCTGTTGAAGAGTGCATGGCGGTTATGACCGATAGACGAATAAGGCATCTCCCTGTTATTTCAGATGGAAATGTGATCGGCATCATATCCATCGGAGATCTTGTAAAGGCAATCATAACAAATCACGAATTCACCATTGAGCAATTGATCTATTATATCAGTGGCTGATGAGCTGACGGTTCGCCGCCGACCGGCTCCAAGCTTGGAGGGCGGTCATTCCTTTTGGTGCCGGCTGAAAAAGCGCATCATTTCCCGGCTGGCGTCGGGTCCGCGCGGGTCGGTATGCGACCCGGCCAAGCTGCCGCCTGACCAGGCATGGCCAGACCCATGGAGCTCCCAATGCTCCGCCATCGGCCGTCCGCGTTCGTCAGCGTGGACGGTGCGCGTATAGGCGCGCCCGCCGGGAGCCACGCCGCTGCTGACCGTCGCCCACAGATCCGCTTCGGCTTTCGCCTGCGCTATGACCTCGTGGCCATTGACGGGATGGACCGTCGTGTCTCGGTCGCCATGGAACACGATGACCGGGATCCCGCTCCCAGTTTTTTCGCGGCTTCGTGATCTTGCCGCCCGCGACGCGCCTTGCTGCATGGCGGCGAAGGCCGATGGCATGTCGCTCGCGGCGCCGTGGGGCAATCCGGAATGGACGCCGATCGCCGCGTAGAGGTCCGGGTAGACCGATCCCATGATCGCCGCCGCGGCGCCGCCCGCCGAGAGACCGGCGATATAAACCCGCCCAGGCTCGACCGGAAAATCGTCCATGATCTGGCGCGTGATTCCCGCGATCAGCGACGGCTCGCCCCGATCGCGCTGCTGATCGCCGGAGTTGAACCAGTTCCAGCACTTCCCGGCGTTGGCCGATTTTGGCTGCGCCGGATAAGCGACGAAGAAAGTCTGCTCCTCGGCGAGATCGTTCATTCGTGTGCCGGCGGCAAAATCGTCGGGCGATTGGGTGCAGCCATGCAGCATCACCACAAGCGGCAGGGCCTGGCCGTTGTAACCGCTTGGGACGAAGAGCTTGTAAGTTCGAACGCCGGCTGCATTGGCGAAGCTGCGCTCTTCGAAATGCGATCCGTCCGGCAGGCGGTCCCTGGCGCGCCCCGTAGCGGGCGCCAAAATCTCGTCAACTCGTTCGTCAAGCTCTCGTGCGGGACGGAGACGGCCGATGCGTTTTACAAGGCCGCCGAAAGCCTTGGGCATCGAGATCAACGGCAGGCGCGCGCCTGCTGGCGGCGCAGTCGAAGGCTCAGCCTCGAAATCCGATGCGGCGTCGGACGACGGAGCGGATGAGAGCGCATGGCGCAAAACGGCCATCGCCTCTTCGAGCCGGCCCTCGCGCGTGAGGCGGGCCGCCGCAAGCATGTCGATCTTTGATGGCGCGTTCATAGCAGGAGGACCTCGGTCAGTTGGAGTTTGGGCGCGAAAAAACAGCGCTGGTCTTCGGACTCGAATGAATCGGCGGCGACGTTTGTCCGCCGTCGAGCCAGCGGCGCATGGGCGGCTAGCTGACGCGATCCGACAAAGCCGCCTTCACCGCCGGACTCGCCTGCAATGCGCCAAGAACGCGAATGGATCCGATCGTTTCGGCGGCCAGTTCGGGCGAGACGTCATTTGCGATGACCGCCAGTCCTAGAACCTGGATGTGGAGCGTTTCACCGTTCGCGCGTGCGGCTTCAAGATCCTCGCGGCCGTAACGCCGCAAGCCGATGTCGAGCTTGTGCCGCGTGACGGATTGCTTGACGGCGTCATGATACCGATCCAACTGATTGCGAATGGCTGTGCGAATAAAATCGGTGCGGTTGGAAAAAAAACCTTCCTGGACCAACAGGTCGATATGGCCAAGATCGACATAACCGAGATTGATCGTGATCTTCTCGCTTTCAGGCGGTTTTGGCCGAAGTTCCTGTATATTGCCAACCATTATACGACCATCCATATACCATCTGTATGGATGTATATAGGATGGTGTTGGTCAATATCAAGAGGCAGACGGCGCCGACGCTGTGGCCCCACCCGGCGGCAGGGTCGCGCTTCATATCTGATCGACGATGGCGATCGCGAAGCCGTCCCAGCCCTTGCAGCCAACCGTCTCGCGGTTGCAGCGCCCGCCACCAAGTCGAAGTAAATGAAGGACGCCCTGGATTTCCGGGTTGTCGCGCGCCGGATCGATGATCGCGCCATCCCGAACCACGCTGTCGACGATGATCACAGTTCCAGGCCTGGCAAGCCTTAGCGCCCATGCCAGATAATTCGGATGGCTGCGCTTGTCGGCGTCGACGAAGATCAGGTCGAACTTTGATTTTGCGCCTCTGCGGGACCCCGGCCCGAATGTGATGCTAGACGCTGACGTCGAGGCGCGGACAACCACGGATTATGGAGCTTTGTAGACGAGCATCTCCGGGAGCATTTCGGCTCGTCCGCGCCGTTTGGGAGGCAAAGATCAACGTCCGCATTCCGTCGACAACGCTGATTCGTTTCTCCGAAGCCGAATTTCCGGTTCTGGCGCCAAGCCGCCCTTGCCCACGCCGCTCTCGGCCTTCCGCAAACCGCCGATTCCTGCCGGACTGCGGCTTTCGGCTCGAAGCCGAAGGCCGCGACCATCCCCGGAAAGGGCGGCTTGCGGGCTCATGGCTGCCATTCGCACGTTTTCGAGACCAGGTTCGATATTAGGCGCGGGTTGGGGTTAAGCGCAGCAAAGGCTGCCGAAAGAGCATGATGAGTCGGAGGGAGCGCCCGCTAAATATCTGGCCGCCTGATCGCGAGGCACGACGGAATGAACGAGCTATCTCATGGGTATTAAAATTTAAGTTGGGTCATTAATTCAAGTAATCCCTGCACAATCTGGTTAGTCCGCGCATCAAAGATGCCAAAGTGTTATCTTATGTCGCGCAAGTAAATAGTTGCGGCTCCTAGTATATGTTAGGTTTGCGCGCAGGTCAGCGAGGCGAGCGCGGCGGCGGCCATCCGGCGTCGCGCTCTTCAAGTGCTCTGGCGTCGCTACCGCCAGGTGACTTCGCCGCTTATCTATCCGGCATCAGCGCGAGTGGGGCAAGGAAGCGGAGGGCCCCGGTCGGGGAGGCGCCGAAAATCGATTCCCGGCGGAACCGAATTATTTCTTGTAGCCGACATACCAGATGCCAATGATTTTGCCGGTGCTGTCTTTAATCGGCTCGTAGCCGGTGGTGTATTGCTTGCCGAGAATGCCGACGTCGCCATAGAAAGGCTTTCCGGCGTTGATATCGACAATGACCGGGCCCTTCGGGTCGAGGATCGTGCCCGTGGCGCGGCCTGCGCCCTTGGGCACATTGGTCGAAACGCGCACATAATCGTCGCCGGTCTTGGCGAATAGCGTGGCGGTCGCGCCGTCGGCCTTGACGACCGCATCGACGATGGTGAAGTCGTTGTTCATTTTGGTTTGACCGAAGAATAAGGCCGAAGCGTTCCTGCCGCTGACCGGATCGGTTCCCTCAAGTCTGGGCGGACCGAGCTTTTCGGTCGCCGCCTTGAGGTGGGACATGGCTTTGGAGATTTTCGGATTATTTTGAGCTAAGACCGAAGTTGGAATCGATGTCGTCGCCGCGACAAGGAATCCAGCCGTCAAAGCCTGGGCAATTAAGCGGGTCCTGAACATTGTAGCCTCCCTGAACAGCCTGTTTGGTGTTGTGGCCATCACCCGGGCGCTTTTAGGATACCGAAAGATGACATTTCAATTTAACACACGCGATTAAGTTTGATGTTTTTATAAATACGTAATATCATGAGGCGTAACATTTTAAAAATATTAAATTACGGCAGTAGCGTAAGCGGTTTGCTTACGAAATGCGGATTTTCATTTGCTTAAGCGGGCGTCTGCGCGACTTTTTGCCATCTTCGGCGCGGCCAGACATTCGGTCAATTCGCTGCGACAGGCGCAAGGCGCTTTGATGAACGGCGTCCCAATCGGGCGCTATCCCATTATTGTGCAGGCCGATTTAATTGACGTTTGATTTAATCGACAGGCTGAGTCGATGGCCGCTCGTGGCGCATCCTCGCCGTTCGGCCACCGACGGGTTTACCTCCGGGACCGGCCCTCCGCTCTATTCCCACTGTCCGCCGATTCCTGCCGGACTGCGGCTTCCGGCTCAAACGCGTCTTTCGAGCTTTTTCAGGAGTGACCGCAGCGACGCCGTCAGCGGTCCTTCCCGGTTTCGGTCGAACGCGTATTTTTGACCCAGAGCCGTCGTTCGTCGAGGTAGCGTGGCGCGACAATCATCGGGCTCAA
>CAYRNB010000099.1:0-10338 GCA_964425315.1 uncultured Rhodoblastus sp.
CAGGCCGCGTTCCGCTTCGAGCGTCCACATTTCGACGAAGGGATCGATCCCTTCGCTGGCGAGAAAGCGGTAGAGGGCGCCGCCGGTCAAGTCGATTTTGCGGCGGTGCTCGGCGGCGACGGCATCGACCACCGCGATTGTCGAACCGAATTCTTTTCGCGTGACGGCGCCGAACAGCACGTCGAGACCGAATCCGCTGATCGTCGCGCCGAAATTTTCGCGATTGGCGATCAGCGCCCGGCGCGAGAAGGCGGGCGCCATGATTTCAACGTAGGTTACGCGCCTGAAGCCCTTGCTCGTTCCATGGCGATAGAACAGTGGCAAAGACGCAAAGGAGTCGGGCGTTAGCGACGGCTGGGCGAGATCGAACTTTTCGCGGCGCATGATCGCAAAGAACTTATCGATTTCGTCCGCCTTCATCTCGATGTCGTCGTCAAGAAACAATACATAATCATACTGGGTCAGAATTTCGGGCCTCTCGCGCAGAATCGTGTCGATGGCCGTGACCTTCGTTCCCCTTTGCGCGTAAATGAACTCGACCGGGCAATTTTGCGTGTTGCCAGGCGCATAATAGTTTAACAGCAGGTCGTAATTACGCGTCTCGGCCTGCAAGGCGGCTGGATGACCCCCATTGGTCTGAATAAAGACGAGATTGTTCCGCTTCTTCGGACTCTCTCGCAATATTTCAAGGGTGACTTTGCCGCGGAATCGCGACTGGTTCGCCCGCAATTCATCGGCGTTCAGGGGCAGCGAGCTAACGAAAGGACCGAGCCGCCGATGGAACAGGCGCAGCAAGGTCCGCGCCCGCCGGCCGGGCTTTGCGGCGTAAGCGGTCATGACGAAGGCGGTCGAAAGGAATGGCGACGGATCGCGCAATTCGCTCACGACATGGCGTTGCGCATGCGCCCAGGGAGAACGGGGATCGTCACGCGCTTCGGGATTTCTCTCGCAATACCATTCCTCGTCGAATTCAGCGCAGGCCGGGGCGCCACGCGGCGCCCGAAGAAACCGGGCGAAACACGCGCCACCGCCGGCTTTCGTTCCCGTTTGACGGGCGAAAAAAGCAGGATCGAAAAAGGGTGTTGGTCGCGCGCCTCGGCTTTCTCCGACCCACAGATAATGGGGTAACGCCAAAGGGGCCAGATAGCGCGAACGCAAATGTAACCAGGCGTAATCGGCATGACGAAACTGCCCCGACGCAAGAATCGCGAAATAGTTCCGGAACAGATGGAGCGGCTTGGCCCAATCCACGTCAAAGCCGCCCGCGTCGGGGGGCGCCGCCGTCCTGACCCGGCGGGCGCAACACCGTTTCGTCGAAGCCAACCACCTTCCATCTCAGACCGCGAAACAGCTGGCGACGCAGCGCGCGGACGCCGCGAATAGATTGGTCGCCGATCCGCGCCGTTTCCCGCTTGATCTTGCGCCATCGTTCGGCGGCGCTAAGCTTTTTGCGGACCCTGTTCAGGCGATGGGCTTGAACTTTCGTGGAAAAGTTGCGCTTAGCCGGATTTTCGTCGCTCAAGAGATGATCCTGCAGCAATGCGGCCGGCGAAACCTGCCATATGCGGAAGCCCTTAGCGCGAGGTTCGTGCGGAAACAGCAGCCGATCGACCGGCTCCGTAGGCGCTTCCGTGATGCGCAGGTAAGTCTCCGCGCCGGCGCGGCTCAGAATATAACCCGCGGAGCTTTCATGCAGCGTCTCTAAAAGGGCCAGGTCGAGACCCGGCCAAAGCGTGCGTCGGTCCGAAAGCATAACGCGCTGGAAATAGCTATCGATCTTAACCGCATGAGCATCTGGAGGAATCCAGTCCGATCCGGCGATCAGCGCAAAAAAATTCGGCGTCAGGTGCACGTCGTCTTCCAGAAAACAAGCGAAAGACGCGTCGCTCGCAAGAAAGCGGCGCCATGCCTCCCGATGCGCTGCAATACAGGCGCGCTCCGCCGGCTTCAGTCTGGCTGTGGGGTCGGGGTCGCCGACAGCTTCGAAACCGGCGACGCGTTCGTAATTCACGCCGGAAAGCTGTTTTTCCATGAAGTCCCGGCGCTCAGTATCCTGGTCGAGATTGATAAAATAAACGCTCAATGACAATGCCTGGCGTCCTCGCAGGGAAAAGCATTGAACCATACAGGCTCCGGCGGGTCATTTAACGAATACAAGGGGCAAACTCAAGCATGTAGGGAGTATTGGGGCTCACGTCTCTCCTCATTTTCACACAAAACCACGCGCCTGAGCGAAAACGATATTTCGGCGCAATAGGTCGTGGTTTCGCTTGACGAGAGTGCGCAGCGAGGCCTCCGGCCAGTTGGCGATGAGGCCATAGAGTAGGCGACCCTGGCGAAAGAGGGAATGGACGCGGCGCTTGACGGCGACGGCGCGCGGTTGATGGTCCATCCGGACACTTTCGCCGGCGGCGACTGCGCGGCCTCACGAAGCCGCGATACTTTCACCGCGGCGCGTCCTTGAAGCGCAGGAAAAAAAGCGTCTCCGTTTCGATCGGAAGGCCGAAGCGCTTGGCCGTGACGACCTTGTACTTCGTCACCTGCTTGCAGGGCGGCGTGCCGTCGGACCCAGCCGCCACATCGCCCCGCAGGACGAGAATGGCGGTCTTGCCTTCGAGCGTCCGGCGGCCGCGCCACAGGGCGAACTGGTCCTTTTCGGGGTCGACCGAAGTGAAATCCTTGTCCGTCCCGGCGCCGAAAGCGAGCAGGGAGGTTTGAATATAATTTGGCGTCACGACGAAATCGGCGTGCATTTTCGCCTTGGCCCGCAAAACCTCGGCGGCGATCGTCGGACGGCCGAAGCGGTCTTGATCGAGCGGCTTCAGGCCGATGAGATGCGTCGGCAAGGGATTGAGAAGATAAAGCGCGACCATGACGGCAAATACGGCGGCTCCGGCGAGGACATGCGCCTTGAACAAGCGCGGCGAAACGCAGAACAGCGGCGCGACGACGACGAAGGGAACGAAGGCCACGTCGCTCCAATAGGGCTTGACCAGGTGCGAGGCCGGCGCCCAAAGCGCCAGCGCCAGCATGAATCCGCAGGACAGGTAGAAGCTCCATTTGCCGAGGGCGATAATCGCGCCGATCTCGCCTTGTTCCGGCCCGGCGCGCAGGAAACGATAGAGCGCCGGCATCAGGAAAGGCCCGAAATAAAGGATCGCCCCGCCTTCCTGGACGAACCCCCAGGGATTGAAGCCGCTGACGCTGCGTCGCGCCCCATCGAATCGTCCGCCGAACTGCCATTGGAAGCTGATGAAACCGTGCTGCGCGTTCCAGATGAAGACCGGACTGACGACGAGAAGCGCGATGGCGCCGGCGAGATAGAGCTGCGGCGCGCGAAAGAGGCCGCGCCAGCGCCGGTCGGAGGCGAGGACGCCGACCAGAGCCAGTGGGAAAAAGACGGCGTTATATTTGCTCAGGCCGGCGAGGCCCATGAACAAAGCGGCGAGGTAGAGCTTGCCATAAGAGTTTTGGCCTCCCTCGCGCCACGCGCCTAAAAAGCCGGTCAGGAAATAACTGGCGGCGAGGAGAAAAAACAAAAGGAAATGATCGGGGTAGACGTTGGTGGACGTGAACAGGAACAGCGGCGAGGCGAAATAAGCGCCGAGCATGAGCCAGAAATAGGCCGAGGGATCGCCGGGCGCGAGCCGCCGCGCCCAGAGGCGGAACAGGCCGACAGTCGCCCCCGCGGTGACGAAGGTGGCGAAACGCAAGCCGAGATAATTCCAGCCGAAAAGGGCCGCGCCGGCGGCCTCTCCCCAGCCGACCATCGGCGGATGGTCGCGGTAGGAGAGTTGCAGGTGCTGACCCCAAATAAAATAGTAAGCCTCGTCGGCATTGGGCGGGGCGCCGAAGGCGAAGGCGACCTTGAGCGCAAGAATCGCCAGAACGAAAAGACGCAAAGCGTCGAGCGGCATGAGCGGCGGGCGCGGCGATGCGCCCGGAACCAGGCACACGGCGTCCGACTTGGCGAGAATATTCATGCCAACTTCCGGCTGCTTGGAATTTTTCCGCGCCTTATTGCGGCTTTACCCTGTTCAGCGCAAGTCTCGCCTCGCGGCCGAGACGCCGGGGGACCCGCGACCTTTGGCCGAGAACCATCCGATTACGGTCAATAATCGGTTCCATTTATCCCGGGGATGGACCGCGCAAGCTTCGGCCGTCGTAATGGCGCGATGGCGGTTTAAGCGGCCTGGTTTTTCGAAGGGGTCTCTAAGTTTCGCATGGACTGCAAAAAATGCCTTCTCAGCCGTCTTGCTCGCCGCAGTTCAATGTTGTACCTGATCTGATAAAGGATATTATTGAAGAACCTGTTGGGGCTGAGTTGGCTCTCTACAATCTTATCGCGCTCACCGCCAATGTAACTAACGGAAGAAAATGCCCCCAACCTCAAAGGCGGCGGATCGACAACGAGAACCGGCACGCCAAACTCCCACCAATACTTGAGGTCCATATCGACTGGTCGCCCAAATGGCAGCGCTGTGCGGACTAACTTCTCCGCCGCGACCCGATCGACGACATACCCAAGCGCCAGCCCAGGTACGCGTTTGGGAAAAATCAGTCGGTGTCCATCCGGAAATTGCGCGATGGTCTCCCCCACAACCCGTCTTCCTGTATGCAATTTAATGAATGCGTTGGACAGACGCCGCTTTTCGATATGATAGAGAACTTCCCTTAGTTGTCTGTCCGTTTCAAAGTCATCTTCGAGAATTACGGCTCCCTCGAGGCCTTCGTCCACGATGCGTCGCCAGAGCGTGTAATGGCTGAGATAGCAGGCGACTTCGCGCCTTGACAGCGGCCTCTTGAATTGGCCGAAATTCTTCTTGTTATCATAGACGGACTCGATGACGTCCGAACCGATCTCGTCGCCGTCGATGGCGTCAAAAAATTCAAATTTCAGGCCGATGTCACCGAGTGATTTAGCGCAAGCGGCGCGTCGGCTCGCCGCACGCTTCAACGAGATCACGAATATTTTGTAAGGCGCCATCGCATTGGTTCAATTGTCAGAAAACGCTATGCTTTTGCTCGGAATTTAAGCATACCGCCGCAAGGAAGAAGTCTAGGGCAACTCCCATTTCCCATTAAACTAACTTTAGTCCGAGCGCAATATTTCGAGGAGGGGCCTGACTCAAATTGGTCCCTTGTGGCTCAAGTCCTTCCGGCGCGCCAAGTCGCTCTGAAGCAAGGCGTCAGGGTTCGTCGAAGCGCGCGAGATTGGCGAAGCGTCAGATATTGTGTTCGCCGGGCGCGGCGCAATGCCATTCCTTGACCGTCAGGGCAGGGTGCCGACTTTGCCATTCGGCCATGCCGAACATGCCTGCGACGGTCTGGCACTGCAACCGGGTCGTGGCCCGCGTCCGCTGGCGGAACGGCGCGCACCGGCCCGCCGTGTCGCAGGCGACGCCGCGGATCTGGAAATTGTTTCCGACAGACGTTTCCGACGCCTGAACGCGGAGTAAGGAGGCGCCCCAGGCGGACGCGGCGATGGCGACACAAGTCAGCAGTCTTGCAAGCATAGACTGCCCTCCCATCAGTGGAGAAATTCACGGCGGCATTTTCGTCGAAAGCGGCGTCGTCCGCAAGCCTGTTGCCGACCTCGATCAGCCCATGCGCCCGTCTTGGCGATTCGGGTCGAGCGCACGGCGAGTCAGGCGGAAAAATAACCGTTCTGCAGCGCGTGCAAGGCCCTGATCCGACGCCGGCGAACGCGGAAAGCCTCAGGCGGCCGGAAATGTTGAAAGGCGCCACGGATAAGACTAAGCATCAGGATAAATAAATCGCGGAGCGCATTCAGTTGGGGGGTCGAAGGCGCTCGACGGGAGGCGGCGCTGGAAAGCAGGAGCGAATGATGCGCTTTTCGGTCCGCCACGAAACCAGATATCTTTATTCGGCCCCGATCAGGCTTGGCGCGCATATTTTGCGTCTCGGCCCCCGCGCGGATGGGATCGACCTCGTCGAACGTGAACTTGTCATCGACCCCGTCCCGGTTTTGCGCCGGGAGACGACGGATCGCTTCGGCAATACGGTGACCGAGATCGAATTCGCCGGCGAAAGCGACCATCTTGTCATCGACAGCCGTTTTGTCGCCGAGACCGCCCCTTCGCCGGCGCCCGAACTCGATCTTCAGCCGCTGCCCTGGCCGGTCGCGCCGGGCGATCCCCTCGCGGCCTATCGCGACGGCGCCGCTTTGGACGCGACGGTCCGGGATTTCGCTGCAAAGCTGGCGGCGCAGAGCGGGCGGGAGGCGCCGGCCTTTCTCGACCTGCTGAACAAGAGCCTTTTCACCCGCATGGACCGTCGCATCCGCGCCAGCGGCTACGCCCAGACCCCCGCCGAAACGCTGGAAAAAGGCGTCGGCGCCTGCCGCGACATCACCGTGCTGTTCTTGGCGGCGGCGCGGTCGCTCGGCTTGGCCGCCCGCTTTGTCAGCGGCTACCAGGCTTACGCCGAGACGCCGGACGGCCGCCGCCATCTTCACGCCTGGCCGGAAGTTTTCTTGCCGGGCTACGGCTGGCGCGGTTTCGATCCGACCCATGGCGTTGCGGTGGAGGACGGCCACGTGGCGCTCTGCGCCGCGCCGGACCAGCTCGCGACAATGCCGATCGAAGGCGGTTTTTATGGCGACGGCGTCACCTCGAAACTCGATTATGCGGTAACGATCGAGGTCGAAGGCTGAACCCAGTTCAGGGGGCGCGATGGAACGCGTGGATTGTCTGGTCATAGGCGCGGGGGTCGTCGGCCTCGCCATCGCCCGCGCGCTTGCGCGCGCCGGGCGCGAGACGGTCATTGTCGAAAGCGAGAACAGGATCGGCGCCGGCGCCAGTTCGCGCAATTCCGAAGTCATCCACGCCGGCATCTATTATCCGTCACATCTCGCCAAGGCGCGGCTCTGCGTGCGGGGCAGGGAGATGCTTTACGCCTTCTGCCGCGAGCACGGCGCGCCGCATAGAAATTGCGGCAAGCTGATCGTCGCGGCGGACGAGGCGCAAGTCGGAAAGCTTGCCGCGCTGAAGGCGCAGGCCGAGGCCAATGGCGTCCATGATCTCGTCTGGCTCGACCGCGAGGCGGCGCGCGCGCTCGAACCTGCCCTGAAAGCGGAAAGAGCCTTGCTGTCGCCCTCAACCGGCATCATCGACAGCCATGCCTATATGCTGGCGCTGCTCGGCGACGCCGAATCCCGCGGCGCGGCTCTCGCCTTGGAAACGCCGGTGGTTGCGGGCAGGGCGGGCGCCGATGGAATCGAGATCGAGACGGGCGGGGCGGCGGCGACGAAAATCGCCGCCAATCTCGTGGTCAACGCCGCCGGCCTCGGCGCCCAGGCTTTGGCGCGCTCCATCATCGGCATGCCCGCCGAAAAAATTCCGCCGCTTTATCTCGCCAAGGGCAATTATTTCACCCTTTCGGCCCGCGCGCCTTTTTCGCGCCTGATCTATCCCGTTCCGGCGGCGGGCGGCCTCGGCGTCCACCTGACCCTCGATCTCGCCGGCCAGGCGCGTTTCGGTCCCGATGTCGAATGGATCGAAGCCATAGATTACGCCGTCGACCCGCGCCGCGCCGATAAATTCTATTCGGCCATAAGAACCTATTGGCCGGACCTGCCGGATGGCGCGCTCCAGCCCGGCTATGCCGGGATCAGGGCGAAGATCGAAAGGCCCGGCGGCTCCAATACGGATTTCCTCGTCCAAAGCGAGAAGGACCACGGCGTCGCGGGGCTGATAAACCTGTTCGGCATTGAATCGCCGGGCCTTACCGCCAGCCTCGCCATCGCCGAAGAGGTCGCGCTTCTGGTTTCAGGTTAGGGCGCCGATCACCGCGCCGCCCATGAGCGAGCCGAGCGTTCCGGAGACGAGCGCCCGGAAGCCGAGGGAAACGATGTCGTGCTTGCGCTCCGGCGCCATGGCGGAAACGCCGCCGACCAAAATTCCGACCGAGCCGAAATTGGCGAAGCCGCACATGGCGTAAAGCATGATGAGTTGCGAGCGCGGGCTCAAACTGCCGGGCGGCAGGCGGGCGAGGTGGACATAGGCGACGAATTCGTTGAGCACGGTCTTGGTCGCCATCAGTTTCGAGGCGGCGCCGAGATCGGCGGGAGCGATTCCGATAAGATAGACGAGGGGGCGGAACAGCAGGGCGAACAGGCGCTGCAGGGTCACGGGCGCTCCGTAAACATTGGGCAGGAGGGTCAGCGCGGAATTGACCAGGGCGACCAAAGCGAGAATGACGATGAGGTGGGCGAGCACATTGGCGAGGATGATAATGCCGTCGCTGGTGCCGCGGGCGATCGCGTCGAGCGAATTGCGCGGCGGGTCTTCGATGACGATGGCCGCATCCTCCTCGCCTTCAGGCGCCGGCGAGAAGGGCGTCATGATGGCGGCGACGGCGATCGCCGCCGGCGCCGAAATCAGCGCCGCGGTCAGCACATGCGGGAAGGCGGAAGGGATGACCGGTCCGAGAATCTGGCCGTAAATCACCATGACCGAGCCGGAAATGCCGGCCATGCCGCTGCTCATCAGGGCGAAAAGCTCGCCGCGCGACATATTCGTCAGGTAAGGGCGGATGAGGATCGGCGACTCCACCATGCCGACGAAAAAATTCACCGCCGCCCCCGTGCCGAGCGCCCCGCCGACCCCGACCGTGCGGCGCAGGACGAAAGACATGGCGCCGACGATCCTCTGCATCACGCCCCAGTGGAACAGAAGCGAGGCGAGGGCGCAGATGACGAGAATGAGCGGAAAGACCTGGAAGGCGAGAACGAGCGCCGAGGCTCTCGGGTCGCCGTTCGGCGTGAAGGGCAGGGGCGCGCCGCCCAGATAGCCAAAAACGAATGAGGTTCCCGCCTCCGTCGCCTTGTCGAGCGCGCCCACGCCCTTGGCGAGCACGCCCATCACGTCCGCCGCCGGCGGGAATTTGACCAGAACCAGGGCGAGGAAAGCCTGCAGCGCCATGCCGGCGACAACCACGCGCCAGGGAATGGCGCGGCGGTCTTCACTGAGGGCGTAAGCGATCGCGAGCAGGCCGGCGAGGCCGAATAATCCATGCAGGGCGTTCATTTGACTTTTCCGGTGAGGCTTGCGGTCTCTTAGAAGGCAGCAGGCCAAAGACCAAGCGGTAAAGCGCTTGCGGGGGGCCGAACTTGCGCGGGCGCGCCCAAAGCGCGTAATTTTCGCCCGGCGGAAATAAGAAGGCGCGCGTCTTGCGAAACCTGCCCCTGGAAAAAGTCTATCGGCAGATCGAGCCGGGTCCGGTGGTTCTTCTGACCACGGCGAGGGACGGCCGCGCCAATGTCATGACGCTTTCCTGGCACATGATGGTGGAATTCACGCCGCCTTTGATTGCCTGCATCGTCAGCGACGCCAATTTCAGCCACGCCGCCTTGCGCAAGACCGGCGAATGCGTGGTCGCCATACCGGCGGCGCACCTTGCCGAAAAAGTCGTGCGCATCGGCAATTGCTCCGGCCGCGACGTCGATAAATTCGCCTCCATCGGCCTGACGCCCAAGCCGGCGCAATGCGTCGTCGCGCCGCTCATCGCCGAATGCGCCGTCAACATCGAATGCCAGGTCGCCGACAAAAGCATGGCCTCGCGCTATTGCCTGTTCGTGCTGGAAGCGGTGAAAGCCTGGTTCGATCCCAAACAGAGGGATGCGAAAACCCTGCATCATCGCGGCTTCGGCCAGTTCGCGGTGGACGGCGAAATGATTGAACTTAAATCTGACAAGCCTTGAACGGGGGAATCTTCATGCCTGTCTATCGCTTGGACCCGGTCGATCCGGGTCATTACTCCTGGGCCTATTCGGTGGAGAAGGACACTTTATGGGCCTGCGCCGACACCGAAGAGGCGGCGCGCGAACTCGCGGCGACGAAGAGCGGCTTTCCGGCCGAAGCGCCGCCCGGCGCCGCGTCGCCCTGGCGCGATCCAAAGGTGACGTCCTGCGCCCTCGAGCCGAGCATGGGCTATCCCAGCCCCGGCGAGGTCGTGCGGGAGGACGGAAGCCACGTCCATGACCGAACGGCGTCAAACGGTCTCTAAGCGCTCCACATCAAAATATTAAGCTTGATTGGATAAGAAGACTCCGCCTGCTTGATCGCCACCGGCGCGGCGATCACAATGCGGGCCGGCGCCTTTGTTTCCGACGTGTCGAAAGCCAAGGCCACTTATTTCCCAGGCGGGAGGCAGAGGATGACGAATATGTTCAAGGTGGCGGGCGGCGGCGTTCTGCTGGCGGCTTTCATCTCCTTTGGCGCTTTCGTCGCCGCGCCGCGCGCCTATGCCCAGGGCCCGATCTATATCGAATGGGAAAATTCGCCGCGCTATTATCCCGGCGACGAAGATTCACGT
>CAYRNB010000100.1:0-9956 GCA_964425315.1 uncultured Rhodoblastus sp.
TCTTAGGCCTATGGTCCGGTTAAGGATTGACAGAGCCGCCGGACCGGCATCGATATGGCTGCGCCGATTCCGATCACTGAAGAGTTCGCATTCCTCCGCGTGTTCGCAGGAATTGCTATGCATCGCATTCGCCAGCCCGGCATGCGCCTCTTACCAGGACACGGAAATGCCTCCCGAACCGGAGAAGACCCGTCCAGGCCCGCCGACCTCGCCATTGATCCCGCCGAACAGCGCGAAGTGTTTGCCCCACGCCAGTTTGCCGCCGAGGCTGGCGACCAGCGAGTCGCGCGGCGGCTGTGCGCCCTGAATGACGAAATCGAAGCCCGGCGCCGCGATGAACGAGCTCTCGGTCGAGCGTTGCGGATCGAATTCATGCCTCCAAGCCGCGCGCGCGAACATGTCGAGGTGGAGACCCTGCTCAAGCTCCATGTTCGTATCGAACTGCATGCCCAGGAAGCTCGGCAGCGACACGGTGTTGCGCCCTGCGTAGGACAGGCCGATCACGCTTGGCCCTGCTCTATTCGTCTCAGTGAAGGGATCCGAATAAAGCGAGGCGAATTCCATGCCGGCGAACGGCGTCGCTACAATTGGACCGAGTGGTTGCCGATAGCCGATTTCGAAATGGCCGCTGATCGACTGCGAAAGATAGTTGCCGTTCAGCACTTCATTGAAGCCCGGCACGAGATAGGGACCGCCGATGAATTGCGAGCTCGGCAGCAATACCGGTGGGATCGTCGCCGTGCGATGTTCCGCATTTTGGAAGTGGTCGTAGGACAGGATACCGGTCGCGTAGAAATTATCGTCGCGCCATGCGCCATAAAGCGCAAGGTGGAAGATGGCGGCCTTTCCAGTCGTTTCGCGATCGGGCACAGAGAAGTTCATCCCGCCGCCGCCGGCCGCAAAACCGAAAAGAGCGTCGGGAGTGAGTTGATAGTCGATGCCCCCGCTGAAGCCAAGGATGTGCATGTTGGTCGCAGCCGAGCCGACGACAGAATTGCCGCTGTCGAATTCGCCGCCGGCAAACGGCGCCACCCACATCCGCCAAGTGCGCGGGGCCATGCATGGCGACAACAGTTTATTGTTGGCGTTCTGCGGAAGGCCCGGCTCCTCCGCGTAAAGCGTCCTGCTGTGCATATCGTCGCCGCAGGCGTTCATCAACCAATGTTGAATCTGTCCGCCGACGGTCGACATGAAGAACGAATTCGAGTCGAACGATGTCTGTTGCGCCGCCGATACGCCGCCGCCAGATAGCAGGTCATAGGCGCGTCCAAGCGTCGCCACATCCGGAAGATAGAACAGATTCACCGCGATCGGCCGGAAGTTCGGCGAATTTTGCGCCGTCTGGATGGCGTTGACGTTATTGCCGACCGAGCGCTGGTTCTGGGTCAGGCCCGTGGGCGCATAGTTGACGACATATTGGAGATCGATATCCGTTGCATTGGGATAGACCAGCGAATAATTGGCGACCGCCGTATTCGGCGCCTGCAGCGTAAGACCGGAATGGCTCTCGCCGCCCGAAGCGGAAAGGATCGTCAAATCGTGGGTTCCCGGCGTCGCATAACCCGGCGCCGTCAACGGATTGAACAGATTGGCGAGCACGGCGCCCGACACGGTCGCCGTTCCGCTGACGTTGATCAGGTCGCTCGACGGGGGCTGGAGATTGACGTCGAGACCATAAAGGCCGGTCGCGGTCTGCACGAGATTTCCGGTAATATTTGTCGTAAAGACGTCTTGATAGGCGCCCGGCGACAACATCCCCGCGTTGGTGACGGTATTGCCCGCGCCGACATTGACGACCGCGCCTGTATCGAAAACCGCCCCCGGCGTGTTGTCGATTCCATTGACGCCCCCGTCGAGGTTCACCGATCCCATGATCACGCCGGTGTTGACGACCGTTTCGTTGCCCGCGCCCCCGAGGACGGCGTATCCGCCGATGCCCGAATAAGTCACCGGCGTTCCGCCACCCGCCGGCGTGACGGTAATCGTGCCATCGTTCGCGGAATATGTCAGCGTGCCGCCGCCCAGCAGGCCGGTGGGGATCGTCGGAATCGCGGTGATTACGCCGGCGTTGTTGAGCGTGTTGTTGGCGCCGTCGATGATAGCCACGCCTGCGCCGGCTCCGAGGCCGCCTAGGATCACGCTGACCCCGCCAGGCGGGTTCAGAATATTGACCGTGATGTCGCCATTGCCGCCGGGCGCGGTGCTTTGACCGACAACGGGAATAGAATTGGTTCCCGTGGCGATCACGCTGCCAGTCTGATTAATGACCGTCGGCAGCGCCACGCCCGTTCCGCCCGCCGTCCCCGCGTAGATGAGGGGGCCGATTTGTCCCGGCTGGCCGCCGACGCCGCCGCCGACCGCGCCGCCGCCGCCGCCCACGCTCTGCGTCATGAGCGCGACGCTGTTGTCGCCATTGCAGGAAATCGTACCGGTATTGTTTATCGTCACCTTGCCGCCGTTGCCGGAGCCGCCGGATTGTTTCGTGACGCTGGTCGCCCCGCCGCCTGGCATCACCATGCCGCCGCCGCCGCCAACCGACTGCGCGAAAATGCAGATCGAGTCGGCGCCGTTGATAGCGATCGAGCCCGAGTTGTTGACGGTCACGTCGCCGCCGAGGCCGATCGCGCCATTCTGGCCGCCGATGAAGATCGGAACGTCGGCCACGGCGACCGCGTCCGATGCGACGCCGCCGCCGCCGCCCACAGACTGCGCCAGGATGCCGACCGAATTGTCGCCATTGGTCGTGACGGCGCCGGCGTTGTTCACCGTGACCGCGCCGCCGTCGCCGCCGGCGCCGCCATTGCCGCCGACCGAGACCGAAACCGATCCTGAGAGCGACAGGGATCCGCTCATCGCATAGCCGCCGACGCCGCCGCCGCCGCCGACCGACTGCGCGAAGATCGCTGTGGAATTTGCGCCGTTGGTGACGATCGATCCGCTGGCGTTATTGTTCACGGTCACCGCGCCGCCGGCGCCGCCGCCGCCGCCATTGCCGCCGACCGCGACGCCAGCGCCGGGCGCGAGCGGGATAAGTTGCGCGTTGAAGCTGCCCGCCACCGCGCCATTGCCGCCGCCGCCGCCGACCGACTGAGCGAATATGGCTTCCGACGAGGCGCCGTCGGTTTCAATCGAAGCCGAATTGTCCACCAGGACCGCGCCGCCGGCGCCGCCCGCCGCGCCGGAGCCGCCGACGCTGGTCGAGAAGCCGAAGGGAGTGCCGCTGTAAGCGCCGCCGCCATTGCCGCCGCCGCCGCCGACCGACTGCGCAAAAATGCCGTCGGACATTATGCCCTGGGTCCAAATGACGCCGCCGGAATTATTGGTGACCGTGACGGCGCCGCCATTGCCTGTGTTGCCGCCGGCGCCGCCCACCGCGATCGCGCCGATCGCCCGGCCGCCATCGCCGCCGCCGCCGCCGACCGATTGCGCATAGATGCCGTCGGCCTTGTCGCCGACCGTCGCCAGCAAACCGGAATTGGTGACATTGACAACGCCGCCGTCGCCAGCGCCGCCGCCGGCCCCGCCGACGGAAACCAGCAGGCCGAGCCCGAGGCCGCCGCTGGTCGGGGATTCGCCAACCCCGCCGGCGTTGCCGCCGCCGCCGCCGATCGATTGGGCGCGAATGGCGTCCGAGCTGCCGCCTTGCGTCAGGACCTGATTGGTGTTGGTGAGGTCGACTTCGCCGCCGTTGCCGGCCGAACCGCCATAGCCGCCGACCGTGATCGCCGAAACGATGGAGCCGCCCCCGTTGCCGCCGCTGCCGCCAAGGCTCTGGCCGAAGACGCCGATGGATTCGTCGCCCTGAGTGGAGACCATCCCGTAGTTGAACACCTGGACGTGGCCGCCCGCGCCGGCGCTGCCCGCATGACCGCCGACCGTGACCGCGGAGGCCAAAGTGCTGCCGCCGCCATCGCCGCCGCCGCCGCCGACCGACTGCGCCTCGATGCCGTCGGCCTGGTAGCCGGTGGTCAGGATTGTCGCCGTAGCGGCGTTCGTCACCGTGACGGCGCCGCCGTCTCCGGTCGAGCCGAGAGCGCCGGCGAGGCCGCCGATCGCTATTGCGGACAGGCCGGTGCCGCCGCCATTGCCGCCGCCGCCGCCGATGGACTGCGCCAGAATGCCGAGGGCGTTATCGCCAGAAGTCTGCAAAGCCGCGTCGTTGGCGACGGTCACAGCGCCGCCGCCGCCCGACGCGCCGCCGAAGCCGCCCACCGCGACAAGGCCGGCCGCCTCCCCGCCGTCGCCGCCGCCACCGCCGATCGACTGGGCGAAAATGGCGTCGGATGCGAGGCCCGTCGTCGTAATGTTGGCGTTCAGATTATTGGTGACGCTGACGTCGCCGCCTTTGCCGCTCGCCGCGCCGAAGCCGCCGACGCTCACGGCGCCGGTGACGCCCGATCCGGCGTTGCCGCCGTTGCCGCCGCCGCCGCCGATCGATTGCGCCTCGATGCCGTAGGATGAATCGCCCGCCGTCTGGATCGCGCCGGAATTGGTCACAGTGACCGTCGAGCCATCGCCCGCCGCGCCGCCGAAGCCGCCGACCGTGACCTTGCCCAGACCGGTCGTCTCCTTGCCGGCGCCGAAGATCTCGTTAATTCCGTCGAGCCCGTAGCTGACATATTCCGCTTTTGGGAAAAGGCCTTCCAGGCCAACCATGGCGCGGCCGCCATTGCCGCCGCCGCCGCCAATGGACTGGGCGACAATGCCGGACGAGGCGCTTCCGGTGGTCACGATGAAGCTATTATTGGTCACATTGACGCCGCCGCCGTTGCCGCCCGAGCCGCCAAAGCCGCCGACGTCGACCTGAACGGTGACGCTGGGTTTTTCCGCCGCTTCGCAATTGCCGATGGAGGGCGCCTTCGGGATCTCGAACGTGCACGCAGTAGCAATCTGCAGAGAAACGGTGTTGGCGTTGCCGCCATTGCCGCCGCCGCCGCCGATCGATTGCGCCAAAATACCGTCGGCCGCCTGGCCATAGGTGACGATGCCGCCCGTCTGATTGACGGTCACGCTGCCGGCGTCGTTGCCTGTGCCTCCCTCGCCGCCGACGGAAGCTGCGACTTGCACATTATTGCCTTTGTTGGCGTTGCCGCCACTGGCCAGGCCGGTCAAAGCCGAACCGCCGTTGCCGCCGCCGCCGCCGATCGACTGGGCGAGAACGCCATTGCCGTTCGAACCATAGGTGGTGATCAGGCCGACGTTGGTCACGTCGACATTGCCGGCGACGCCGCCGCTGCCGCCGAAGCCGCCAACGGAAAAACCGACCTGGACGCTTGAGCTCGTCCCGAGCGGGACGATCGAGCCGTTGAAAGCGAAGCCGCCATTGCCGCCGCCGCCGCCGATCGACTGCGCCAGGATGCCGTTCGAATTGACGCCGGTCTCGACAAGCACCGGCACGTATTGGAGGCTGTTATCGGGCATGAACGCCAGGATCTGCCCGGTGGTGAGCGAGCCGGTGGTGATCGCGCCGGTGTTGTTCACCGTCACGTCGCCCGCGCTGCTGCCCGGGCCGCCGAAACCGCCCACGGACCCGGTAATCTGATTGGCGTCCGCTGCGCCGATCGAGCCGGCGACGCTCAGTCCGCCGTTGCCGCCGCCGCCGCCGATCGATTGCGCGAGAATGCCGTTCGAATTGTCGCCAAGCGTCGCCGTCGCGCCGACGCGTGTCACGTCGACCGCGGCGCCCGCCCCGCCGGCGCCGCCCGTCCCGCCGACGGAGGCGGTCAGCGACGGCACTTTGTTATCGGTGCCGAAGTTGAACGTGCCGGCGATGCTGAGACCGCCATCGCCGCCGCCGCCGCCGATCGACTGGGCTTCCACGCCGTTCGCGTTATTGCCCATTGTCGAAACAACGCCGGTCGAATTCACCGACACAGCGCCGGCGTTGGCGCCGGATCCGCCAAAGCCGCCGAGCGAGGCCGCGATGACGACGCCATTCATGTCGGGAATTGAGAAGGTTCCGGCAAAACTGAAGCCGCCGTTGCCGCCGCCGCCGCCGATCGATTGGGCGAAGATGCCATTCGAGCCGTTGCCTTGCGTCAAAATGTTGTCGTAACTCGTGACGGAGACGCTTCCGGAGGAATTGCCGGCCCCGCCGAAGCCGCCGACCGAGAAGGTCATCGACGCCGGGGCGCTGACGGTCGCCGTGAAGCCGCCCGAGAAGCCGCCGTTGCCGCCGCCGCCGCCGATCGATTGCGCCTCGATGCCGTTGGCGCTGTCGCCCGTCGTCTCAATCGTTGCGCTGGTATTGGTCGGCGCGTTGCCCACATTGCTGTTGACGACAACGTCGCCGCCCGTTCCGCCGTTCGACCCTTTGCCGCCGATCGAAATGCCGATTCCCGCGTTTTCAAGCGCGAAAGTGCCCGACAGCGCGAAGCCGCCATTGCCGCCGGAGCCGCCGATGGATTGAGCGAGAACGCCGTTCGAGTTGGTTCCGCCGGTCGAGAGATCGCCGGCGCTGTTGACGGTCACCGCGCCGCCATTGCCGCCCCCGCCGAGCGCGAAGCCGCCGACGCTGAGCGTGCCCGCGAACTCGGAGCCCGCCGACAGGCCCAGCGAGAAGCCGCCATTGCCGCCGCCGCCGCCGAGCGACTGGGCGAAAACGCCATTGGAATTGTTGCCGGCGGTTACGATCGTATTCACGCTGGTGACATCTACGGCGCCGGCCGCGCCGCCGCCGGCGCCGAAGCCGCCGACCGAAGCCGCGATCGCGCCGCCTGCGGGAGAAAGCGCGCCCGCCGCCGAGAAGCCGCCGTTGCCGCCGCCGCCGCCGATCGATTGCGCCGCGATGCCGTTCGAATTGTCGCCCGTCGTCGAAATCGTGACGACGTCGGCGCCGCCTGCGTTTTGCAGAGGCGTCGTCGGGGTCGAGCCATTGGCGTAGCCGTAGCTGTCGACGGTCACGCCGCCTGCCGCGCCGCCGACGGAGCCCGCGCCGCCGACGGAGAGGCCAACGCCGGCGGCGTCCATCGAGAAGGCGCCGTCGACGGAGAAGCCGCCGTTGCCGCCGCCGCCGCCGATCGACTGCGCGAGAATGCCGTTGGAGTTCGCACCCTGCGTCGAAATCGCCCCGTAGCTGGTCACCGTCACTTGCGCCGCGGCGCCGCCGCCGCTCAGCGCGAAGCCGCCGACCGACGCCGAGCCGCCAAATTCCGAGCCTGCCGCCAGACCGATGGAGAAGCCGCCGTTGCCGCCGCCGCCGCCGAGCGACTGGGCGAGGATGCCGTTGGAGTCGGCCCCATGCGTCAGGATGTTCTGGACGCTGGTGACCGTCACCGCGCCCGCCGTGGCGCCGCCGCCGCCGAAGCCGCCGACGCTGAGCGCAATGGCGGCGCCGTCCGGGGTCAAGGCGCCCGCTCCGGAGAATCCGCCGTTGCCGCCACCGCCGCCGATCGACTGCGCGAGGATGCCGTTGGAGCGGTCGCCCACCGTCTCCAATGAGATCACGTCGCCGCCCGCGCCGAATGACGGGGTCTGCAGCAGGCCATTGCCGTTGCTGTCGACCGCGTAATAGCTGTTGAGGGTGACGTTGTTGCCTGAGCCGCCGTTCGAGCCCTTGCCGCCGACGGAAACGCCCAACGCCGCCGGGCCCATCGAGAACGCGCCGCCGATCGAGAAGCCGCCATTGCCGCCGCCGCCCCCAATCGATTGGGCGACAAGACCATTGGAATCGTTGCCTTGGGTGTAGACGTCGCCGAAGTTCGAGAGCGAAACGACGCCCGCGGAGCCGCCGCCGCCGAGCGCGAAACCGCCGACCGAAACGCCGCCGCCAAACTCTGCGCCAGCGCCCAAGCTGATCGCGAAGCCGCCGTTGCCGCCGCCGCCGCCGATCGACTGCGCGAGAATGCCGTTGGATTTGTCGCCCAGCGTGGCGATCGAATTGTAGCTGACGACCGTCACCGAAGAGGCGCCGCCGCCGCCCGCGCCCGTGCCGCCGATGGCGACGCCTCCGGCCGCGCCGGTTAGCGCGCCGGCGACGCCGACCGCGAACCCGCCGTTGCCGCCGCCGCCGCCGATGGATTGGGCGAGGATGCCGTCCGACTGCGCTCCGTTCGTCAAGAGGGTGATCTGCCCGGCAGCCGCGCCGCCCGTCGTCGAGAGGCCGTTGTTGGAACTCAAGCCATAGCTGTCGACGACCACGCCGCCGCCGCCGCCGCCGCCGCTGCCTTGGCCGCCCACAGACACCGCCCCCGCCGCCTCCCCGTCGGTGAAGGCGCCGGTGATGGCGAAGCCGCCGTTGCCGCCGCCGCCGCCGATCGATTGGGCGAGGATGCCATCGGAAAGCGATCCGTTCGTGGCGATCGAGTTATGGCTCGTCACCGTCACCGCCGCGCCGGCGCCGCCCGCGCTGCCCGATCCTCCGACCGCCACCGACGCATTGGCTGCGCCGTCTTCGGTCACGTTGATCGATCCGCTCAGCGTGACCGCAAAGCCGCCGTTGCCGCCGCCGCCGCCAATGGATTGCGCGACAATGCCCGAGGATTCCGTGCCTACGGTGTAGACTGTATAGGGGCCGGGCAAGGAGCCGACGAGCTGCTGCGCATTGGCGAAATTTCCGGTCGACGTCACGTTCACCGTATCGCCGTTGGTCGCTACTCCGCCCTGGCCGCCGACGTTCACGCCGACGGCGACGCTGGGAACGATCGCGCCCACGGCGAGCGACAGACCCACGGTAAAGCCGCCGTTGCCGCCGCCGCCGCCGATCGACTGCGCGAGAATGGCGTCGGAGTTGTCCCCGGACGTATACATATTGCCGGTGCTGTTGACGGTCACCGTATTGGTGGCGCCGCCGCCGCCGCCGTTGCCGCCGACGCCGACGCCGATGCTTTCAAGGCCAATGGCGCCGTCGATCGCGAAGCCGCCGTTGCCGCCGCCGCCGCCGATCGACTGCGCGATCAAAGCACCCGAATTCTTGCCGGAGGTGGTAATGTCACCGTTGTTCGTGACGCTCACGCTGCCTGACGCCCCCGCGCTGCCGCCGCTGCCGCCGACGGCGACTGAAACCGCGCCGAGGCTGATGGAGCCCGCGCCGGAAAAGCCGCCGTTGCCGCCGCCGCCGCCGATCGATTGCGCGACGATGCCGGCGGACTGGGCCCCAAAGGTGGAGATTTCGCCGGTGCTGTCGAGGGTGACGGTCGACGACGAACCGCCGGCGCCGCCTTGCCCGCCGACGCCCACCGCGCCCGAAATGCCGACAGCCACGGAGGCGGCGATGTCCGAACCGCCGTTGCCGCCGCCGCCGCCGATCGATTGCGCCAGCAATGCGTCCGACTGCGCGCCATGAGTCGTGATCGCGCCGGTGCTGTTCAGGGTCGCGGTGCTGGCGTTGTTGCCCGTGCCGCCGTTGCCGCCGACAGCGGCCGCGCCGCCGAAGGCGCCGTTCGTCGCGCTGACGGCGACGCTGAAGCCGCCGTTGCCGCCGCCTCCGCCGATCGACTGAACCGCAATGCCGTCGGAAAAATTGCCAACAGTCATGATATTGCCGACGCTGTCGGCTTCCGCCGTGTTCCCCAGGCCGCCTCCGCCGCCCGAGCCGCCGACCGTCACCGCAGCCCCGGCGACGCCTCCGAGGCTACCCGACAAGGACGCCGCGACGCCGCCATTGCCGCCGCCGCCGCCGATCGATTGCACCAGTATGCCGTCGGATCCATTGCCGAGGGTCAATATGTTGTTGGCGTAGGGCCGACCGTAGCCGCTCTCGACGAGAACCGCGCCGGCGTTGCCGCCGCCCGACCCTTTGCCGCCGAGCGACAAGCCCAAACTGGCGCCGCCCGAAAGCGCCAAGGAACCGGCCAGGCCGCCATTGCCGCCGCCGCCGCCAATCGATTGCGCCTCGATGCCGGCGGAATTGCTCCCCTCCGTCACCAGATTATAGCCGACGCCGTAAAGCGTCGTGGCGACATTATTGCCGCCGTCCGCCTTGACCGTCACCGAGCTGGCGTATTGGCCGCCGCCGC
>CAYRNB010000101.1:0-6738 GCA_964425315.1 uncultured Rhodoblastus sp.
GCAGTTTTGATGGCTCTGCCGACTGAAGGACTTTTGGCGCGTGGCGATACGCTTCGGCCAAAGCGCTACAAATTTTCTCGCTGCCCTCTGCATCGCAGCCGCCGTCATCTGCCGCGTGCAAGTCTGGAGCCCATACTGGAGTGGCGTGACATCCTCCTGCGCGCCGCCATCGACGGCGCACTCATACGCGTCGAGCCGTTCAGTTGAATCTCCGGAATCGTCGCGCGCCGAACTGTGAACAGCCCGCCTCTTCAGCCCGGGCGATACAAGCCACCGCAAACACCATTGCTCAGCTCGGGGTAACCGGAAGCGGCATAGGTGGTTATACGCAGGCGTGTGCTAATTATGCGCAATATACGTCTATCATTAATTTTTTCATCTAGTATAACTACCTGAACAGCTGCAATTATAATTATGTGCAATAACCAGGAAAGCGGCAAGCAAGCCACAGAGCGCCGCGGAAAGTCAAAAAATCGTGTTTTGACCTGAATTGGATTACGAATAGGGTCGGTGAATGTTGCTCAGCGAAGCCGGCGCAAGCGTGGACTGAAGAGCGAACGCCTTAACGTTTCGAGTTGCAGTTGCCCTAATGAATGATCCGGCTGCGAATTGTGGACATGAAACGAGAGGAGATCGCGCCATGGAAAATCGTCGAGACGAAGATATTGGCGAGGCCAGACTTGAGGCCACTGACGACGCAACCGCCGATCGTCGGAAGTTTCTTTCCGCCCTGGGGCGGTTTTCCGTGGTGACGCCGCCGGCCATTACGTTGCTTTTGTCGACGTCGCTCACCTCGCAAGCCATCGCAAGATCCGGCGGGATGGGGAACAACGGCTTCGGCAATGGCGGTGGCGATGGAAGCCCGAACGGCATGGAAGACATCAATCGGTAAGTCCTACCGAGGCGAATAACGTTCGGGACCCGCAAATCTCGCCTTAATCGGCGCCTGGAGGCGTCGGCGCCGATGTCGGTCGCAGGGGCGGAGTTAACTTCGCGCGCCAATCTCCACGATCCGTATCTGCTTGACGCCCGCCATGGATGCAGTGGCGGGCGTTTTGATTCGACCCGACCAACATCGCGGCGATTTCCAGCGAGGGTTCGGTCGCGCACCGCCCGAATCTGATCGAGATCAAGGAAGGACGCTTAAGGCGACGAGGACGCGATGGAGCTGATCACCTTCCTTGCCGGGATCGTGGCGCTTCCTGGTTTCCGAGGAAGTTCGCCTTTGGGCGCTAATGAATTGGACTCGGCGAACAGTCGGATGGCTGCTTTTAGCCGAATGGTCCGCTTGAGGCTTCATTGTCTTCGCGCGTCTGTCGTCGGGCTTTGGCTTCCGCATATTGTCGCGGGGCCGAGAGCGGAGCCGGGGCGGACTATTCCCGCTCCGCGTCGAGGCGGGCCACATGGCGGCCGATGCGGGAGATCGCCTCGCGCAGGTCCAAAAGCTCCTGCGCCGGGCTGAACGGCATGTCGGCGCCGTTGTTGGCGGCGGCCTCACCCCCCTCCGCCGCGACGGCGTGGTCATCGTCCAGACGGTTGGTTTGCGCCAGGGCGCGGCGAAGGCCGAGATTGGCGCTTTCCAACTCGTCGCCGCGCTGGCGCTCGGCGGCGATCTTCGCCAGCAGCCGCGTCCGGCGCGTTTCAAAATCGGCGGCGCGCCCCTGCGCCTCTTCGAGCGCCGCGGACAAAGTCTTGTTCTGCTCGGCGAGTTGTTCGGCGCGGGTCAGAAACTCGCGCCTCTTCGCCTCGGTCGCGTCCAGGCGCTCGCGGACGTCGCGCAGATCGGCTTTCGCCGCGGTGAGCGCCGCTTCCAATTCGTTGGCGCGATTGTCGAGTTTTCGGTGGGCCTCGGCGAGTTCGTCATATTCGCCGGTCTTCTGCACCAGTTCGCTCTCGCGCGCCGAAAGCCGCTCGCGCGTCTCGGTCAGTTCGGCCAGGGTTTTTTCACCGAATTCCAAGGACTTGGCGAGCTGGGCGTTGCGGTCGTTCAACAGCGCCGTCGTCTGCTCCAATTGTTCGTTGGCGCGGGTGACGGCGATCGCCTGGCGTCCGAGCTCGGCGGCGTCGGCGGCGTGTTCGCGCCGCGCTTCCTCGGCCTTGATTTCAAGCGCCCGGTTTTCGACGGCGAAACGGGCGCGCAACAAGTCGCGCTCGGCCTCGATCTCGTCGAAGGTCATGGGCAGCCGGTCTTCGATCCGCGCCAGGGTCAGGCGGCGGGCGCGCCGCGAAACAAGGGGCAGAAAGGCGAGGCCCAGCAGGCCGCAAAGGACGAAGCCCAGGATGAAATCGACGATCTGCTCGACCAAGGTCCTGCACCTGCGAAAAGGGCGGGCGGGCGCGCCCGAAAAGCGCGAGCACACTGCCATTTTTGCCGCTGCAATGCAAAGGCGGGCTTTCGCGGCGAAAAAGGGCGTTTAAAACGGATTCCAGGTCGGGTTGCGGGTGAATTTCAGATAGCCGACATTGACGCCGAGCCGGGCGCCGATGCCGGTGCGGATCGGCACGACCAGCATGTTCTTGATCGCCAGGGCGGTGACGCCGAAACCGCCGACGAAATAAGCGGAGCCGTCGATGCCGACGAATCGTTCGTAGATCGCCGTGGTCGAGGGCAGATTATAGACCAGCATCATGGTGCGGTCGCCTTCGGCGCCGGCGTCGAAGCCAACCGTCGGGCCTTGCCAGAAAACCTTGCGGTCGCCGGCGTTGCGCGTGTACATGGTGCCTTCGCCGTAACGCAGGCCGCCGATGAAGGCGCCGCCGGCCTCCTGGCCGAGCACATAGGCGTTGGGCTGCCCCCATTTCCGCGTCGCCTTCTGGATGGCCAGGGCGAGATCGCGGGACAAAGTGCCGAAGAAGCGGTGGCCGCTCTCGACCAAATCGTTGTCGGAATAGGGAATGGGCCGCTCTTCATGCGCCCAGGCCGGGGATGCGCCGCCCATGCCCAAAGCCATGCCTGCTCCAAGGCCAAGGCCGAGCCGCTCGAAAAAAGCGCGCCGTGAAAGCCTGTTCATCGCCCTCTAGCTCCCGTTTCGCTCAAAAGCAGGTGAAATGCGCGTCATCCTTGTCCGAAAAGCGGATTCCGCCTTTCGGGATCGTGCGCCGCAATTATTCCGCGACAGGGTGAACGATAGATTAACGATTCGCCGCCGGATCGGCGACGCGCTTTTGCGCGTAAAATTTGGCGGCTTTCGGGTCGCCCCAGGCGATAAAGGGCCCATTGGCGAAATTTTGCCCAGCTTTGCCGTAACGGAAAGGCGCGCCGGACGGATCGGCGACGATTCCGCCGGCGCGGCGCAGGACCGCGTCGCCCGCGGCGATATCCCATTCCATGGTTCGGCCGAAACGTGGATAGACGTCGGCCTCACCGGCCGCGACCAGGCAGAATTTTAGCGAGGAGCCGGTCGAGATGACGTTGGAGACGGGAAGTTTTTGTAGAAAAGCGTCGGTTTCGGCGTCGCGATGGGAGAGGCTGGCGACCGCCACGGCGTCGCGCTCGGGCATGGGCCGGGTCGCCAGATCACGCCAATGCGCCGCCGCCGGAGGTTTTTGGCCCGGCGCCGCCGAACAGGTCCGGGCGCGGCGTCCCGAGGCGAAAAGCGCCGATTTCGCAGGCGCGTAAACCACCCCCGCGACGGGCGCGCCGGCGCGGATCAGGGCGATATTGACGGTGAAACTGTCGCGGCGGGCGAGGAATTCCTTGGTGCCGTCGAGCGGATCGACCAGGATGAAGTCGCCGCCGTCGAGCGCCGGAAAAGCGCCGCCGGCGCAGGTCTCCTCGGCGACGACGGGCAGGGCGAGGCCATTGCGGGCGAGGCCGTTGAGGATGATTTCCTCGGCGAAGAGATCGGCGTCGCAGACGGGACTTGAATCCTTTTTGACCCGCATGCCGGGATCGGTCGCGTAAACCCGCATGATCGCGGCGCCGGCTTCAAGCGCCAAAGCGGCGAAAAGCCCTGCCAGGGCGTCGTCTTCTGGTGTTCCGTCGTTCATCTCGCCGCCTTGATCGCCTCGGGTTGACGCCGGGACCCTAAAGCGGCGGGCGATAAAGGGGAACCGGGTTTTTGGCGAAAACGCCGCTTGGGCCGAATTCCGGGCGAGGCCGCGTGGTTTTTTGCGATTCCATCGCTCGCCAAAAACCTCTAGTCTTTCGCGCCAATCGGCGCCCCCCTCATTTGATTCGCCAAATTGCCGGAAAGGGACTCATGAACCAGCTTGCGCTTGAACCGCTTGATCTCGCCGCGCTTCTCGCTTCGCGCGTCTGTCATGACGTCATCAGCCCGGTCGGCGCCATCGTCAACGGGCTGGAGGTTTTGGAAGAGGACAAGGACGAGGGGATGCGCGAATTCGCGCTCGACCTCATCCGCAAGAGCGCCAAATCGGCTTCGGCGCGGCTGCAGTTTTGTCGCCTCGCCTTTGGCGCGGCGGGCTCCGCCGGCTCGTCGATCGACACCGGCGACGCTGAAAAGGTGGCGCGGGAACTGATCGCCGACGAGCGCACGCAGTTGGATTGGGACAGCCCGCGGGTCTTCATGCCCAAGAACAAGGTCAAGCTGGTGTTGAACCTCTGCCTGATCGGTCACGCCTGCATTCCGCGCGGCGGCGTCATGCATGTGGTGATCGAGGGCGAGGGCGATGAGGCCCGCATGTCGGTTACGGTCAAGGGGCCTAATCTGAAACTGGCGAGCCACGTCTCCGATCTTCTCGAGGGCCGTTCGGAGAGCGGCTCGGTGGACGCGCATGGCATCCAGCCCTATTTCACCGGCCTGGTTGCGCGCTCCTGCGGCATGGAGGTCCAGGTCGTCGCCACCAGCGAGGAAGTTGCGCTCAAGGCCGCGCCCAAGGCCGCCTAAGGCCAGCCAGCAGTCCGAAAGCTCTGACGCGCGGCGCCTTGCTTTGGCGCGACGGGCGGTTATAAAGGCGCGAAAATTCGTCTGGATCCGACTTGCGGACGAACGGAGGGGTGGCCGAGTGGTTGAAGGCGCACGCCTGGAAAGTGTGTATACGGGAAACCGTATCGCGGGTTCGAATCCCGCTCCCTCCGCCAGTACGCCTTATATTTCAATGATTTATGTTAACTTTCCGTATTTACCCATCATCTAACCCATCATTAGGCGCGCCGGTTGTTCGGGTTTTCCGTGCGGACCACTTGCGCCTGGGATCAGGGCAGGCATCAGATTGTTGAGCCGGAGGGCGCTACGCGCTCCTCGCAGTCGATCCGTCCATCGACAGGTCACTTTCTCTGGAATATCTCAAAGTAGAAGCCCAGACGCCTCTCCACCTCTGCTGCTTGCTCAAGCGTAAGGAATTTTTTCCATTTGCCGATCTCGCCGTTTCGCCCGGCGTGATGTGAGTGCCAATGGGTATTGGGATCGAGCAGATCGCCGCTGGCGACGTCCACCAGGATTCCCGGCATGGACGGCATTTTGCCGATATGCTTCTCGACCTCGGCCCGCGTGAGCGAGCCGAAAATGGATCGTGCGGCGTCGCCTGTCAGTTCTTGGCCCAGATGGCGGGCGATCGCCCCGACCGTCTCTACATCTTCGAAAAATCCCGTCTCATACCGGAACAGCATGGCCCGGCGGTCCCTGCTAAAACGGAGGCATAGCCAGGCCGATCGTTCGGCAAAATCGAGCGCCCGGGCAAAATCCTGTTTAAGCGAGCGCATCTGAGAGGCTAAGGCGTCGCGAGGGTCGCGGACGGTGATCAGGATTTTGGAGCTCCGCTGGGCAAGATCAACGACTTGGGCTTCGTCGCTGAGATCATGGGACTTGACGACCGTCGCCATGCCTGCTGCGGCGAGTGTGGGTTTTCCTCCTCCGTCGCCGACAAAGACGGTCCGGACCGCCCCCGGCGCGACGGTTTGCAATATTTTGCGAGCGACGTTGAACATCCATGTCGAGGCGCTAGCGTACATGCCCAGGCACCAGATCGTTTGGCCGGGCAATGGCGTCGCTGTCGTCATGGTCATCCGGTTCAGCCCTCGTTTTCTGCCGGCGACAGGCGCCCTCGGCCGCGCTTTGCGCCCTCACATAAACGTTGAACGATCGTCGGTCAAAACCGCTGCGCAATGCTCTTGCAGCGAAAAAATCATTTTGTCGGCGCAGGTTGATCGGCGCATGCGCGCTGACCGTCGCGGACGCGCTGTTTTCTTGCGCAGCGGCATTTCGGGTCCGTGCGGAAAGGACCATGCGAACATTGGCCGCCGTCGAAATTGACAATTTCGCCGAGGTCGATGCGGCGATGAATTCCGCTGAAGGTGAGACGACAGCCGGCGAAGGGCAAGAAGAGGTTTCAGCCTAAACGGCAGCCGAGTCCAAAGGCTCTTCAGATGCGGGGTCGCGCGCGGCGAGCGGCGCCGCACGGCTCCTTCTCGCTTCCATCCGACTCAAGGCCCGGCGCATCGCAATGGCCTGAAAATTCTCAGAAAATGTTTAGCTGGACTCTGGTCCATGCGCGTTCGCAGCGGAGCGCGGAGAATATTAACATATTGTTAATGAACAAAATTTTTTAGGAAAGGCCCCGTCGGCCGCAAGCGGCTCACATAAGCGCTAGCTTAATCTCGGCCTAAAATGTTATGTCAACCGCTTGTCGCAGAAAAATCATTCGGTTACAGTCTGTTACTTGACGCCGGGGCGTCAGCTGTCGGTGGCGGCTTCTGATTTTTACGCCAGACATTTGGGGCGCTTCCGTAATGGACGATACGAACATTGGCGTGGTCGCCAATGCCGAGAAAGTCGC
>CAYRNB010000101.1:6838-9877 GCA_964425315.1 uncultured Rhodoblastus sp.
GACCTCGACACCGGAAACATCCTGTTTCAAACCACCCCGGATTTTCGCGGCGGGGCGGTCCTCAGCGCCAAGAAATACTATATCCGCTTCCGCATCGAGGCGTGGAAGGCGGAAAAACTCGTTTTTTCGCATGATTACGACGCCGCGGGCCAAAATGTTCTGATCGCCTTTCCCGTCGGCACTTTGGGCGACACGATCGCCTGGCTTGCCTATGCGACCCGCTTTGCCGAAAGGCATAAGTGCCAGCTGACCATCGCCATGGCCGAGCGGCTGATCCCGCTCTTCGCCGGGGCCTACCCCGAAATCCGCTTCATCGACGTCAAGGCGGTCAAGCCCGAGGATTATTACGCGACCTATCGGGTCGGACTGTTTTTCGACGACGTGGAGCGCGTTCATCAGCCGGTCGATTTCCGCCATGTCGGTCTGCATCGCACCGCCGCCCATATCTTGGGCCTCGATCCCGCCGAGGCGCCGCCGCGCCTGGCGGTCAAGGACGGGGAACGGCCGATTGCGGAGAAATACGTCGTCATCGCCACGCAGGCGACGTCGCAATGCAAATACTGGAACAATCCCTACGGCTGGCGCGAAATCGTCAGCTTCCTCAAGCAGGCGGGCTATCGCGTCGTCTGCATCGACCAGAAGCCGGTGAACGGCGTCGGCATCGTGTGGAACCATGTCCCCGCCGGCGCCGAGGACATGACCGGCCAGTTGTCGCTTGAGGACTGCGTGCGCTGGATTCGCCACGCCGAATTTTTTGTTGGGCTTTCGAGCGGCCTGTCGTGGCTGGCCTGGGCGGCGGGGGCCAAGGTCGTGATGATCAGCGGCTTCACCCTTCCCAACACGGAATTCGAGACGCCCTGGCGGGTGATCAATTACCACGCCTGCGTCGGCTGCTGGAACGACCCGACCCTGCGCTTCCAGCACCGCGACTTTCTCTGGTGTCCGCGCCATGCGGGAACGCCGCGCCAGTTCGAATGCACGAGCCTGATCACGGCGGAACAGGTGAAACAGGCCATACGGCGCATTCCGGGTTTTCCGGACAGGCCCGCGCCGGCGAAGGAATAGGAAAAGCCCCGGACGCCGCTTGGCGGCCGTGGAAACGAGAATGCGCCAATAGCGCGCATCGAACATTGCCTTGAGTGAGGGAAGACGATGAGCGGAATTCTCAGCGGGACTGAATATATCGGGTCGGGCTCGGGCAATTCCGGCAGCGACAGCGGCACCACCATCGTGTCGGGCGGCGTTCAGTATCTCGGCTATTATTATGGGACCGCGACGGCGACGAACACGACGATCAGCGGCGGCGGCCTTCAGAACGTCGGCATTTCCGGAGGGACAGGCGACGCGTCCTTCACGACGATCCTGAGCGGCGGCTCCCAGTTCGTCGGCCTGTTGTCCGGGACCGGGTCGGCGACGGACACGATGATCAGCGGCGGCGGCATTCAGGACGTTGGCCTTTCTGGAGGGACCGGATACGCGACGAACACGACTGTTGGCGTCCTCGGCCTTCAGGGAGTCGGCGTTATCAGCGGGACCGGATACGCGACGAGCACGACGATCGACAGCGGCGGCATTCAAACCGTCGGCAATCTGTCTGGGATCGGGTCGGCGACGGTCACGACGATCAACAGCGGAGGCAGTCAATTCGTCGGGGAAGACAACGGGACGGGCTACGCGACCAGCACGACGATCAGCGCCGGCGGCCTTCAGGGCGTCGGCCTTTCCGGAGGGACCGGCCACGCGACGAGCACAACGATCCTGAGCGGCGGCGAACAGTTCGTCGGCCTGTTGTCCGGGACCGGGTCGGCGACGGACACGACGATCAGCCGCGGCGGCCTTCAGAACGTCGGCATTTCCGGAGGGACCGGCGACGCGTCCGTCACGACGATCCTGAGCGGCGGCTCCCAGTTCGTCGGCGTTTTGTCCGGGACGGGTACGGCGACGAACACGACGATCAGCGGTGGCGGCCTTCAGAACGTTGGGGAAAACGGTGGGACCGGCTACGCGACCAGCACGACCATCGACAGCGGCGGCGGTCAGGTCGTTGGCCTGAGCAGCGGAACGGGGTCGGCGACCGGCACGACCATAAACGCCGGCGGCGCCCAGATCGTCGGCGATTTCAGCGGGACCGGGACGGCGACGAACACGACGATCAGCGGCGCCCTAGGCAGCGCGAATTTTACATTCGTCAAGGCCGTACAGTACGTCGGCGATCACAGTGGGACCGGGGTGGCGTCGAACACGACAATCGACAATTGGGGTTATCAGGTTGTCGGCCTCAAAGGCGGGGTCGGGACGGCGACCAACACCACAATCGGCAACGAGGGCTATCAGGAAGTCGGCTATGGGACGTTGGGCTCCGCCGGGACCGGCTATGCGACCAGCACGACGATCAACTCCGGCGGCAGTCAGTTCGTGGGCAACAACTCGGGGGGAACCGGGACGGCGACGAACACGAGGATCAACTCCGGCGGCTGGCAGGACGTCGGCGTAAGCGGCGGGATCGGGACAGCGACGAGCACGACGATCAGCGGCGGCGCTCAGTACCTCGGCATGAGCGGCGGGGTCGGCTACGCGGCCGACACGACGCTTCTCAGCGGCGGAATTCAAGAAGTCGGCTTCGGCGGCGTCTCGGGCGGGACCGGCTACGCGACCAGTACGACGATCGACAGCGGCGGCGTTCAGGGCGTCGGCCTAGGCGGCGCGACGGGCTATGCGACCGGCACGATCGTGAATAGCGGCGGCGAACAGGGCGTCGGCACTCTCAACGGGACCGGCTACGCGACGAGCACGACGATCAGCGGCGGCGGCAAACAATATGTCGGCGAAGGCTATAACAGCGGCCGGGTATTTGGGACCGGGTTTGCGTCGGAAACGACGGTCCTGAGTGGCGGCGTTCAATATGTCGGCTACGAATCGCGGGGCAATGGCGCGGCGACAAGCACGACGGTCGACAGCGGAGGCAGTCAGTTCATCGGATACAGCTCCGGGGTCGGAACGGCGACGAATACGATCAACGACGGCTGGCAGGTCGTCGGC
>CAYRNB010000102.1:0-9552 GCA_964425315.1 uncultured Rhodoblastus sp.
TAGGGACCGTAGCCATAGCCGGGATATCCGCCCCAAGGACCTCCGCCCATGGGGCCGCCGGTCCAGGGCGAGCCGCCCCACCATTGCGCCTGGGCGGCGACTGGCGTCAGCAGGGTCGCGGCGACCGCCGCAGCCTTGAGCCAGTTGTTGAACTTCTGCATCTCTCACCTCCCGCTTAGGAGAGCGCCATTCCGAAGGACTCGCAATGGCGCGTTTTGACGCGGCGTGGCCTTGTCGGCCGCGCCGCGGCGTCAGACGACGCTCACCACCAGCCGGGACCCCAGTCGTCGCCGCGGTTATAGCCCCTGCCGCGACCCCAGCCGCGGCCGCTCAGGTCGGAGGACCCGCCGAAGCTGAAGTTGCCATGCATGCGGCCGTGTCCACGGCCATAGCCGCGGCCGTAGCCGGAGCCATAGTAGTCGTCATAAGGTCCGTAGCCGTAGCCATAACGGGGATAATAAGGACCGTAGCCGTAACCGGGTCCGTAGCCGTAGCCGTAGGGCGGATAGCCATAGGCCGGGGGCGGCGGAGGTGGAGGCGCGCCCCAGTTCGGGTTGGTCGGGGCCTGGCGGGTGGCCGCAGGCGGATTTTGGGCCTGCTGCTGCCGCTGCGGCTGCTGCTGCTGCCCGTACGGGCCAGCCGGCGGCGGCGACTGCTGCGCCAGAGCCGCGCTCGCCGCGCAGCCCGCTCCGAGGATTATTGCCAGTTTGATCAAATTCTTCATCTCGATGCTCCTTTAGGGGTTAAAGCTCCCTTGGCTTTCTTGGGGGGTCGCGATCGCGGCCTCACCAATAAGGCGGCTGAACGCCTGCGCGTTCGCGCCACCAGTTCCATGTTTGCGCATTGGTCCATCCCGAAAGAGGAGTGCTCCAGGGCACGAACATGAAAGGCGTGCTCAGACCCGTGGTGTTGAACGGGTCTGTGGTTGAATTGACCTGGCCGAAGGTCCAGACGAGCAGACGCCCGTTCGGCAAGTCGGCGTAGGGTCCATAAGGCAGATAGGGCTTGGGCGAGGTCCAGACCGATGGCAGGAAGGCGGAGCCCGGCGCGCTGAGCGGCTCGGGCGGGGCGCCCTCCGGCCCGCCGGTCAAGGGCGCGCCGGGGGCGCGTCCCGCCGCCCCGACGAAAGGCGTCGGTACAAAGCCGCCCGGCGCGCCGGCATAGGGCGAAACTGCGCCGTAGCCTGGCCTGGCGACATAGGGCGAAACCGCGCCATAGGTCGGTCCGCTGGCATAAGGGGACGGCGCCGCATAAGTCGACCCGCCGCCATAGGGCGAAACTGCGCCGTAGCCTGGCCCGGCCGCATAGGGCGACGGTGCGCCATATTGCGAACCACCCGCATAGAAACCCGGATTGCGGGGCGCGCAGACGCAATTTTCCGGCGCATAGGTATTGCCCGAATAATATCCTCTAGGCGGCGGCCCGTTTTCCATGGCGGCAAGGTCGCCAAAGGTGGCGGCGCGCGCCAGCGGTCCAGGCCAGACCGAAATCGCGACCGCCAAAGCCAGCGGCGCCGCAAGAGACGGCGGAATGCGGATCGAAAGCTTTGATCCTGGCTTCATGATTGCGCTCCCGGATCGGAATTATCTGTCTTCAGGCGAATGCCGCGGAGGGTGTTTTCGCGCCCGCGCGGCCGGCGCGCCGGCTTTGCGCCCCGCGGCGCGGGCTTCTTGCGCGCCGGTTTCTGGGGCGCCGGGTCGTCGGGGACGGGTTCTTCGGGCGGCGGATTTTCAACGTGAGACTCGCCGGTCGCGTTCCCCCCCGCGTCTTGATCGACCGCTGGCGATGGGGAAGCCGCCGGCGGCGGCTCCTGCGGCGCAGGCGCGCTTTCCGGCTCGGGCGCTACTTCCGACTTTTTCACCAAGCGGGGCGGACGGCCTGACGGCGCGGCCGGCGGCGGCGCTTCGGCTTCGCTCGGCGCGGCGGCTTCCGGCGCGGGCGCGCTTTCCGACTTTTTCACCAGGCGCGGCGGACGGCCAGCGGACGCGGCTGCCGGCGGCGCTTCTTCCGGCGCGGGCGCGGCTTCCGACTTCTTCGCCAGGCGCGGCGGACGGCCAGTGGACGCGCCTGCCGGCGGCGGGGTTTCGGCGCTGGACGCGGGCTCCGATTTTTTCACCAGGCGCGGCGGACGCGATCCGTCCTGCGGGGGCGAAGGCGGTGGAGGCGGCGGCGTCGGACCGCCAGAAGGCGGAGATGGCGGCGGCGGCACGCCATGGCCGCCATGGCCGCCGTCGCTGCCATGGAAATATTTGCCTGCCGACACGCAGCCGAGAGGAATGACGATCAGGGTCAGGAAGGTGGCGACCAGCGAGCCGAACAACAGCGAAACCGCCATGCCGCGGAAGATCGGGTCGTCCAGCAGCACCATCGAGCCGATGATCAGCGCCAGGGCGGTGATCATGATCGGGCGCAGGCGCACCCGGCCTGCGGTGATGACCGCGTCGCGCACGCTCCAGCCGTCGGCGACCCTGTCGCGGGCGAACTGGACCAGAAGGATGGAATTGCGCACGATAATGCCGGCGAGCGCGATGAAGCCGATCATCGAGGTGGCGGTGAAATCGGCGCCGAGCAGCCAATGGCCCGGCACGATGCCGATCAATGTCAGCGGGATCGGCGTCATGACCACGGCAGGCAGAACGAAGCTCTTGAATTCCGCGACCACCAGAATGTAGATCAGCACCAGCGCGGCCATGAACGCCAGGCCCATGTCGCGGAACGTCACATAGGTGACCTGCCACTCGCCGTCCCATTTAAAGGCGCTGACGTCCGTGTTTGCGGGTCGGCTGAAATAGTAGCCGACAAGCTTGTGACCTTCGGGCGTGCGGTAGTTCTTCAAACGAGATTGAACGGCGAGCATGCCATAGAGCGGCGCGCCGAGACGCCCGACCACTTCGGCCGTGACATATTCGACCGGACGCAGATCCTTGTGGTAGATGACGGGGTCGACGGGCTTGTTGACGAAGCGACCCAATTCGCCGAGTTGCACGAGCGCGCCGGTCTGGCTGCGCACCGGCATCATCAGAAGGTTGCCGATGTTGTTGCGTGTCGCCATCGGCGTTTGCAGAACGATGACGGCCTGTTCGAGATTGCGCGGAACCTGGAGGGCGCCGGCCTGGAAGCCGCCAGTCGCCATGGCGATCTCGCGGTTGATGTCCTGGACCGAGACGCCGAACATGGCGGCGCGCTGGCGATCGACCTCAAACTGCAAATTTTCGTGCGGGCTCTCCATAAAGGTGTTGATGTCGGCGAGATGCGGCGTCTTGTGCATGATGGCGAGGAGGTCGCGGGCCACCTTGCGGCGGATCTTCGCCGTCGGCCCGTAGAGTTCGATCACCATCGGCGCAAGCACCGGCGGACCGGGCGGCACTTCGGCGATCGTCAGCCGCGCGCCGGCGGCTCTGGCGATCGGCGTCAGCAGGGCGCGCACATAGGTCGCGATCTCATGGCTCGACCGCTCGCGCTTGTCCTTATCCAGCAATTGGACCGAAATATCGGCCTGCCACGGCTCCGACCGCAGGAAATAATGGCGCACCAGGCCGTTGAAATTGAAAGGCGACGACGCGCCGACGTAAGTCTGGAACGCGGTGACCTCGGGAATTTTCTCCAGTTCGGTTCCAAGCCGATGGGCGACATTGGCGGTGTAGAAGAGATCGGTTCCTTCCGGCATGTCGATGACCACCTGAAATTCCGACTTGTTGTCGAAAGGCAGCATTTTGAAGGTCACCGACTCGAACAGGAACATCGAGACGGCGGCGAGCATGGAGCCGATAATGAGGAAAAGGGTCAGCCAGCCGATCACCTTGTTGTCCATGATCGGCGTGATGATTCCGCTATAGGCGCGGCCGACGATCGCCACCTGGCGATGCTCGCGTTCCTCGGCCTTCTTCAGGCTCTCCATGGATGGCTTCACCCGCGCGGCGAGCCAGGGCACGAAGACGAAGGCGGCGAAAAGCGAGAAGGCCATAGCCGCCGAGGACAGGACGGGAATGGGCAGCATGTAAGGGCCCATCATGCCGGTGACGAAGCCCATGGGCAGCAGCGCGGCAATGACGGTGAAAGTGGCGAGAATGGTCGGATTGCCGACCTCGTCCACCGCCTCGACCGTGATTTCGTCCGTCGTATCGCCGGACTCCAACCAGCGTCGGTAGATATTCTCCACCACCACGATGGCGTCGTCGACCAGGATGCCGATGGCGAAAACCAGTGCGAACATCGACACGCGATTGATGGTGAATTTCAGCACATAGGCGACGGCCAGCGACATCAGGAGCACGGCCGGAATCGTGATCATGACGATCAAGGCCGGGCGCACCCCCATGGTGACGAAGGCCAAAACCGTGACCAGAACCGAGACGATGAACAGTTTTCTGATGAGATGCGAGACTTTGTCCTGAGCCGTCTTGCCGTAATTGCGCGACAGCGTGACACGCACCGAATCCGGAATGAGCGTCCCTTCCAGGTGATGCAATTCGTTGATCACCGCGTCGGCGACGTCGATGCCGTTCGTTCCGTGCTTTTTCGCCACCGCGACGGTCACGGCGGGGTTCCAGGTGAAGCCGCCGCCTTTGAGACGGCTGGCGTCGTCGACGACGCTTTTGGTCTCGGATGCGCCCTGGGTGATCGTGGCCACGTCGCGCAGGAAAACCGGCCGGTCCTTGCTGACGGCGATGACCAGATTGCCGACGTCGTTCACATTGGTCAGAAATTCGCCGCTATAGACGTTGAACCATTTGTCGCCCTCGACGATATCGCCGGCCGGCAGGCGCTGGTTGGCGGACGAAATGACGTGCGCGACCTGGCCGAGCGTGACGCCATGCGCGGCGAGCCGCGGCAGATCGACGTCGACGCGGATCTGCTCCTGACTGCCGCCGACGACAAAGCCCTGGCCGGTGTTCGGCAGCGACTTGAACCGCTGCAGGACGTCGAGTCCGAGCTTGCGCAACTGCACGAGACCAAGCGTGCCGGAGCTCAAGGTCACCGTCACCACGGGGACGTCGTCGATGCTTTTCGGCTTGACCAGCGGCTGCATGACGCCCTTGGGGATGGCGTCCATATGGGAATAAAGCTGGTTATAGAGCTTGACCAGCGAGGGCCCCATCTCCTCGCCGACCTTGAAGCGTACGGTGACGACCGACATGCCCTCGCGCGACATCGAATAGACGTGCTTGACGCCCGAAAGCTCGGACATCAGCCGCTCAAGCGGCTCGGAGATCAGATTGGACACTTCGGTGGCCGAGGCGCCGGGATAGGCGACGAAAATATCGACCATCGGCACGGAAATCTGCGGGTCTTCCTCGCGCGGCGTAACCATCATGCCGAGCAGGCCGATGATGAAAAAGGCGATCAGCAGAAGCGGTGTCAGGGGAGATTCGATAAAGGCGCGCGCGACGTGGCCGGCTATGCCGAGAGAACCAGTCGTTGACGGATGCGCGGCGGCGTTCTGGGGAGAGGATTCGGTCACTTCCTTCCTCTCCGACTCAGCGTCTCGGCCCGAAGATTGAATCTCCGGATTTAAGATCGGACGCAGGATGGGCCACGACGCGTTCGCCCGCTTGCAGTCCTGAAAGCACCGCCGTTCTGCCGCCCGAAACCTCGCCCAGGCGCAGAATCCGCATCTCGACCTTGCCGTCGCCATTGACGACGAAGGCGACCGGCAGCGAGCCGCGATAGGCGATGGCGGTGTTGGGCACGGCCGGCGCTGTCGCCGATTCGCCGCCGCCGCCCGGTTGCGGAACCCAGGCGACTCCGTACATGCCCGGCGCCGCGGGAACGCCCGGCGGCAGCGAGGCCTTGACCGTCACCGTGTGATCGACCGCATTGGCCGTGGGGAAGATCTGCGACACGACGGCCCAGACATTGGAATTGGCGACGCTGACCGGGAGCGCCTCGCCAATTCTCAAATGGATCGCCAGATCGGCGGGAATTTCGACGCGAAGGTCAAGCTGGTTGGGATCGGCGAGATCGACCAGCGGCTGGCCTGGCTGAACGATATCGCCGACGCGCACATAGCGCTTGATGATGACCGAGTTATACGGCGCGACGGCGCGACGGTCGCGCAGAACCTGGTCGAGCGAGTCGATCCGCCCCTGCTGGATCGCCAGATTCGCCATTTCGCGTTCATAGGCGGCGCGCGCATTGTTGATGGCCGGGTAGCCGCGCTGCGCCTGCTCCTGCGTCTGCATCGGCGGCCCGCCGCCGAAGAAGGGCTGCATCATGTTGTAAAATGGCGTCGTCATGCGCTCATAGGCTTGATAGGCCGGACCGCCCAGGGTCGGCTTTTGCTTGCCGTAAAGCGAATGATAGAGCTGGGTCTGGGCGTTCTCCTGGGCGGCCATCTGGCTGGCCATGCCCGCCCAGGCGGAACGATATTTTGGCCGCAGGGCGTCGTCGTCGAGGGCGACCACGACGCTATTGGCGGCGACTTGGTCGCCTTCCTCTCCAGCGACGTAGGTGACGCGGCCGGGCTGCTGCGCGGTCAAATGGATGACGTCGCGCGCCTCGACATAGCCGCCCAGTTTGTAACGGGAGGCCGAGGGCATTTCCGTGACCCCGACCACCGGCGCCTGCGGCGTATAAAATCCGTCGCTGACGGCGGCCGGCGGCGCGACCTCTCTCGGCTGCGGACGGCCGCCCAGCCAAAGCACCATGAGGCCGCCGGCGACCGCCGCTAGAAAGAACGCGAAAGCTTTCAACAAACTCGACAACATAGGGTTGGACCCTTGACGCACGCACCCGCGTTAACTGCGCGGAACAGTTCCCATTACGCTGAAGCTCTTGATGAACGGGCCGGCCATGGCGGGATTCTTGATCATCGCGCCATAGTCGCCGACCTTGAACTTGATCTTGCCCGAGGTATAGGCGATGCCGAGTCCCATCATGCCGATGCCGCTGGAGCACCATTTTTCCCAGTCGGCGGGGCTGGCGCGCAGGTCCCAGTTCAGCGGTTGCCCGTTATAGGCGCCGGCTTCGACCACGTAGCCGTTTTCGACCTTCAGGACCCCGCGCGGCTTATCCTCGCCGTCGAAGCCGTAGCCGATCGTCGAATTGAACCCGATCTTGGCGAGCGCGTCGCCAAGATCCTTCTCGTCGTTCCAGGCGTTGCCGAAATCGACCATCCAATCATCAGAGAACAAAGCCGCCATTGGAGTTTCCCTCGTATTGCTCAGTTTCTTGCAAGAGACGCAATTCCTCCCGCGCGCTCCGACGGAGCCAAACGCGTTCACTCCCCTGCCAGGTAAGAACTGGCCGAAGTTCGTCCTCCGCGGCGAAGCGCGGAGACTTAGTGATGGAAGAGCTCACGCAGCAGGCAAGGGCTGCGGGAGGTAGTTGTCATGCCGCGCGTCGTTGGCGACTCGTCGACGCCGCGGCGGAAAGTGCAAGAGCGTTCAACCTTCTTTGCGACTACAAACACCGCTCCGGCATTCCCTTTTCAGGCATTTAAACGTCCAAAAGGCGCACCGTTTGTCGGGCGATATGCTCTGACGGCGCAGATACAAACCCGTGCGTCGGCAAACGACGTCAAGATTGCGGCGCCATGTCCGCAAACGAAATGATTACAGCGATTGACTTGGTTAATTCCATGCACAACCTCCCCAAGCGCTCCGAGAATAGTTAATTTTATTGTCTTGCTAACATATTCTCAGATAATGTTTTGACGATGCTATGAGAGCGGTGTCGGATATGTCAAGTCCTAACATTCGAGATCATTAAAAAAATTGGAAACGGTGAATCCTTCGTCGTACCAGGGGACTCATTAACTTCGGTAAATTTTTCAACGCTGTCGCGAGGCAAATCGCGGCAAAACATAGGCGTGGCGGAAGCGCGCCGGGCGCGCCGCGCGAATCATTTCCGACGCGGTGAACAATAGCATTGCGGTAATATTTAACATGCAAATGGTAACATTAATAGAGCATTCAGGCCGCCTCCGCGCCCTATGTACAAAGTTAACTATCAAAATACGTGTATAAACAAATTCGAATTCAACGAGCAATGCATCTGGGTCAACCCGGACGCCGCGCTCTTGTGGCCGCGACGGAATCGGGCGAAGCCGGGAAAAAGCGGGAGGCGTGTCGGGAGTCGCGCGCGCCGGTTCAGCATGCTGAAAATTTGACGCTTTTTCAGGAATGAGCGACATTGTCGGCGTTCAAGTGCTCGTTCCAGAATGGTTTTGGACAGGAACGCGTCGTGGGCAATCATTATCCACGCGAACTGACGATTGGGGCCATCATTGGCGCCGGCGTCGCCTGCGGGGCGATGCAACTGTCCGACGTCGACGCCGCGGCGCGGTCCGTGCGCGCCTACAGGGCGGTCCAAACTTTCGGAATGGCCTTCGATGTGGCGTCGGCGAAATATGTCGAGGCGCCGGACCCCCACAAAATGATCTTGGCGGCCGTGCGCGGCATGCTCGCTTCGCTCAATCCGCATTCCTCCTATATCGACCCGAAGACTTTTCGGAATATGAAAGCGAGGGCTCGCAGCGCCTTCGGCGGCGTCGGCTTGCAGCTTGCCCAAAATGTCGGTCTCACCGAGGTGGTTGGCGTGATGGCCGACACGCCAGCCTCCCGCGCCGGCATATCTCCCGGGGATATGGTCGTGGAAATCGACGGCGCGAGCGTATCCGGGCTTTCTCTCGACGAGGTCGAGAGCAAATTGCGCGGCCATGCCGGCGCGCGGGTCAAGCTTGTCCTCTTCCGTGGACCGTCCCGGAAAAATCTGGAATTCACGCTGACCCGGGCGCGGATCAAGCCTAAGTCGGTCCTGTTCCATAAGGTCGACGACGAAATCGGCTATATCCGCCTCACGCAGTTTACCGCGCGGACCGGCGGCGAGGTGAAAGACGCGATCCAACAGCTGTCGAGGGAGATCGGACCGGGCAAATTCAAAGGCTATGTCCTCGATCTGCGCAACATATCTGGCGGCTCGCTGGAGGATTCAGCCAATGTGGCCAATGCCTTTCTCGCGCACGGCGAAATTGTCTCGGCCCGCGGGCGCGCGGGCGACGCGATCCAGCGCTACAGCGCCCGGCTTTCCGGCTACCTGTCGCAAGGACGGCCGACCGTCGTCCTGATCAACGGCGGCACGGTGGGCGGCGCGGAGGTCGTCGCGGGCGCGCTGCAGGATCACAAAAAGGCGACCGTCGTCGGAATCCGCTCCTTCGGCTACGGAACCCATCAGACGATCATTCAGCTTGGAAATGGCGAGGGCGCCTTGCGGCTGACGACTTCGCGCTATTTCACGCCGTCGGGCAAAGCCATCGAGGGCAGGGGCGTCGAGCCTGACATGGTCGTGCGGGAAAAAGCGCCCGCCGACATGAGCCGAAAGGAAACCGGGCGCTGCAAAGCCGTGCTCGCCGCCCATCCGAAGACGGAGGGGGAGGCGGAAACCTGTTCCTCCGGCTATGTCCCGCTTGACGCTGCGAAGGATCACCAGCTTGCGGCGGCTGTTCAGTTCCTCGAGAAAGGGGCGAAATAGAGCCGTTTTCGCTGTTGGGAGGGCGCAATGAAAAAGCCCGTTAGGGCAGGGCAAGCGCCTTGATCTAACGGGCATATTTTT